>DQIG01000163.1:0-1234 GCA_003525885.1 Stenotrophomonas sp.
CGCAGGCGCAGCTGGAGAATGGCCGCGCCTGGGTCAGTTGCAGCACGGAATATGCTGGCGATGCCGGCGACGGTGTCGAGCTGGAAGGCCTGCAGCGCGAGCAGATCACTCAGGCCCTGGCGCCGTGCGCCGAACGTGGCCTGATGCGCGTGCGCTACGCCGGCAAGATCAATCCAGGCTTCGCCGAGATGATGTGGCGACTGGCCGTGGTCGCCGACCAGCAGAAGATCCACAAGCGCATCCTCGATCTGGATTCCAGCGGCGGCCAGGTGGAATCGGCGATCGTCGCCGGTGACAGCATCGGTGAATCGGGCTGGACCATCTGGGTACGCGAGGGCTCGATCTGCCACAGCGCCTGCGTGTTCGTGCTGGCCGCCGGTGACAATCGCCTGCTGTCAGGCAAGGTCGGCATCCACCGCATGATGCGCATCAGCTCCAAGGCCACCTCGCGCGCGGAACTCAACCGCGAGCTGCACGAGGTCTACGACAACGTGAAGGACTACCTGCAGCGCAACGGCGTGGCGGTGGGTGTGGCCGACCTGATGATGACCGTGCCCAACCGCAGCCTGCGCCTGCTGACGCCGGACGAGCTGCGCCAGTACGGCCTGGATGGCACCAACGCAGTGCAGGACGATCTGGAACGGATCAAGCAGATGCGCGCCTGCGGCGATGATTTCGTGCAGCGCAAGGACGCGTTCCTGGTCGCCTTCGACCAACAGTGCAAGCGCGAAGGCGCCGACATGGAGTCGATCAACAGCTGCGGCCAGGCGTTGAAGCAACGCTTCGGATTCCCGGATGCGGTATGCCCGGAAGAAAGCCCGCTGTCGGAGATCGATGTGGCAACGCTGCCACCGGCACCGTCGGAGCCGCCGCCGGTGGCCGAACAGGCGCCGGCAGGCACCGGCACGCCTGCCGCGCAGGCCGATGCCGCAGCGGTGGAAGGCAGCGCCCACGCGCGCTGACGAACGGCTCACTGCGCTGGCGTAGACTGCGGTTCTTTCCCGAGAACCGGCGGTGTCCATGAAGCGCGTGCTCCTGCTGCTGTCCCTGCTGCCCCTGACCGCATTGGCGCAGGCACCTGCGCCGGCCACGCCTGCACCGACCCCGGCACGCCCGGCTCCTGCATCGCCGGCGGCCGCGAAACCAGCTACGGCCGGCGCACCGGCGTTGACCGCCGCGCAGCAGGCGCAGGTGCAGAAGCAGGACGCGGAAATGGGCGCGGCCGCCGTAAAGG
>DQIG01000163.1:1390-2252 GCA_003525885.1 Stenotrophomonas sp.
GGCCGCCGTAAAGGCGGCGCAGCTGGTTGATGCCAACCGCGCCGGCGAATTGTGGGATGGCGCCTCCGCCGTCGCGCGCCGCGCAGTGCCGAAGGCCGCCTTCGTCAGTCAGTTGACCACCGAGCGCGCACGCCTGGGCGCGCTGGCCGGGCGTGGCCAGCCGACCATCACCCGGGTCAAGTACAGCGCTGGCGCCGCGGTGCCGGAAGGGCTGTACATCAACGTCAGCTTCCCGACCCGATTCGCCAACAGCGCGCAGCCGGTGCGCGAGCTGGTCTCGTTCCGTTTCGACGAGGACCAGGTGTGGCGCCTGGCCGGTTACAGCCTGCGTGCGTCGGCACCTTGAGGAGATGAACGATGGCAACTGAACTGACAATGCTGGCCTGGTCGGTGCTGCTGGGCTTCGTCTACATCTTCGCCACCTCCACCGTGGTCACCCGCGAGCGCGGGATGAAGTGGAATGCTTCGGCACGTGATGGCGAAGCGAAGCCGGTCAGCCCGCTCGCCGGTCGCCTGCAGCGGGCCCAGGCCAACTTCCTGGAAACCTTCCCGTTCTTCGCCGCCGCGGCGATCGCGGTGGTGCTGGCCGGGCGCGGCAACGACACCACGGCGCTGGCTGCGCAGGCCTACTTCTGGGCACGCGTGGCCTATCTGCCGCTGTATGCCGCAGGCGTCCCCTACATGCGCAGCCTGGTGTGGCTGGTGTCGCTGCTGTCGATCCTGGCGCTGGTGTTCGCGTTGTTGTGACCCGGGCCTGATCCAGATCAAGGCCGGTCAGGTGTGTGGCGCTATGCTGGCCCGGACTGAATCAACGGCAGGAGGCGCGCATGCGCAGGATGGACGTGGTGGTGGTCGGCGCCGG
>DQIG01000163.1:2403-2545 GCA_003525885.1 Stenotrophomonas sp.
ACGTGGTGGTGGTCGGCGCCGGACCGGCAGGCCTGTGCTTCGCGCGCGCGCTGGTCGGCAGCGGGCTGCAGGTCGGGCTGGTCGAAGTGCAGCCGCGCCAGGCCTTGGCCGAAGCCGCCTTCGATGGCCGCGAGATCGCGCT
>DQIG01000163.1:2692-4408 GCA_003525885.1 Stenotrophomonas sp.
TCGATGGCCGCGAGATCGCGCTGACTCATGCCTCGCGGCAGAGCATGGAGCAGCTGGGGCTGTGGCAGCGCCTGCCGCAGGCCGAAGTCGCTGAACTGCGCGATGCCAAAGTGATGAACGGCGGTTCGCCGTTCGCGTTGACTTTCGCCAGCAGCCAGGTCGATGGTCAACCGCTGGGTTGGCTGGTGCCCAACCATCTGATCCGCCGCGCCGCGTGGGATGCCGTGCAGGGCCAGGACGGCCTGGAGCTATTCGACGGGCGCAAGGTGCTGGGCGTGCAGGCCGACGCGCAGGGCCACGTGGTCAAGCTCGATGACGGCAGTCAATTGCATGCGCGCCTGCTGGTTGCCGCTGACAGCCGCTTCTCCGCCACCCGCCGCATGCTTGGCATCGGTGCGCAGATGCGGGACTTCGGCAAGTCGATGCTGGTCTGCCGCATGCAGGTCGAGCGCGACCATCACCACACCGCCTGGGAGTGGTTCGGCTATGGCCGCACGATGGCACTGCTGCCGCTCAACGAGGGCCAGGCGTCGGCGGTGATCACGCTGCCGCCGCGGCAGATCGAGGAATTGCTGGCGATGGACGAGGTGGCCTTTGGTGAGGCCGTCGGTGCTTGCTTCGAGCATCGCCTTGGCCGGATGCAGCCGGTGGCCACGCCGCAGGCGTATCCGCTGGTGGGGGTGTACGCGCACCGCTTCGTCGGCGAACGTTCGGCGCTGGTCGGCGATGCTGCGGTGGGCATGCACCCGGTCACCGCGCACGGCTTCAATCTGGGACTGGCCAGCGCACAGCGGCTGGCACAGGGCATCGTCGAGCAGCAGCGCCGCGGTGCCGACATTGCCGCCGCCGGCATGCTGGCCAGCTACCAGCGCGGTCATCGACTGGCGTCGCGGCCGCTGTACGAGGCCACCAATGCGATCGCCAGCCTGTACACCGACGATCGCCGTCCGGCGCGCCTGCTGCGGGCGGCCGGCCTGCGCCTGGCGCAGGGCGTGGCACCGTTCAGGCAGCTGATTGCCTCGCACCTGACCCAGCGTGTGGCCTGAACAGCTTCAGATCAGCCGGCGGCCAGCACCCGGATCTGGCTGTCGGCAAACTCGACCACCTGGCCTGCGCGGATCTTGCAGGCCTTGCGCAGTTCGACTTCGCCATCGACCCGCACCTGGCCGTCACCGATGACCATCTTGGCTTCGCCGCCGCTGGTGACCAGGTCGGCCAGCTTCAGCAACTGCTTGAGTTCGACGTAGTCACCGTCGAGGTCGAATTCGAGAATCTGCATGGAGCGGGTTCCTGGGAAGAGGGCGCGGGCCAGTGGCCGGGCCGGGAAGAGGGCGCGTATTGTGCGCCAGCGCGGGGCATGACGGCACATGCACGGAAAGCTGTACGCCTCGTTCAGCATCAATGCGGTATCATTCCGCTCTGAGCGAGTGAAATCTCCTCCGACCGAGTAGCGCCAGGGCACGCGATAAGAAGGGCGCCCAAAGCGCGGACCATTCCTTTTTTATCGCACTGCCAGGAAGACGGCAGTGCCTTCGGAGTTCCCCATGTCCCAAGATTCCCAAGCGCCGCTGCAGTTTGCGCAGCTCGGCCTGTCCGAGCCCGTGATGCAGGCGGTCACCGCCATCGGCTACGAAACCCCGTCGCCGATCCAGGCCGCCACCATCCCGGCGATGCTGGAAGGCCGCGACGTGCTGGGCCAGGCCCAGACCGGCACCG
>DQIG01000161.1:0-1387 GCA_003525885.1 Stenotrophomonas sp.
AGCCGCGGGCGGCGGCTGCCGGGGAACCACAGGATCAGGCCAGGGCCTTGTCCAGCAGGCCGGCCAGCTGGGCCTTGCCCACCGCACCGATCTGCTCGCCGACCTTCTCGCCGTCCTTGAACACGACCAGGTACGGAATCGAACGCACGTGGTACTTGGCGGCCAGCGCACGGTTGTGATCGACGTTGACCTTGGCGATCTTGGCACGGCCCTGGTAGGCGTCGGCCAGTTCGTCCAGCGCCGGGGCGATCATCTTGCACGGGCCACACCACTCGGCCCAGAAATCGACCAGCACCGGTTCCTTGGAATTCAGCACTGCGCTATCAAAGTCGGCGTCGCCGACATGTACAACCTTGTCGCTCATCTTGGTTTCTCGTCTTGGATTGCACCCGGCCATGCCGGAGGTGGGTGAACTGGGCCATGCCCGGTGGCGCGACCCTCGTCGTTGCCTCGCGGCGCACTGCCGCGGTGCGTTCGGCGGGATGCCTGGACGCTCACGGCCGGCAGTGTACCCCTATCGCAGGGCGGGGACAGGCGCCGGCTGGAACCCAGCGTATCGCGATCGCTTCGATGTCCGGTATGTGCCGGATTTCACTGTCTTCCTGTACATGGGGCTGGCAGTGGGCGACACCAGCGGCGCTGGCAGGGCCGTTCAAGTCCGGTGTGGCTGGGTGAAGGGGGCCGTCTCTTGACTTTGTGAGACAGGTCATTCCGGTTTGCCGGCCCGAGTGCGTTAAACTGGGCCATTGTGCGGCGTGCGGACCGGGTGGTCCCAGCCTGCCAACCCGCCGCAGGGGCCGCAGTTTGCGACGGTGCCCCTAGACGATGAAGTGCCAGCCGCCCCACGGGCCGGCGGCCATACCAAGACGGACTCATGAGCGACAAACCGCTGACCGATTTGACCTTCTCCTCCTTCGAGCTGCATCCGGCCCTGCAGGCCGGTCTTGAAGGAGCCGGATTCACCCGCTGCACCCCGATCCAGGCGCTGACCCTGCCGGTCGCGCTGCCCGGTGGTGATGTTGCCGGCCAGGCCCAGACCGGCACCGGCAAGACCCTGGCCTTCCTGGTCGCTGTCGTGAACCGCCTGCTGACGCGTCCGGCCCTGGCCGACCGCAAGCCGGAAGATCCGCGCGCGCTGATCCTCGCCCCGACCCGTGAACTGGCCATCCAGATCCACAAGGATGCGGTGAAGTTCGGTTCCGACCTGGGCCTGCGTTTCGCGCTGGTCTACGGCGGCGTGGATTACGACAAGCAGCGCGAGCTGCTGCAGCAGGGCGTGGACGTGATCATCGCCACCCCGGGCCGCCTGATCGACTACGTGAAGCAGCACAAGGTGGTTTCGCTGCACGCCTGCGAGATCTGCGTGCTGGACGAAGCCGACCGCATG
>DQIG01000161.1:1532-1988 GCA_003525885.1 Stenotrophomonas sp.
GCTGGACGAAGCCGACCGCATGTTCGATCTGGGCTTCATCAAGGACATCCGCTTCCTGCTGCGCCGCATGCCGGAACGCACCATCCGCCAGACCCTGCTGTTCAGCGCCACCCTCAGCCATCGCGTGCTGGAGCTGGCCTACGAGCACATGAACGAGCCGCAGAAGCTGGTGGTCGAAGCCGAGACCATCACGGCTGCCCGCGTTCGCCAGCGCATCTACTTCCCGGCCGACGACGAGAAGATCCCGCTGCTGCTGGGCCTGCTGTCGCGCAGCGAAGGCGCGCGGACCATGGTGTTCGTCAACACCAAGGTGTTCGTCGAGCGCGTTGCCCGCTCGCTGGAAAAGGCCGGCTACCGCGTCGGCGTACTGTCCGGCGACGTGCCGCAGAAGAAGCGTGAGAGCCTGCTCAACCGCTTCCAGAAGGGCCAGCTGGAGATCCTGGTGGCCACCGATGT
>DQIG01000161.1:2142-2529 GCA_003525885.1 Stenotrophomonas sp.
TCCTGGTGGCCACCGATGTGGCCGCGCGCGGCCTGCACATCGACGGCATCAAGTACGTCTACAACTACGACCTGCCGTTCGACGCCGAAGACTACGTGCATCGCATCGGCCGTACTGCGCGCCTGGGTGAAGAGGGTGATGCGATCAGCTTCGCCTGCGAACGCTACGCCATGGGCCTGCCGGACATCGAGGCCTACATCGAGCAGAAGATTCCGTCCGAGCCGGTCACCAAGGAACTGCTGACGCCGCTGCCGCGTCCGGAACGCCCGGCCCCGGTGGCGGGCGAGGACGGCGAAGACAACGAAAGCGTCGGCCAGATCTTCCGTGAAGCACGCGAAGCCCGCGCCGCCGAAGAAGAGCGCCGTGGCGGTGGCCGCAGTGGCGGCC
>DQIG01000161.1:2678-2819 GCA_003525885.1 Stenotrophomonas sp.
GGCGGTGGCCGCAGTGGCGGCCGTTCCGGCAGTGGTGGTGGCCGCGGTGGCCGTGACGGTGAACGCAGCGGCGAGCGCCGTTCGCGTGGCCCGCGCAAGCCGCGCGTGGAAGGCGAGCAGGGCGCTGTCGCCCCGGCCGCC
>DQIG01000160.1:0-500 GCA_003525885.1 Stenotrophomonas sp.
TGGCGGCGGTGGCACCGGCGCGGGCGCCACGGTGGTCGCACTGCGCGTGGCGGTCGGGTCGGCGGTGGGAACCTGGGCCAGCGCCAATGCAGGCAACAGGGCCATCAACAGCAGGGGAAGGATCGGTTTCATGGCACGCTCCGGCGTGGATCGCATTCACCTTGCGCCTGCACCTGTGTGCCGCCCATGAACGGCCATCACACTTGCAAGCGGGCGCCGCGACCCCCACGTTTTCCGGCATCCCCAGGCCATCGACCCCACGGAGAGCCGGCATGACTGCCTTCGACCTGACGCCCCCCACAGCCACCCAGACCGAGGCGCTGATCGCCGGCCTCAGCAGCGAGGAGCGCCGCGTGCTGCTGCAGCACGGCACCGAGGCGCCGTTCTGCGGCGTATTCCTGGACAACAAGCGCGAGGGTGTCTACTGCTGCCGGCTGTGTGCGCTGCCGCTGTTCCGCTCCAGCACCAAGTTCGATTCCGGCACCGGCTGGCCCAGCTTC
>DQIG01000160.1:648-26661 GCA_003525885.1 Stenotrophomonas sp.
CGGCACCGGCTGGCCCAGCTTCTTTGCCCCGTTCGACCCGGCGCACGTGCGCGAGATCCGCGATACCAGCCATGGCATGGTGCGCACCGAGATCACCTGCGCGCGCTGCGGCAGCCACCTCGGCCACGTGTTCCCGGACGGTCCGCCGCCCACCTACGAGCGCCACTGCCTGAACTCCGTCTCACTTTCGTTCACCGGCAATGGCGAGCCCTGGCCCGATCCGTTGCAGCGTGGCGGCGCAGAAAGCGGCGTGGCGGGCTGAAACACCCCGCTGACCGATTTCACAGAATTCCCTCTTCAGAAAACCGGGCGACGGGCCGACAAGGAGATATCCCCCCTCCTTGCGTCGCCCCATGCTCATCATCGTTGGATTCCTGGTCGTCATCATCAGCGTGATCGGGGGCTACCTCGGTGCCCACGGCCGCCTGGGTGCCCTCTGGCAGCCCTACGAACTGGTCATCATCGGCGGCGCCGCACTCGGCGCCTTCCTGGTCGGTACCCCGGCCAAGACGGTCAAGCAGACCCTGCAGGCCATGGTGGGCGTGTTCAAGGGCCCGCGCTACAAGCAGCAGGACTACATCGACGTCCTCAGCCTGCTCTATGAACTGCTCAACAAGGCCCGCCGCGAAGGCTTCATGGCGCTGGAAGACCATGTCGAGCGGCCAGCCGAGAGCGCGCTGTTCGGCAACTACCCCAAGGTGCAGGCCGACCACCACCTGATCGACTTCATCACCGACTGCCTGCGCCTGATGATCGGCAGCAACATCGAACCGCATGAGCTGGAGCCGCTGCTGGAACTGGAGCTGGAAAAGCACCATGCCGAGGCGATGGCACCGTCGCAGGTACTGACCAAGGTCGCCGACGGACTGCCCGGTTTCGGCATCGTCGCGGCGGTGCTGGGCATCGTCATCACCATGGGCTCGATCGGCGGCGACATCGTCGAGGTCGGTGGCCACGTGGCCGGCGCACTGGTCGGCACCTTCCTCGGCATCCTGCTGGGCTACGGCTTCGTCGGCCCGATGGCGGCCGCGATGGAGGCCCGCGCCGAGCAGGACAGCCGCATCTACGAATCGGTCAAGACCGCCCTGCTGGCCTGCCTGCGCGGCTACAACCCGAAGATCGCGCTGGAATTCGCCCGCAAGACGCTGCCGTCGAACGTGCGCCCGGCCTTCTCCGATTTCGAGCA
Organism: Stenotrophomonas sp.; assembly: GCA_003525885.1. GTDB lineage: Bacteria > Pseudomonadota > Gammaproteobacteria > Xanthomonadales > Xanthomonadaceae > Stenotrophomonas. Next base: position 1,835 of record DQIG01000160.1, read on the forward strand.
GCACCTGAAGACGGTCAAGTAAGCCATGGCCGAGACCAAGCCCACCGTCATCGTCCGCCGGGTCAAAAAGGCCGGCCACGCCGCCCATCATGGCGGTTCGTGGAAGGTGGCCTATGCCGACTTCGTGACCGCGATGATGGCGTTCTTCCTGGTGTTGTGGCTGATGGCCACCACGAACAAGAACGACCGTGCAGCCATATCCGAGTATTTCCGCAACCCCAGCCCGCTGAGCGGGCAGAACGCCACGCCGGCCCCCGGCATGGCCGGCCCGGGCGGCGCCAGCACCTCGATGATCAAGCTGGGCGGTGCCACCGATATCTCGCGGGGCAGCAGCAACGATCCCTTCCAGAACCAGAAGGAAGCGGTGCCACAGCCGGTGGACCAGCAGCAGCGCGACAAGCAGCAGCTGGAAGCACTGATGAAGGAACTGCAGGAAGCAATCAGCAAGAGCCAGGCACTGGAGCCGTTCAAGGACCAGCTGCTGCTGGACCTGACCCCGGAAGGCCTGCGCATCCAGATCGTGGACAAGCAGAACCGGCCGATGTTCGACCTCGGCAGCGCCACGCTGAAGCCGTACACGCAGCAGATCCTGCACGAGCTGGCCAATTACCTGAATCACGTACCGAACCGGATCAGCCTGACCGGCCACACCGACATCACCGCTTATTCGGCTGCGCGCGGTTACGGCAACTGGGAACTGAGCGCCGATCGTGCCAACGCCGCACGCCGCGCACTGGTGGATGGCGGCCTGGAGGACAGCAAGATCACCCGCGTGGTCGGCCTGTCTTCGTCGGTGCTGTTCGACAAGGCCGACCCGCAGAACCCGATCAACCGCCGCATCAGCATCGTGGTGATGACCCAGGCCGCCGAAGCTGCGGCCCTGGCCGGCGCCGGGCCGCAGGTGGGGCTGTCGGCACCCAGTGCCGACCCGGACGTGCAGGCCGCGCAGGGGCCGGCACCGGCAGAGGCCGCCGCGCCCGCCGTGGCGCGCTGATTGAACAGGGGTCAGATTCCTTTCCATGGAAAGGGATCTGACCCCATCTGCGTGCGGCCGCTACAATGGCGGTCTTTCCGTTTTCAGGTGACCCACCCCATGTCCCAGTCCTCCAAGGCCAAGCGCGACAAGCGCAAGAAGCAGCAGGGCAAGCGCCCGTTCCTCCGCCTGAACGCCCAGCAGCAGGTGCAGAACCATGCCGTGCTGACCAGTGAAGACGGCCAGGTGGTCGCGGCCATCGGCCTGCAGGGCCGTGAGTGGCTGCTGGCCATCGGCGGCCAGACCATGGGCAACGCCGAGAACCCGGTGCCGATGCTGGCCATGCTCAAGCACCTGGCCAACGTGCAGGAAAAGGAAGGCCGCAAGGTCAACCTGGAATACTCCGAACTGCTGCAGAAGCTGCTGGACACCCTGGCTGCCGACGCTGGCCAGACCGCTGACGAGTACCTGGACAAGCTGGTCGCCGAGTTCGAAGGCGTCGACGCCGAAGAGGGCGAGGAAGGCGAAGCCGCCGAGGCCGACGTGGCCGAAGACGCCGCTGCCGAGGCCACCCCGGCCGCTGACAGCGACAGCAAGCCGCAGGCCTGAACCGGCTGCGGCGGTGACGGTCTACGTCGATGACGCGGTGCATCCCTGGCGCGGACAGCGCTGGGCACACCTGATGGCCGACACCCTGGCCGAGCTGCACGCAATGGCGGCGCAGCTCGGCATCCCGCCGCGGGCCTTCCAGAACAAGGCCAGCGGCGCCCACTACGATGTCACGGCCGAGCTGCGCGCGCAGGCGATCGCACTCGGTGCGCGGGCGATTTCCAGGCACACCGACCGTGAGCTGGTCAAAGCGGTCATCGCCAACGCCAGGGCGCAGTACCGGCCATAGGCAGGCGTTGGGGGCTACCGCTTGCTGTGGTGGGTATGGACCAAGGTCCGCCCCCACCTGCCCTGCTCAGAACGGGTCGCTGCCCAGCCGCACTTCCAGGTTCAGCAGCGAACACAACGCCAGCAGCGCATCGTCGTCGCGGGTCAGCGCCATCCAGCCGGTAAAGCCATCACTACCCGCATCGACGCTCCACAGCGTGTAGTTGTGCTCGCGCAGGCGGTCGAAGGCAGTGGACATCAGCTGCACGCCGTCCAGATCGGCGGCGAAATCCTCGTCATCCAGGTCGCCGCCCCAATCCAGCTGCAGGTTGAAGCGCGCCGACAGCTCGTTCACCGCCGACTGCAGCGATTCCAGGTCATCGCGCTCGACCTCGAAGCCGGACTGCCAGGCGATGGCCGTGAACAGTGCCGGCACCCAGTCACTGTCCGCTTCCAGCGGCTGCCCGTCCTCGGCCAGATGCTCGCGCCAGCGGTTGAACTGCTGCAGGGCCAGCTCTTCGTCGCCCGGGTTGATCAGCACCAGCAGGTTCCAGACGCGCGCCTCGAAATCGTCCTCGTCGAAATCGTGGGCGTCTTCCTCGAAGTCGAAATAGTCGCTGTTGTCGGGCATGGCGGAACTTCCTCTGGGGCAGGCCGGCATTCTACGGTTTATCCTGTGCCGCTGAAGCCGGCCTTGGTGGCCGTCACTGTGAATGAAGCGATGAGCGATACCCCTCCCGACCACCTGGCGATCAACCCGGCCAGCCCCTTCCATGATGCGCAGGCGCTGGAGCGCGGCGTCGGCGTGCGTTTCAACGACGTCGAGCGCGACAACGTCGAGGAATACTCGGTCAGCGAAGGCTGGATCCGCGTGCAGGCCGGCAAGGCCCGCGACCGCCGCGGCAACCCGATGACCATCAAGGTCAAGGGCAAGGTCGAGGCGTATTTCCTGGAAACGAAGCCGGAATAAGCACGGCTCCCGGATCCTGGGTTCAGATTCCTTTCCTTCGGAAAGGAATCTGCCCCCGATCAACGGCACCCGGCCACAGCGTCATTCGCGCTTGCGCGATTCCAGCAGGTCCAGGTTGCGGATCAGGCGCCGCGAGATCTCATCGGAGATCACTCCGCGCCGGGTCAACCGGAACAGCTCCTCGCGCTCGGCATTGAGGCCGGCACTGCGCAGCTGGCGGTAACCCAGTTCCATGCGCCGCACCTTCTCCGGGTCCACGTCGGGCCCGTCGTTGTCCTTCTCCAGGTGCCGCTGGTACAGCAGGCTCACCCGCGAGGCGGCGTCGTTGTACAGCTGCACGTTCTCGGTGTTCTGGTTCATCACCAGCTGCTGGCGCATGCGTTCGACCCCGGCCAGCGCCGCCTTGGAGGACAGCTTGCGTGCCAGGTCCTCTTCCTTGCGCTCGCCCGAATCGGCAGGCAGCTGCAGGCCTTTCAACAGCTGCGGCAGCGCCACGCTGGCGCCGATCAGCGAGAACAGGATCACCGCCGCCGCCAGGAAGATCACCAGGTCGCGTGCCGGGAACGCACTGCCATCGGGCAGGAACAGCGGCAGGGTCAACACACCGGCCAGGGTGATCGCGCCGCGCACGCCGGCCACCGAGGTCGCCACCACGATGCGCCAGTTCGGTGCCTCGCCCCGCTCCAGGCCACGGCGACGCGCGCGCAGCAGGTTCCAGCGCAGCGACAGCCATACCCACAACAGGCGCAACGTGATCAACGCCAGGTTGATCACCACCACGTACACCACCAGCCACCACGCACTCTGGTGGCCGGACTCGTTCATGGTGGTGGTGGCGCGTTCGACGATGCCCGGCAGCTGCTCGCCCAGCAGCACGAACATGATGCCGTTGAAGCTGAACTGCAGCATGTTCCAGACGCCTGCACGCTGCACGCGCATGCTGCCGGAGACTCGGCCAGTCAGCTCCACGTAGCTCATCGCGATTCCGGCCGCCACGGCGGCGAGGATGCCCGAGGCATGGATTTCTTCGGCCAGCAGATACGCCGCGAACGGGATCAGCAGGTTGACCAGCATCGCCGCACCCGGCTCCTCGCCGAAGCGGCGCCACAACCAGCGCTGGAACGTGGATACGCCCAGGGTGACCGCCACGCCCACGGCAAGGCCGGCCACCGCCACCCACAGGAAGGTCAGCGAGGCCGTGGCCAGCGAGAAGGAGCCGGTCATCACCGCCGCCACTGCGAAGCGGAAGCACACCAGGCCGGACGCATCATTGAGCAGCGACTCGCCTTCCAGGATGTGCATCAGCCGCTTCGGGATCGGTGCCTTGGAGGCGATCGCCCCGACCGCTACCGGGTCGGTCGGCGAGACGATGGCCGCCAGCGCGAAGCACACCGCCAGCGGCATCACCGGAATCATCCAGTGGATCAGCAGGCCGGCGCCGATCACGGTGAACACCACCAGGCCGAACGCCAGTTCGAGGATCGCGCCCTTGTCGCGGAACAGGCCCTGCTTGGGGATGCGCCAGCCATCCAGGAACAGCAGCGGCGGCAGGAACAGCAGGAAGAACACCTCCGGCTCCAGCGCATGGCCGCGGTTGAACACCCCGGCGATCACCGCGCCTAGGCCGATCTGGACCAGCGGCAGCGGCAACGAGAACGGGAGGACGCGAACCAGGTAGCCGCTGGCGACAACGGCCACCAGCATCGCCAGGACGACTTCAATGGTATGCATGCTTCTTCCAGGAAGCGGCGCGCGGGGAGGCTCGAGGGCCAGCGCCGGAAACCCGGAAAAAACTACCACATGCGGCCATGACCGCGACGGCCGGGGCCGCCGCGCGTCAGCCCCGGCTCATGCCCCGTCGAAGCGGTACAGATCCATGGCGAGGAAGCCGGCATCGATGCCGGCGTCGATGCGGCGTGCACCGAAACCGCCCTCGCCGGCCGCGCCCATCGCGAAGAACAGCGGCAGCAGGTGCTCGTCAGTCGGATGCGCACGTTCGGCGAACGGCGCCTGCCGGCGGTAATCGAGCAGGGCCTGGCGGTCATCGGCGGCCAGGCGCTGCTCCACCCACTCGATGAAGGGCCGCACGTACGGCGCTTCCTTGCCGTCCTGGTAGTCGCCCCAGTCGTGCAGGTTGTGGGTGATGCTGCCCGAGCCGACCAGCAGCACGCCCTGCTCGCGCAGTGGCGCCAGCGCGCGGCCCAGCGCGAACTGGTGCTCCGGGCCGAGCAGCGGCTGGATCGACAGCGGTACCACCGGGATGTCGGCCTGGGGGCGCAGCAGCCGCAGCGGCACCCACGCGCCATGGTCGAGGCCACGCTGCGGATCGAGTGCCACCGGCAGGCCGGCGGCGGCGATGCGGCCGGCCACCTCTTCGGCCAGCGCCGGATCACCCGGCGCCGGGTACTGCAGTTCGAACAGCGCGCGCGGGAAGCCACCGAAGTCGTGGATGGTGGGCGGCTGCGGGTGCGCGCCGACCAGCGGTTGCCGGCCCAGCCAGTGCGCCGAGGCCATCACGATGGCACGCGGCGTCGGCAGGTCGCGCGCCAGCTCGGCCAGGCGCACACCGACCTGGCCCGGATGCAGGGCGGTCATCGGCGAACCATGGGAGATGTACAGCGAAGGCAGGCGGGACATGGAATTCTCCAGTTGCAGGGTCAGGCGGCGATCAGCGCGAACGCAGGGTCCACTTGCCATCGCCGACCAGGAACAGCACCACCAGCGCCAGCGCCCAGAACGCCGGGTATTCCCAGCCGCCGCCGGCATTGGCGAAACCGAAGCCGTTGGCACCGTGCACGGTAACGATGGTGCCCAGCAGCAGCGGTACGCCGACCAGACCCACCCAGCGCGCATAGACGCCCAGCAGGAGCGCGGCGGTGATCACCAGTTCGACACCGATGGTGAGGTAGCCGAGTACGCCGGGCAGGCCCAGCGACTCGAAGAACGCCGCCGTACCGGCCGGGGTGAATACCAGCAGCTTGGTCAGCGCATGGACCAGGAACAGCACGCCCAGGGCCAGGCGCAGCAGGGTGGCGCCGTATGGGGCCAGCGGCGAAACAGAAGCTGTCGTGGTGTGCATGGCAAAGCACCTTGAAGGGAGTGGGCACAGGTTATTGCGCCTTCACGGGCCGATAAATACGATCGATTGACCGTATTTATTTCAAAAGGCGCAACAATGGATACCCTCGAGGCGATGCGCGTGTTCGTGGCGGTGGTCGAGCGCAATGGCTTCAGCGCCGCCGCCCAGGCCCTGGACATGTCCACTGCTGGCGTCACCCGCCAGGTCGCCGCGCTGGAAAAGCGCCTGTCCACCCGCCTGCTCCACCGCACCACGCGGCGGGTCAGCCCGACCAGCACCGGCGCCGCCTACTACGCCCAATGCGTGCGCCTGCTGGCCGAGTTCGACGCACTGGAGGCCAGCATCGGCGCGCAGGCGCTGGAGCCCTCCGGCACGCTGCGCATCAACGCACCGGTCAGCTGGGGCATCGCCCGTCTCGGCCCACTGCTGGCCAGCTACCGCGAACGCTTCCCGCAGGTGGAACTGGACCTGGCCCTGTCCGACCGCCTGGTGGACATGGTCGAGGAAGGCTACGACGTGGCCATCCGCATCACCCGCGAGCCGGGCCCGACCCTGATCGCCCGCCGCCTGGGCGAATCGCGGGTGAGCCTGTGCGCTGCGCCGGACTACCTGGCCAAACGCGGTACGCCACAGACGCCGCAGGACCTGCAAGGTCACGCATGCCTGAGCTACAGCTACTGGGCCGCGGGCGACCATTGGCCGCTGCAGGGCCCCGGCGGCGAAGTGAAGGTGGCGGTGAGCAGCCTGCTGCACGCCAACAACGGCGACGTGCTGCGTGAAGCGGCGATCGCCGGCATGGGCGTGATCCTGCAGCCGGATTTCCTGCTGGAAGACGCGCTGGCCGATGGCCGCCTGGTGCGCGTGCTACCGGAATGGGAGGCCTCGCCGATCGGCATTTTCGCGGTTTACACCAGCCGCAGCCACCTGGCACCGAAGGTGCGCAGTTTCATCGACCACCTGGTGGACACCGGGGTGTAGCCGAGTCTGGCGTTTGCCGGCCAGCGGCCGGCACTACCGTCATGTTTCGGTCTGGCGTTTGCCGGCCAGCGGCCGGCACTACCGTCGTGTTTCGGTCGGGCGTTTGCCGGCCGCTGGCCGGCAAATACGAAACCCACTCAGGCAGCGACTTCATCCAGTGCGTCGATGATCTGTTCCAGCGGCGCCGGCCGCCCCAACAGATAGCCCTGCACCTGGTCACAGCCGTGCGCAGCCAGCCAGTCCAGCTGCCCCGGCGTTTCCACGCCTTCGGCGATGATGGTCAGGCCCATGCTGTGGCCCAGCGACAACAGCGCGCGGCAGATCGAGGCATTGCGCGGATTGGTTTCCACGTCGGCGACGAAGCTGCGGTCGATCTTCAGGATGTCCAGCGGCAGGTGCTGCAGGTAGGACATGCTGGAATAGCCGGTGCCGAAATCATCCAGCGACACACTGATGCCCTGCTCGTGCAGGCGCTGCATGGTCTGCATCGCCTGCGCCGGCTTGCGCATCAGGCTGCTCTCGGTCAGCTCCACGTGCAGCGCACCGCGGGCCAGGCCGAAGTCCTGCTGCGCACGGGTGAATTCGGCCACCAGGTCGCTGTTGAAGAACTGCACGGCAGACACGTTGACCGCGATCGGCAGCTCGCCCCAACCGGCCTCGACCAGCCGGCGCTGCGCCTTCGCCGCCGCGCGGATCACCCAGCGGCCCAGCGCCAGGATCAGTCCGGTTTCCTCGCACAGCTGGATGAACTCGTTGGGCGGGATGAAGCTGCCGTCGGCCTGCGGCCAGCGCAGCAGTGCTTCCAGTGCCGCCGGGCTGCCATCGCTGGCATGCCGGATCGGCTGGAAATACAGCTGGAATTCGTTATCGATGGCGGCATGGATGCGCCCGGCCAGGCGCAGCCGGTCGGCCAGCCGTGTGGTCACCGCCGCATCGAACCAGACCACCACGCTGCCTTCGGCCCGCGCCGCGTGCGCGGCCTGCGCGGCCATGCCGATCACCTGCTCGGCACTGTGGCCGTCACCGGCGATGTGCACGGCCACACCGATACGCGGTTCGAACTGGTGCAGTGAATCCTTGCCGCGCATCGGCGCCGACACGATCTGCAGCAGGTCGTCCAGCACGCGCTGGGTATCGTGCTCGGCACCGATGGCGAACACGAAGTCCTCCGCCGGCTGGAATGCCAGCGTGCCACAGCGCGCGCCCAGGCCACCAAGCCGGGTCGCCATCGACTGCAGCACCGCATCGCCGATCTCGCGGCCCAGCGTATCGGCCACCAGCTGCAGGCCGCGCAGCTGCACGAAGGCGATGGTGTAGCCCTCGTCCTGCTCGTCCAGCTGCCCGGTCAGCGCGCGCACATTGAGCAGGCCGGTGGCCGGGTTGTGCCGCGCCTGGTAGGCCAGGTCACGCTCGTAGGCCAGCCGTTCGCTGACATCCTCGGCCAGCACCAGGCATGCGGGCTGGCCGTCGAAATCGAGCCTGGACAGGTGTGCGCGCACTTCGAACACGCTGCCATCCTTGCGCCGATGCAACCGCACGGTGGCGTCCTGCAGCTCGCCGACGCGGGCCTTGGCAATCGCGCCCTTTACTTCATCCCAGCCTTCGCGCGGGCGGATGTCGAGGATGCTCATCGCCAGGAACTCGTCGCGGCTGTAGCCATACTGGCGCACCGCGGCGTCGTTGACCTCGATGAAGCGCAACGTATCCGGGTCGAACACCCAGAACGGCGCCGGATTGCGGTCGAACAGCAGGCGGAAGCGGCGTTCCACCTCGCTCACCTGCTCGCGCGCCTGGTAACGCTCGCTCAGATCGGTCAGCGCACCGATCATGCGCCGCTCGCTGTCGGCCACTTCCACCCGCTGCCCGCGCGCGCCTACCCAGCGCACCTCGCCCCCGGGCAATACCAGGCGGAACACCTGGTCGAGCACGGCGCTGCCGGCAAAGGCCTGGTCAAAGGCCTGCTGCAGGCGCGCCGCGTCATCGCGATGCACCCGTGCAAAGAAATCGGCAACCGGCAAGGCATCGGTCTGCACACCAAAGATCTCGCGCGCCAGCGGCGACCAGCGCAGCAGTGCGGCGTCCTCATCCACGTACCAGGTGCAGACACGACCGACCTGGTGCGCAAGACGCAGCTCGGCATGGCCCGTCTTCAGCTCCTCGGCCATTGCCTGCTGGCTGCGGGTGCTGCGGCGCACGGCGTACAGCAGCACCAGCAACACCGCGATATAGGCCAGTACGATCGCCACCGACGCCTGCAGGTACGGCCACCACGGCGCCAGCACGTCCTCGTCGGCCAAGCCGACCTGTACCGCCAGCGGGCTGCGTTCCAGCGTGCTGATGGTGATGATGCGCGGCACGCCGTCGACGGCGCCGGGCAGGCTGCCCAGCTCGACCACGGCCTGCTTGCCGAGCAGGTCACGGCGCGGCAGGTCGTAGCGACGGCCGACCGTGCCGTGCGGATCGGGTACGCGGGCCAGCATGTAACCCTCGGCATCACTGATCGAGACCAGGCCGTTGGGGCCGACATCGAGGCCGCCAACGATGCGTTGCAATTCGCCACAGCGCAGCCGCGCCAGCAGCCAGCGTTCACCGGCCATCGGCAGCGCCAGCGGGACCACCCAGCCGCCATCGCTGGCCCGCTGCGGCGGGCCGATGTAGAGCGCACTGCCCAGGCCACGGCGTTGCGGATCGGTCCACAGCGGCAGCTGCAGGTCGCCCTTGCCGGCCGTCAGCGGTCGGCCATAGCTGTCGAGCACGACAATGCTGTGCAGCTCGGCATGCCGCCGCAGCACGCCGCTGATGGAGGCATCCAGCAAGGCCGGCGCCTGTGCCGGCACGCTGCGGAACACCTCGGCGGCGTCGGCAGCGATGCCGGTCATGGCCCGCTCCAGGTTGCGCAGCTCCAGCGCCAGCAGGCGCTCGCTGCCCACCGCCAGCGCCCGGCTCTGCCGCTGCGCCGCTTCCAGGCGGCGGTGGTGGTCATTGACCAGCATGAGGGTCAGGCCGGTCACCAGCAGTACGCCCAGCAGCACACCGCCCCAGGTGATGGCGCGCAGCGGCCGGGCCAACGCCCGTTTCAGCGCGGGCATCGGTTGATCTTCCTTGTGCAGTCGGCTGGCTTCATGCGCGAACGAATCCTCCACGTCCCCGACCTCAACGGCCGGCGGACGCCATTCTTGACGCCTGACCCCGTCCTGCATGGCCACCTCCCCGTGTCCACGCAGGGCTCCAGGGTCCAGCATGCACCAGCCCGGTGACGGCGTGAAGATCGCGTCTGCGCGTTCAGCCAGATCCTGCACAGGGCGGGCCCCTGACGGGGGCGGCCAGTGGCACCGGAGCGGATTAGACTTGGGGTTTTCCGCTGCAAGAGAAGTCCATGTCCAAGCTGCGCCGTCCCACCCTGGCGCTGGCCATTGTTGCCAGCCTGTCCCTGGCCGCCTGTGACCGCCCGGCCGATCCGGCCGCCGGTGCCACCGCGCCGGCCGATGCCGCCCCCGCTGCGGCCAAGCCGATGCTGGGCAGTTTCGGCTTCGATGCCAGCGGCATGGACCGCAGCATCGCTGCCGGCGATGACTTCTTCGGCTTCGCCAACGGCACCTGGGTGAAGAACACCGAGATTCCGGCCGACCGCTCGCGCTTCGGCAGCTTCAATGTCATTGCCGAGAAGACCCTGGCCGACACCCGCGCCATCCTGGAAGGGGCGGCCGGCAACACCCAGGCCAGCGGTGACGACAAGCTGATCGGCGACTACTACGCCGCCTACATGGACGAAGCCGGCATCGAGCAGCACGGTCTCGCGCCGGTGCAGCCGCAGCTGAAGGCCATCGATGCGATCGCCGACAAGGCCGGTCTGGCCCGCGCCCTTGGCGGCGACGTGCGCGCCGACGTCGACCTGCTCAATGCCACCAACTTCTACACCGACCGCCTGTTCGGCCTGTGGGTGTCGGTGGACATGCTGCAGCCGGACCGCACTGCGCCGTACCTGGTGCAGGGCGGCCTGGGCATGCCCGACCGTGATTTCTACCTGGGCGATGGCCGCATGGCCGAGCTGCGCAAGCAGTACCAGGCCTACATCGCGCAGATGCTGCAGCTGGCCGGCGTCGCCGACCCGGCCGGCAAGGCGCAGCGCATCCTCGCGCTGGAGACCAAGATCGCGCAGGCGCATGCCACCCAGGAAGAAACCAACGACGTGACCAAGGGTGCCAACCCCTGGACCCAGGCCGACTTCAATGCCAAGGCACCGGGCATGGACTGGAACGCCTTCCTCGATGCGGCCGCGCTGGGCAACCAGCAGGACTTCATCGTGTGGCAGCCCAAGGCCGTGGCCGGCCTGTCCAAGCTGGTCGCCACCGAGCCGCTGGACGCCTGGAAGGACTACCTGGCCTTCCACGCGCTGGACCGTGCCGCCGCTTACCTGCCGAAGAAATTCGCCGATGCCCGCTTCGCCTTCCATGGCACCGCGCTGAGCGGCACGCCGCAGCAGAGCGACCGCTGGAAGCGCGCGGTGGACGATGCCAACCATGCGGTCGGCGAAGCCATCGGCAAGCGCTATGTCGAGAAGCACTTCGACGCCAGGACCAAGGAACGCGCGGACGAGATGGCGAAGAACATCATCACCGCCTTCGCCAAGCGCATCGACGCGCTGTCGTGGATGTCGCCGCAGACCAAGGCGCATGCCAAGGCCAAGGTCACCGGCCTGACCGTGGGCATGGGCTATCCGGAGAAGTGGCGCGACTACACGGGCCTTGAGATCCGCCGTGATGACCCGCTGGGCAATGCACAGCGCGCCGAGCTGTTCGAGTACCAGCGCAACATCGCCAAGCTGGGCAAGCCGGTCGACCACAGCGAGTGGGCGATGCTGCCGCAGACCATCAATGCGATGAACGTGCCGCTGGAAAACCGCCTTGTGTTCCCGGCCGCGATCCTGCAGCCGCCGTTCTTCGACGGTGCTGCCGACGACGCGGTGAACTACGGCGCGATCGGTGCGGTGATCGGCCACGAGATCAGCCACGGCTTCGACAACGCCGGCGCGCTGTTCGACGAAACCGGCAAGCTGCACAACTGGTGGACCGCCGAGGACCTGAAGCAGTTCAACGCTGCCGGTGATGCGCTGGCCGCGCAGTTCAGCAGCTACGAGCCGTTCCCCGGCGTGCATGTGAACGGCAAGCTGACCCTGGGCGAGAACATCGCCGACGTGGCTGGCCTGGGTACCGCCTACGATGCCTACCAGCTGTCGCTGCAGGGCAAGCCGGGCCAGACCCTGGAAGGCTTCACCCCGGACCAGCGCTTCTTCCTCGGCTTCGCCCAGGCGTGGCGCAGCAAGAGCCGCGAGCAGGCGCTGCGCAATTCGCTGCTGACCGATGTGCATGCACCGGGCCAGTTCCGCGCACTGACCGTGCGCAACATCGACGCCTGGTACCCGGCGTTCGAAGTGAAGGAAGGCCAGAAGCTGTACCTGGCCCCGGACAAGCGGGTCAAGGTGTGGTGATGTAACCGGAACGGGCGCCGCGAGGCGCCCGTTTCATTTGCCGGTAGCGACCGACCTTGGCCGGCACATGCCTCGCTCTGGTGGGTGCCGGCCTTGGTTGGCGCTTCTGCGGCACCGCGCGAAATGCGTGCCAACCAAGGTTGGCACCTACCAAAACCACGGTGTCAGTAGATCCACGCCATGCGTGGATGACGCACCGCGAAATGCGTGCCAACCAAGGTTGGCACCTACCGCAGTGATTCGGGCCACTCGCGCAACACCGCCACCGGCACGCCCATGCGCGCGCAGGCGCGGCTGGCCAGGCCATCGGGCAATGCGCGGCGGAACAGCGGCGCCATGCCCTGCATCAGCTTCGCCGACGCGGCGGCCTGCGCGCGCTGACGGCCACTGCGTTCAAGCATGCCTTCGGCCCAGTCCGGCAGCAGTGCCGCGCCTGCACCCAGGAATACTTCGCGTGACAGCCCCGGCACCGGTACCGGCAGGCGCACGCCGGACAGCACCTCCAGCACCTCGCGCGATCGCTCATCCACGCGCAGCTCCGGCTGCCGCGCGCAGAAGTACGCTGCCACTTCCGCTTCGCTGCGCGGCACATCCACCGCGCCCAGTGCCTCGGCCACGCAGCGGTATTCGTCGTAGTAACGATCAGCGATGTGCGCCGGCACCTCGCGCCCGTAACGGCGGAAGCCCTGCAGGAAACCGAAGGCCTCGGTCACATGCACCCAGGTCAGCAGTTGCGGATCGTCGGCTGCGTAGGGCTCGCCCTGCCCGGTCTGCCCGCGGATCTGCGCATGGATGCGGCGCACCTTGGCCACCAGGGCCTCCACCTCGCCGCTGGGCGCATAGCTGGTGCCGGCAACGAAGGCCGTGGTGCGGCGCAGGCGACCCACCAGGTCCTGACGGAAATTGGAGTGGTCGTAGACCCCGGCCAGCGCGCGCGGGTGCAGGGTCTGCAGCATCAGCGCACACAGGCCACCGGCCAGCATCGAGGGGAATTCGGCGTGCAGCCGCCAGGTGACGCTGTCCGGGCCGAACCAGCCCGGGTCGCCCTGCGGATGGTCGTAATCAATGCCGCTCTGGCCACGTGGAAAGGCCTCCAATACCCAGCGCCGGATCGGCGCAGTCACGGGGCGGGAGAGTCGCTGCAGCAGAGCCGGCATCACAGGTCCAGGAAAGGCGGAAGAACAGTCGCATCTTGCGCGGTTGGCTCCGATTCTCGGCGATCACGACGGCGGCGGCGAGTCTCCGCACTCAGCCACGGTTTCATGTGCGGCCGCAGCACGTTTCACCCTGCGACATCCTGTCGCAGGCTGCGACCGCAATGCTGCGACGCAGCAGGATTCACCCATTCAGACAAAACCCTTACGCCGCTTGGCATTCCGCCCATTGCACGGCTCGCTGGAAGTGCTAGAACTGAACCCGCCACACCGTCCAACGCTGATCGACGCACGTTCCACAAGGAGCCAGCCATGATTGCTTTGTTCAAGGGTTTGGGACTACTGCTTCGCGACAACGAGCTCTACAGCAGCCCGTTCGAGAAACAGGTCGCGCACTGGCGCAGCCTCAGCGAGCAGCAGATCCGCGATGAAGTGGCTGTGCTGGCCCAGGCCAAGTGCCAGTGGCTGATCGCCTCGATCGTCGGCTGGCAGGCGGCGTCGCTGCTGATCCTCGGCCTGATCACCAACTACCTGTGGCGCGACGATTACCACATCACCTTCACCCGCGTGGTCGTGGTGTTCGGCTCGTGGATCTCGATCCTGTTCGTGATCTGGTTCATGGCCAACATGTTCGACCGTACCGCCGGTTTCGAGCGCTGGATGAAGGCCTTCAACAGCCGCGCCCGCATCAGCTCCAAGGCTGACAGCGTCGAGCATGTCGCCGAGGCACTGGACCTGGCCGAGCACTACCCGGAAGTGCTGGACTACAAGCAGGCGGTCACCGCCAAGCGCGAACTGCGCCACGAGGACATCCGCATCATGACCGAGATCGGTCGGATGAAGCAGCACTCCGAACTGGTCGGTCGCCTCAACCATGTGGGCGAGACCGAGCACCATCACGACCTGACGCTGCAACCTGCCTACTGACCCTTCAGGGAAGCGGGGGGACCCACACTGCCACCGTGATCACTCACGGTGGCAGTGTTCTATGGGGTCTTGGCTGACGCACTGGCGGAAGCCGTCGGGCAGGCCACGCATGGCCTCGGTCCTGCCTGCCGCAACCGCGAACCGGCGCAGCGGCGGTGTCGCGCACGCGGCATCGGGGCTGCAGGCCGGATCAAGCACCAGGTAGTGGCAGGCGCCACTGCTGCTGGCAATGCACTGGAAGCGTGCCTCGCCATCGACGACGGTGCCCTTGCTGTACAGCGTATCCACGCCGTTGGCCTGGGTGCGGGTGATCGAGGTGTTGCGGGACTTTTCGCAGCCGGCCAGCGCCAGCAGGACGACGCACGCAATCAACAGACGGGGCATGTTCATTCCTCGGTGCAAGGGATGCAGCTGCGGCTACATGCCGCGGAACAGGCTCATGAACGGCTGGCTGACCACCAGCGTCTCCGTACGCCCGCGCAGGCGCAGCACGCCACGCCCGGTGTCGTCGCGGCTCACTGCCGCCACCGCCTTCATGTTGACGATGGTCGAACGATGGATCTGGCGGAAGTGCTGCGGATCGAGCACTTCCAGCAGCTCGCGCAACGGTGTGCGCAGCAGGCTTTCGCCGGCGGCGGTGACCACGGTGGTGTACTTGTTGTCGGCGCGGAAGTAGACCACGTCTTCCAGCATGATCAGCTGCGTCTCGCGGCCGTTGCTGGCGGTGATCCAGGCCAGTGGCGGGCGCTCCGCGGCACCCTGCGATGGGCCCAGCCGCTGCAGCAGGCGCTCCAGCACGGCATCGTCCTGGCGCGTTGATGGCAGCCGCGACAGGATGCGCTCGCGGGTGGCCAGAAGGCGCTCATCGCTGACCGGCTTCAACAGGTAATCCATCGCGCCCTGCTCGAATGCGTCGATGGCGTACTGGTCGTAAGCGGTGACGAACACTACCTGGGTGCGCGGGCTCAGTTCGGACAGCGAGCGCGCGACTTCGATGCCGCTGATGCCAGGCATGCGGATGTCGAGAAAAGCGATATCCGGCTGCGTCTCGGCCAGCTGCTCCAGCGCGCTGGCACCGTCCTCGCACTCGGCCACCAGCTTGAGGTCCGGCCACAGCCGGCCCAGCTGCTCCACCAGTGACTGCCGCAGCAGTTCCTCATCTTCGGCGATCAGGGCTTCAAGCGGCATGGCTGCGCTCCTTGTGCGACTGCGGCAGGGTCATGGTCGCGGCCACGCCGCTGGGGAAGTTGGCGACGATCGCCACCCCGGCCTGCTCACCGCAGGTCAGGCGCAGGCGCTCGCGCAGGTTTTTCAGGCCGATGCCGGTACCGCTGGTGCCCTGGCCGAAGCCGAGGCCATCGTCGGCCACGGTTACCGTTACGTGGTCATCGAAGCCGCGCGCCAGGATCCAGATCGTGCCACCGCCGGGCTTGGGTTCCAGGCCGTGCTTGATCGCGTTTTCCACCAGCGTCTGCAGCGCCATCGCCGGCAGGTGCACGCCGTGCAGTTCGTTGGGTACCTGCACTTCCACTGCCAGGCGTGCGCCCATGCGGATGCGCAGGATCTCCAGGTAGGCCCGGGTGCGTTCCAGTTCCACGCCCAGCGTCGACACCGATTCGTCCACCTGCGGCAGCGAACTGCGCAGGTACTGGATCAGATGGCCGAGCATCTGCTCGGCGCGCGCCGGATCGGTGCGGGTCAGTACCTGCGCGTTGGCCAGCGTGTTGTACAGGAAGTGCGGTTCCACCTGCGCGTGCAGCAGGTTCAGGCGCGCCACCGACAGTTCCTTTTCCACCTGGGTCTGTTCGGCTGCGGCCTGTTCATCGCGGCGCTGGTCGGCGACGCGGCGGCTGATCGCGCGGGTGACCGCTTCGGCGTTCTCGAAGTTGCTGCCCTCGTCCAGCGCCAGCAGGTCGGCCCACCAGCCGGCATCGGGTTCGAACAGCAGGGTGACGGTGCTGGTGCCCTGCCCCGGCGTGACGGTGGCCAGCACGCTGTTGCGCTTGATCGCCAGCCGCGCCGGCAGGTTCCAGCGCGAGGGCTGGCGGCCGTTCCAGAGATCGACCCGGCGCACGTAGGCGCGCACCTGCAGGCTGCCGGCCGAGCTTTCCACATCCTCGACACGCGGCAGCTCGGCGATCGCCGCTTCCACCACGGCGTAGGCCTGGCCGGCATCCATCGGCAGTTCCACCTGGCGGCGCTGGCGCCCGGACAGCGTGGTCGAATCCAGCCGGCCGGCGACCAGCCAGACCCGGCGTATGTGGGTGATCGCGCTGCCCAGCGCAGAGATCATCAGGAACATCGCCAGCAGGCCGAAGACCCAACCCGGGCCATCGTTCATGCCGCTGAAGATGCCGCTCCAGACCATGCCGGCGACAACCAGCGCGGCGGCCCAGGCCAGCAGGTGGCGGATCAGGAGAGAGAGGCTGGCGAACACGGCGGCGCCTTGGAGGAAGGGGGTGAGCCGAGCATAGGGCGGCCCGCCGGGCAAGCAAGCGGGCTGCGACGAAGGGCCGGAAAGCGGGGATGGAAGCCTTCAGTGCAACGCCGGGCATGGCCCGGCATTTCCAGGGGGCAATGCCGGCCAGCGGCCGGCACTACCCGGGAGGCGCCGGGCGAACCCGGCGCATTCCCTTACTTGCGCTGGTCGGCGCTGGCGTCACGCACGGCGCGGAACGACTCGTCCTTGCTCCAGTTCGGCCAGCTGCGCGAGTTGGCCAGCTGGTTGCCCAGCGTGTACAGCACTTCCAGGTCGCGGGCGGCACCGGCGAACACCCAGTCCGGCTGCCACTCGTCGCCCTGCTGGTGATAGCGCTTGGCGGTGTAGTCCTCGGAGGCCTTCTTGCCTGCGGCCACGCCACCGTCCACCCAGTCCTGGCCGGCTGACCAGGACAGCGCCGGCACGCCACGCTTGGCGAACGGGAAGTGATCGGAGCGGAAGAACAGGCCCGCTTCCGGCTTCGGGTCCGGCGTGTAGCGGATATCCCAGCCCTTGGCCACGTCCTTCAGCTGGTCCAGCAGCTCGAAGCGCGCGGCACCGTAGATGCCGAAGTCACGCGACGGGCCGAACGGCGCCATACCGTCCATGTTGATCACCGCCACGGTCTTTTCCAGCGGATACAGCGGATGGGTGGCGTAGTACTCCGAACCCAGCAGGCCCTTTTCCTCGGCGGTGACCGCCAGGAACAGCAGCGAGCGCTGCGGGCGCTTTTCCTTGGCGAAGCCACGTGCCAGCTCGATCAGCGAGGCGGTACCGCTGGCGTTGTCCAGCGCGCCGTTGAAGATGCGGTCGCCACGCGCGTCCGGCTTACCCACGCCGATGTGGTCCCAGTGCGCGCTGTAGATGATGGTCTCGTCCGGGTGGCGGCTGCCTTCCAGGCGCGCGGCCACGTTGTGCGAGGTGATCACCTCGGTCTTCACCGCGTACTTCGCGTCCAGGCTGGCGCCGGTCAGCGGCACCGGGGTGAAGTCGCGCTGCTGCGCTTTCTTCTTCAGCGCCTCGAAGTCCTGCCCAGCCGAGCGGAACAGCTCCACCGCCAGGTCGCGCTGGATCCAGCCCTCCAGCAGCGGGTGGCTTTCTGCAGGGTTGTCGCGCACCACGTCGAACATGGTGTTGGTGTTGGAACCGGCCACGGTGGCCCAGCCGTACGACGCCGGTGCGGTCTCGTGCACGATCAGCACGCCCAGCGCACCCTGGCGGGCGCCTTCCTCGTACTTGTAGGTCCAGCGGCCGTAATAGGTCATGCGGCGGCCCTTGAAGGGGCCTTCCTCGGTGGCGGCGTCATAGTCGGCATCGTTGACCAGGATGACGGCGGTCTTGCCCTTCATGTCGATCCCGGCATAGTCGTTCCAGCCCAGTTCCGGCGCATTGATGCCGTAGCCGACGAAGACCAGTTCGCTGTCCTTCACCTGCGTCTTGGGCGTGACGCGGTAGCTGGCGGCCACATAGTCGTCGCCGAACTTGAACGAGAGCGGCGTCTTGGCTCCCGTCACCGTCAGCGCGGAATGGTTGCTGCCGGTGATCTCCACCGTCGGCACGTCCTGCAGCCACTGGCCCTTGTTGCCCGGCTGGAGGCCTGCCTTCTTGAACGATGCGATGATGGTGTCGAGCACCTTGGGCTCTGCGCTCGTGCTGGGCGCGCGGCCTTCGAAATCGTCCGAGGACAGTGTCTTCACCAGCGTTTTCATGTTCTCGACCGACAGCTGCGGCGCCGGCTGCGCGGTCATCGGCGGCGGCGGCAGGGCGGTGCCCTTGGGCAACTTGGGCGCGGCGATGGCGGCCGTGCCGAAGCACAGGGCGACAGAGGCAAGCAGGGCGGCGGTGCGTTTCATTGTCTGGGCGATCCTGTTTTCAGACCTCGACGGCATCGGGCCTGTTGTACTTTTGGATGACCGGCCTCGTGCCAGAGGCAGGCGGTGGGCACAAGGCGGAGCGAACGCACGGCATATCCCCCAACAAACCCCGTCGTCCCCGCGCAGGCGGCGATCCCGCTTATCTTTCAACGCCCGCGCCATGGCTCAAGAAAAGCGGGGCCCCCGCATTCGCGAGGGCGACGGGGTTTTGATTGCGAAGACATTGCCAAGACAATCCCACAACAGCCGATCGATGAGCCGACACGCTTGCCCTCACGCTCCCGCTTGGGCAGGAACCCCGGCATGGATGCCGAACTGCAAGCCGACTGGACCGGCGCGATCGAACGCGCGCGTGCCCACGCCCCTTACCTCGCCTCGCTGCTGGACCGGCATCCGGACCTTGCTGGGCTGCTGGCACAGGGCAAAGGCGAAGAAGCGCTGGCTTTCGCCCGCACTATAGGCAGCGGTATCGACGATGTCGGCATCGCGCTGCGCCGCGAGAAGCAGGCCATGGCGCTAGCCCTCGGCATCGGTGACCTTGCCGGGGCCTTTCCGCTGCTGCGCGTCACCGGCGAGCTTTCCGCACTGGCCGACCGCGCGCTCGATGGCGCCATTGCCGAAGGTATCCGCCGCCGCGTACCCGATGCGGAACCCGCCGGTTTCCTCGCCCTCGCGCTCGGCAAGCACGGCGCGGGCGAACTGAACTACAGTTCGGACATCGATCCGATCCTGCTGTTCGATCCCGAACTGCTCCCTCGCCGCGAGCGGGACGAACCGGGCGAAGCGGCCCAGCGCGTGGCCCGCGCGGTGGTGGAAACGCTCGGCAAGGTCACCGATCACGGCTACGTCTTCCGCATCGACTTGCGTCTGCGTCCGGCCTCCGAAGTCAGCCCGCTGGCGATCTCGATCAACGGTGCGCTGAGTCATTACGAATCCTCGGCACTGGCCTGGGAGCGCGCCGCCTTCATCCGCGCCCGCGCCTGTTCGGGCGATGTTGCTGCGGGCGAGGCGTTTCTGGCCGCGATCCGCCCTTTCGTCTGGCGCAAGAGCCTGGACTTCGGCGCGATTGCCGAGATCGGCCGCCTCACCGCGCAGATCCGCGCCAATACGCGCGGCAGCGCCACGGTCGGCCCCGGCTTCGACCTGAAAAAAGGGCGCGGCGGCATTCGCGAGGTGGAGTTCTACGCCCAGACCCACCAGCTGATTCACGGCGGCCGCAACCCCGCGCTGCGGCTGCGCGGCACCCGCGCCACCTTGGACGCGCTGGCGGACGCCGGGCTGGTCCCCGCCGAAGACGCGCGCCTGCTCGGCGAAAGCTACGACCGCCTGCGCACTATCGAACACCGTCTGCAGATGGTGCAGGACCAGCAGACCCACGCCTTGCCGATGCGGCCCGAAGCGCTGGAAGCCGTGGCCCGGCTCGACGGCTTGCCCGATGGCGAGACCCTGCTCAGCGAACTCCGCACGATCACCGATGCCGTGGGCGAACGCTATGACGCGCTGGTCATGGCGAACACCCCGCTCGGGCCCACCACGCAAGTCGCCATGCCCGCGCAGGACGATTTGCGCGACGAACTGGCCGGCCTTGGCATTGCCGAGGCCGAGGCCATGGCCCAGCGCGTCGAAGGCTGGCTTTCCGGCGGAATGCGGGCGCTGCGTTCGGATGCCGCCCGCGCTGCTTTCGCCGCCGTGCGCGCCGATCTGTTCGCCGCGCTGGCCGCCGCGCCGGAGCCGGAGCGCGCCTTCGCCCGCTTCGAAAAGCTGCTGAACAACCTGCCCTCCGCCATCAACCTGTTCCGCCTGCTGGAAGCGCGCCCGGCGCTGCTGGAACGGCTGGCACGCATCCTCAGCCTTGCGCCCACACTGGCCGATGCCTTGGCCCGGCGCGCCGATCTGCTGGACCCGCTGATCGATGCCAGCGCCTTCGACCTGCCAGGATCGGTGGACGAACTGGTCACCGAATTCACCCAGTTCGAACCGGGCGCCGACTACGAGCAGAAACTCGGCACCGTCCGCCGCAAAGTGGGCGACCGGCGTTTTGCGCTGGGCGTGCAACTGATCGAGGGCGCCAACGATCCGCTCGACATCGGCCACGCCCTCGCCCGCATTGCAGAGGCCGCGCTGGTGGTGCTGACCGACGCCGCGCTGGAGGAATTCCGCGCCGTCCACGGTGAGGTTCCAGGCAGCGAGCTGGTGGTGCTTGGCCTTGGCCGCATGGGCGGCGGCGTGCTCACCCATGCCTCCGACCTCGACCTGATCTATCTGTTCACCGGCGAATTCGCAGGCGAATCGGACGGGCGCAGGCCGCTGGGGGCGACGCTCTATTACAACCGCGTCTCGCAGCGCGTGACCGCCGCGCTCTCGGTGCCGACGGCCGAAGGCGCGCTCTACGAAGTCGATACCCGCCTGCGTCCCTCCGGCGAACAGGGCCCACCTGCCGCCAGCCTCGACAGCTTTGCGCGCTATCAGCAGGAGCAGGCCTGGACCTGGGAACACATGGCGCTCTGCCGCGCCCGCGCACTTTATGGTTCGGCCAAGGCGCGCGCCGATCTGGGGGAGGTGATCCACAGCGTACTCGCCGCCCCGCGCGATGCGGACAAGCTGCGCGCGGACGTGCTGGAAATGCGCGCCAAGATGGCCGGGCACAAACCCGCCAAGGGCCCGCTCGACGTCAAGCTGATGCGCGGCGGGCTGGTGGACCTCGAATTCCTTGTCCACTTCACCCAGCTCGGCAGCGGGCGCGGCCTCGATCCCGATCTGGGCGCGGCGCTGCAATTGCTGGTGGCGGACGGGTTGCTACCGGCCACGCTGGTGGAGGCGCATGACGTCATGACGCGCCTCCTGGTGGCGGGCCGCCTCTTCGCGCCCGATACCCAGGTGCCGGGCAAGCCCTCCTGCATGGCGCTGGAACGCGCCTGCGGCTATGGCGCATGGCAAGAGCTTGAATCCGCCCTCGCCCGGGCCCGCGCACATGTCGCCGCGAGCTGGCGCGAGACTTTCGGCGAAACACTGGAGACCACTTGATGAGCACCCGTCCTGCAGCCGGAGACCTGTTCCCCGATATCGCGATGGAAACGCCCGAAGGCGGCAGCGTGAAGGCTTCGGACTTTGCGGGCCGGAAGCTGGTCGTGTTCTTCTACCCCAAGGACAACACCCCCGGCTGCACTACCGAAAACCTCGATTTCTCGGCGCTGAAGGGTGAGTTTGACGCGGCCGGCGTCGCCCTGCTGGGCGTCAGCAAGGATTCGGCGAAGAAGCACCAGAACTTCATCGCCAAGCACGACCTCAAGGCCCCGCTCGCCAGCGATGCCGAGGAAGGCGGCCTGTCCGACGCGCTCGGCATCTGGACCGAGAAGCAGAACTATGGCCGCACCTACATGGGCATGGTCCGCACCACTTATCTCATCGGCCCCGACGGTAGGATCGCCCGCGTATGGGACAAGGTGAAAGTGAAGGACCACGCCGCACAAGTGCTGGAGGCCGCGAAAGCGCTCTGACCATGCAATCCGTTGCCGCAGCCATCCGCGAGGTGCTGCTCGAATCCGATCCCCGCGCCAAAGTCATGGCCACCCGCAAGGTGGCGCGCGAATGGCGGCTGGGGCGCCTCGCTTATGCCTTCGATGTCGAAATGCCCGACGAACCGGGCCGCCCGGCAGAACCCGAACTGCTACCGCCCGGCCGTATGCCCAAGCGCGGCAAGGGTGGTTCGGAGCGTGGGCGGCGGGCGCTCTGGCATGCCCTGGCGCATATCGAATTCGTCGCCATCGACCTTGCACTCGACATGGCGGGACGATTCGGCGGGGAGATGAATCCCGGCTTCGTCGGCGATTTCCTCTCCGTCGCCGCCGACGAGGCGCTGCACTTCGCGCTGATCGACCGGCACTTGCGCACAATGGGCAGCCATTACGGCGCCCTCCCCGCGCATAGCGGCCTGTGGGAAGCGGCCGGCAATACGCGGCACGACGTCGCCGCGCGGCTTGCGGTGGTGCCGATGGTGCTCGAAGCGCGCGGGCTGGACGTCACCCCGGCCACGCTGGAACGGGTGCGCAATCTGGGCGACGAACGCGGCGCACGCATCCTCGAACGAATCCTTGACGACGAAATCCGGCACGTCCGTTTCGGATCAACGCATTTCGCCGCATGGGCTGAAACGATGAATGGAGAGCCGGCAGAACTCTGGAAAACCTTGGTTTCCCGCCACTTTGGCGGAGCCGTTAAGCCGCCGTTCAACGACTCGGCGCGCCTCGCTGCCGGTTTATCGCGGGATTTCTACCTTGGGGTTGTCTGTTAGGAATCGATCGGCATAACTCCAATTCGCGAGACGGCGGGGGGTTCCGACCATCTCAAAAACTAGGGTTCGCGGCGCGCTGCAAGGTGGCCAGCCGATAAATACAAGCGTCGTGTCCTCAGCGGATTTCGGCGGATAACAAGGTATTACGAGTGGTCGTCATGAAACTCATTGCCAAGTTCCGCACGGTAACCGCCACGGTTGCGATCGCGGGTCTTTCCCTGGCAGCCCATCCCGCCATGGCCAACAGCGCCGCCGCCGACATCTCGGGTCCGCAGCGCGCCGCTCAATCGGCCAGCCAGTCCGCAAGCGGTGGTGAGGACGAACAGTTCCGCACCCTCTTCAGCTCCTGGCAGAATTACGAGGAAACCGGTCTTGCCGCCGCCAAGGCCAAGCCCGCAATCCCCGGCACCGCCCGCCTCTCGGGCGTCAACATTCCCTCGCGCACCCCGCTGGAAGGCCTGAAGCTCACCAGCAGCTTCGGCATGCGCGAACACCCCATTTTCGGCGGTCGCCGCGCGCACAAGGGCATCGATCTGGCCGCTCCCGTCGGCACCCCGATCTACGCAACCGCTGACGGCGTCGTCGGCAAGGCTTCGTGGTTCGGTGGCTACGGCCTCTTCGTCGAACTGGAACACGGCGGCGATCTCGAAACCCGTTACGGCCACATGTCGCGCCTGAACGTTGCCGAGGGCCAGATGGTCCACAAGGGCGATGTGATCGGCTACGTCGGCACCACCGGCAACTCGACCGGCCCGCACCTCCACTACGAAGTCCGCGTCGATGGCGATGCGGTCAACCCGATCCCCTACATGCAGGGCGACCGCATGGCCGCTGCCGACAAGACCGAAATCGGCGGCTGATCGCACAAGTTTCAAACCGGCCAGAGACTGCGGGAGAGACAGTCCGGTCAACAGGTTTGGAGAGGAGGGAAGAGGCGGCTTCAGGGCCGCCTTTTCTTATGGCGGTTTCCCAAGTAGCGCTTCACCGCTAGCGTGCTCCGCGATGACTTCGCCCTATCACCCGCCCATCAAGCGTTCGGTCGAGATCGCCGGGCACAAGACCTCGATCAGCCTCGAACCGGTGTTCTGGGACATGCTGCGCGCCGCCGCCACCGAGGCAGGTGTGCCGATCAATGCTCTCGTCGCGCGAATCGATGCCGAGCGGCTGGAGGCGGAAGTGCCTCCGGGGCTTGCCGGTGCCATTCGCGTCTGGCTGGTTTCGCGGCGGTAAGCCTGTCAGAGCGCCCGTTTTTCCTGACTTGTCAGCCAGACCCGCCCCGCTAGGGTGCACTCCTTCTTCAGGCCCGGTTCAGCGCGAGAGGTTTCAACAGCTTCCATGTCCTTCGCGCGCCTCGCCGCACTGGTCCTGACCTTCCTTGCCCTGTTCGGCTGGTCCGCCTCGCCCGCTGCCGCCCAGTCGGTCCTGCGCGATGCCGAGACCGAGGCCCTGCTCAAGGACATGGCCCGCCCCCTTATCGTCGCGGCCGGGCTGGACCCTTCGCATGTCGATATCGTTCTGGTGAACGATCCCTCGGTCAACGCCTTCGTGGCGGGCGGACAGGCGGTCTACGTCAACTCCGGCCTCATCAACGAAGCCGACAAGGCCGCGCAAGTGCAGGGCGTGATCGCCCACGAGCTTGGCCACGTTACCGGCGGTCATGCCGTTCTGAATCAGGGCGCGAAGCCTGCCACCAACATCTCGCTGCTCTCGCTGCTGCTCGGCGCGGCAGCGGCAGCGG
>DQIG01000160.1:26826-27856 GCA_003525885.1 Stenotrophomonas sp.
CAGCGGCGGGCAGCGCGGAAGCGGCGATGGGCGTGATCATGGCGGGGCAATCCGCCGCCATGGGCAAGTACCTTGCCTATACCCGCTCGCAGGAAGCCTCGGCGGACGCGGCGGGCGCGCAGTATCTTTCGGCGGCCGGGATCAGCGGACGCGGCTCGCTGGAGTTCTTCCAGAAGCTCCAGAACCTCGAATTCCGCTACGGCTACCGCCCGCAGGACGGGGACGAGTTCTACTCGACCCACCCCCTCACCGGCGACCGCATCCAGACCCTGCAGGACACGTATGAGAAGGATCCGGCGTGGAACAAGCCGGACGATGCGACCATCCAGGCCCGCTACGTGCGCATGAAGGCCAAGCTGTTCGGCTATCTGGCCGAACCGCGCGACGTGCTGCGCGTCTATCCGCTGACCGACAATTCAGTGCCCGCGCATTATGCCCGTGCTTATGCCTGGCACCGCCAGTCGGAGATGGACCGCGCCACCGCAGAGGCCGACGCGCTGTTGATGACCGCTCCCGACGATCCCTATTTCCTTGAACTCAAGGGCCAGATCCTGCTCGAATCGGGCCAGCCGAACGAAGCGCTGATTCCCTTGCGCAAGGCCACGGAGTTGACCGGCTACCAACCGCTGATCGCCACCCTGTTCGGCCACGCCCTGATCGCCACCGAAGACCCGCAGCACTTCAAGGAAGCCGAAACCGTGCTGCGCAACGCCGCCGCGCGCGACCGGGAGAATCCCTTCACCTGGTATCAGCTCGGCACGATCTATGCCGCCAATGGCGACATGCCCCGTGCCCGCCTCGCCAGCGCCGAGCAGCAGTCGCTGTCCGGCCAGATGGACGCCGCACTGATGAATGCGCAGGCCGCCGAAGCCGGGCTCAAGCAGGGCACGCCAGACTGGCTGCGCGCGCAGGACATCGAAATGGAAGCGCGCGGCGCACTGGAACGCAACAAGAAGCGCCGCTAGAGACTTCACTTGAAAATTCGCAGCACGCGAATTTTGCCCGCACCGGCCCTCTCCCCCACCCGACC
>DQIG01000038.1:0-165 GCA_003525885.1 Stenotrophomonas sp.
AGCTTCATCGCCATCGGCAGCGCGACGCCGGCCGGCCACACCTGTGCGGCCACCGGCGCCGGCGTGCGCAGCCGGAAGCCGGCGCCCAGGCGCGCACCCGCCTGCAACGACAATGCCTGGGCCAGCACGGTTCCAGCCGCAACCACCTCGCCACCCGCCGTCGTC
>DQIG01000038.1:316-620 GCA_003525885.1 Stenotrophomonas sp.
ACCTCGCCACCCGCCGTCGTCACTGCTGCGCCCAGCACGGTGCCGGCCGGCAGCAGCAACGGTCCCGACAACCGCATCTCCGCCGGCAGCACGGTTCCGGCCGGCAGGGTCACGGCCTCGAAGGGCAGTGCATAGTTCAGCGTGGCGCCGGCGCGGAACTCGGTGCCGCGCTGCAACTGCACACCCTCACCGGGCACGACCAGGTCGCCGCCAAACGCGGTGTTGGGCGTACCGCTGCTGCGCCCTTCCAGCAGCACCCAACCGTCCTCATCGGGATTGGCCGGCGGCGGCGCGAAGCCGTCGT
>DQIG01000038.1:782-10567 GCA_003525885.1 Stenotrophomonas sp.
CCGTCGTTGATGCTGCCGTAGACATTGATATCACCCTCGGCACGCAGAACCAGCGTGGCCGACTCACCGAACCCGCGCCGTGCCGGATCGGTCCGGTTCGACTGCGGGCCGTAGCGGTAGCCGGACAGATCGATATCGCCGGCCACGACCAGATCGCCACGCGGGTTGTCGCTGCTGGTCCGCGCCACGATCTGCACGCCGGGGCGAAGGCGGTAGCTGCCCAGGGCAGCAGTGCGCTGCTGCAATCCTGCATTGGCCAGCGCGGCGTTCATCCATTGGCTGTTGTCCGGGTCCACCACCGTATCCAGCCACTGCTGGTTGATCACCTGCGGACGATGGCCATGCACGTCCGGGGCGCTGGCCAGCGGCGCGGAATCGTAGCTGCGGAAGGCATTGACCTGGACATCGCCAGCACCGGCGATGCGGAGTCCGCTGGCCACGTCGATCGCGGCGTCGTTGCTGCCCACGCGTGGCACGTTGAGCTTGACGCTGCCGCGTGCGCGGCCATCGTTCTGGCCCGTGCCGCTACCCGCAGCCACCGACGTGCCGGCGCGCAGGTCCATCGAAGCGGACGCGCCCAGCTGCAGGCTGCCATTGGCCGAGGTCAGTTCGACCATGGCCCGGTTCGGGCTGTCGATGATCTTGCCGTAGCTGTCCACGCGCAATCCGCTTCCATGCGCATCCAGCGCCCCGTCCACGCGCAGCAGATCGCGGGCGGAGAGACGGATGCTGCCGACCTGCTCACCACTGGCATCGATGCGGCCGTGTACCTGCAGGCTGCCGCCATCGACGCTGATATCAACGTTGCGTGCCTTCACTTCATCGCCGATCACCAGGTCGCCTTCGCTCAACTGGAAGGTCCGGCCACCGGTAATGCCACCGGCGGTAAGCCGTGTATTCAGCCCGGAGAAGTCCTGCAGCTGGCGTGCGCGCACCACCAGTTCGCCACCGTCGTAGGGCACTTCGGTGCCGCCGGCGTCGTAGCGGCCACTGGCACCGCCAAGCAGCGCTCCCGCCAGATCCACGCGGCCGCCCTGCTCGCCCAACGCGGACACCGTCAAGCGGCCGCCGCGGTTGTTGCGGGCGGATAGATCAATGCGCGACGCCGCGTCGGCAACGATGTCACCTTCACGGCTCGACAGCACCACGTCACCGCCCCAGCTGTACTTGTCCACATCGAACAGGCTGACCTTGCGCCCCGCCATGTCCAGCACCGCATTGCTGCCGAGCATCACGCCCTGGCGTGCGTTGGCCTCGAACCTGCCGGACGCCAACGCCAGCCTGCTGTCGATCACAACGCGTTCGGCCGTGATGGACAACTCCGCACCCAACGCATCGCTACCCGCAGTTGCCGCAGCACCGCGCACCTGGACCACACCGCCATTGCGGATTGCCAGCTGTGCACCCGCGTTACCCGTAAGCAGCGGGGTGACGATATCCAGCGCGCCGCCACTGAACTGCCAGCCGCTGCCTGCCACGTAATCTCCCTGCCGCTGGAAGACATCCAGGCTGCCCTTGCCGGAGAACAACATGCGATCCGACGCTGCCAGGGTAACGCCGGCGAAGCCGAGCACCTGCCGATCCGCGGCCACCGACGAACTGGGCCGGGTGAAGGGCGCACGCCCCAGCTCCAGCACCCGCGTATTGATTTCCAGCTGCCCTTGGCCAAGCCGACCCACCATCGCCTCGCCGGCCGGCTGGGTCTGCTCACCGCCGGGCAATGTGGTGCCGGCCAGCGTTCCGTCCCAGACCAGCGTATCGGCGAAGATGCGTGCGTGGTCGGCCGCAGTGCCGTAACCATGAATGGCAGGGGCGCCCAGCACCAGGCTGCGCAGGCTGCTGCGGCCAGTCGCACCGTCACGCGTATCCAGGTCCACGCTGCCGAACACATTGATGGCATCGCGCGCGGTCAGGCTCAGCGCCTCCAGCGCCGGCGCGCCGGTGGCAGTGTTTCCACGCAGCAATCGCTGCAGGACCTCCTGGTTCATGGTCATGCCCGCCGGCAGGCCGCCGGCTGCCGCTGCCGCCGCAATGGCCTCGGCGCTGCCGAGATTGAGCGCCGACATGCCCAGGCCGAGCTGGCGCGTGCCGTAGCTCACCGAGTCACCAATGTTCAAGGCGCCGTCGGTGACCACATTGATGCTGCCCGCCGACAGCAGCCGGGTCTGCCCGTCGCAGCTCGATTCGCAACCACCGATGTCGATCGCCACCGGACCGGCTGCGCCTCCACCCTGTGCGCTGAGCGCCGTGAGGCGCTGATTGGACACGGCAAGCAGACCACCTGAGACCAGGTAGGGTGCAGTGGGCTGCCCCACGCGCGACGGATCGGCCTGGGACAGGGTATTGATCGAAGCGCCCTGCTCCACCAGGATGCCCTTGCCCCCGAATGCAGCCGACAACAACACTTCCTGCGCCGAAAGGCTGACACCGTTGCGCAACACGACATGCTGTGCAGTGCCTTCCACCGAGTAGGTGGTCGCATCACGCCGCAGCGCGCCGCCGATCAGCAAGGTCGATGGCCGGAATGCGTTGAGCGCACTGTCGAAAACGGTAGCTCCGCGCCCGCTCGCCGCCACGCTGCCCTCCGCGACAATTTCCAGCATCGCGTCTTTCGACGTACGCAGGTTGACCGAGAGCGTGCCGCCGCGTCCGTCGCTGCTGCCCGCATTGAAGCGGGACAGACCGAGGAACGTCACTGCCGGCGTGCCGGTACGCCCTGCGCCTTCGCCGAATGCCAGGCTGAGATTCCCGGCATCGGTCGGTCGCCAGCGCAAGGCTTCGCCTCGCCGTTCGGCCACGCCCTGCACGAACGTGCTGTAGGACGTTTCGTTGTAGCTGGCATGGCGGCGCACCGCCTCCGCTGGCGTCAGCACCAGATCGGTGAGCAGCGGCGACACTGCCCCGCCCAGGCTTTGCGCCTGGTGCCCGCTGACACGCCAGGAGCCTGTGCTTGTCGCCACCGGTTGCGTGCTGCCGCGCGCACTCTCGGCGCCGATCTCAACGCGGAATGCCCCCTTCTGCAGGGCGTAGTTGGCGGGCAGCAGCGTGTACGTTCCGGCCGGCAGACCCGGTACTCCGGCAGGGATGACGATCTGCTGGCCGATCCGGGGGTCGGCACTGCCATCAGCGGTCGCCAGCGGCGCCTGCGTGTCGGTCCGCCCCGGCACGATCGCATAGACCGCACTGCCGGCACGGCTGAAGCCATAGCGCGGGTTCGCATCCACCAGCGCATGCCGCAGGATGTCGACCGAGCCACCACGCCCGGCCACGAACGCGGCGCCGGACAGCTCGCCCCCTCCGGACACATCCACGACGCTGCCAGCGGCGCCGTTGAACGCGCTGGCCACGATGTCCACTCCAATCGGAATGTTGACCGATCCGGGGCCCAGAACATCGAAGTCGGCACCGTCGCGGCGCCACGCCACACCATCCACGGTGCCACCGAACGGCAGCGCCAGGCCGGCGCCACTGATGGAGGTCACACTGCCCGCAAGCAGCTCGACGCGCGCAGCTCGACTGGAGTTGAACTCTGTACCGCCCAGTTGCACCCGGCCCCACGGTGCCTGCACGTTGCCACCCTGCACTACCGTGGCGGCCGTCAGCGCCAGGCTGCCGAACGCCGAATCCGGCGTCGGTTGCGCGCCACCGCCGACACCGTGGATCCGCAGTACCGCCTCTGGATTGGCCCAGCCCGGCAAGCCCGAAGGGCCGGCATCGGGAACGCCGGCCACGATGCGCCCCTGCGCCCGCGCTGCGGGATACAGGCGGGCTGCACTGATATCGATCGACCCCGGTGCGGCGAACCGGGATTCCTGCAGGCTGCTGGCCACCGGAGCCAGCATCCGGATGTCGCCGCTGCTCTGCAGGTTGACATGGTCGAAGCTCGCCAACCAGGTGACATCGCGCAGGTCGATCAGGTCTGCGGTCACATCGAACCGATGCTGCCTCCCTGCATCGAGCGACGCCTCCACCGGTCGCAGCGTGCCTTCCCCGGCCGGCTGCCACCAGCGCCCCTGCGCAAGGCGGACGTAAGGCGCGCTCAGCAGCAGGCGGCTGCCCTCTTTGTTGCCCTCTGCAAAGCCCAGGGCACGTTCATTCAGGCCATGGATGCGCAGGCTCTGGTCCATGCGCAGATTGACATTGCCCTGCGCCCGGATATCGCCGAACAGCGAAAGATGGTCGAAGCCACCGGCCTTGATCTGCGCCACGGACAGCGCGGCATGACCGTACTCCAGGCGTTCGGGGAGAGGCTCGCCCGCAGGCGTGTCCTGGGTGAGCGAGATCGCCCGCGGTGCCAGCACGTCCTTGCCGTTTGCCGTTCTGCCGTAGGTGCCGCCACCAAAGGCAACCCCCAGGGTGCCCCCCCGTGCGCCATCACCGCCTGCCGATGCATCGAGCGCACCCTGGAGGTACAGCGCATTGGCTGCACGCAGCACGATGCTGCCGCCATCACTGTCCACCCGGGTACGGCCGCTGCCTTCGACATCAAGCAACGCCGAGGCACCGGAAGCCTCCAGCCGCGCTCCGCGCTCGATGACCACAAAGGTATCCGGCGGCAGGTGACGGACGTTGTCCTGGTTTTCCCAGTCCAGTGCACCACCAATCTCGATGGTTCCCCCCTTGCGCACCTGGCCGCGCAGCATCTGCCGCGCATCGCCCATGGAAACCGCATCGCCACTGACATCCAGCAGCGCACCCTCGGCGATCGTCCAGCGACGCTCGCGGCGTTGATCGCCGCGCACACCGGTCGGGTCGAATGCCTCGTCGATGCGGATGCGCCCGCCCGCTGCCTGCAGGTGTCCAGCCACGGTCATGTCACCCGAACCGAACAGCTCGATCGTCTGACCGGGATCAACCCTGATCTCGGCCCCGGTGCCGACGCGCAGATCGGCCGCAGACAACAGATGTCCCGCGCGTAGCACCAGGCTGGCGCCACCGCGTTGGGATACGCGCCCGTTGCCTGGATCGGCCATGTACAGCGGCTGCGTCCAGGCCTCCAGTGCCTGCTCCCGCGCCAGCGCGTTCTGTGCGCCCTGTGCCAGGCGAACGCCCTGCCGTTCCACGTGCAGCTGGGTGCCATCATCAACCGTCAAGCCGGCGTGGCTGCCAATGTCATAGCGGGCAAACCCGCTCTTGAACAAGGAGGCCTGCAACCTCAGAACATCCTCGACGGTCCCTGCGGAATCGCCGATGGCCACCTTGCCGCCTGTTGTCAGGGTCAGGGTGCCGCTTCCATTGCCGAGCGCGCTGACCTGCACGCCATCACCCATGCGAAGCCGGCCACTGCCGTCCGTGGCGACATCGGTGCTGGCCGCCTGCAGGCTGACACTGCCTCCGTTTCCGACGCGTCCCTTGCCATCGGTATTGATCGCACCACCGGCATCCACCGAAAGAAGGGCGCCATCGCCCAGGGTAATGTCATGGCTGCCAATGAAGCGCACTTGTCCGCCATCGATCCACGCCTTCGTTGCCAGCGCATCGGTGGAAAGCAGTGCGTTGCTCCAGCCACCGGCAAGGTCGATCCGGGCACCCGCAGCAACATCGACGCCTGCGCGGCCGCCGGAAAGCAGCGCGGTCGGCCGGCCGAGTACCGGAAGCAGGTTACCCGCCTCCACCTGGCCGCCGGCGATCTGCACGGTGCCGCCGAAACTGACCTGGCTACCGGTGAGCGCAAGCCGCCCACCCTCCTGCAGCGTGAGCGTTCCGTCCAGCGCAATGTGCCCGGCCGAGGCAAGGTCCAGGCGTCCCCAGCGCTGTCCGCTCAGTACGTCGCTGTCCAGCCACACGCTGTTGCGCCTTGTCGCCTCGATCGGCGCCTGCAACGACCATGGCGTGGTATCGGCCTGGATCCCGCCAATGCGCACCTGCGAGTCGAATACCCCATTGCGGCCCGTGCTGTCGAAGCGGCCAAGCCAGAGTTGTGCGTTGCGCGCCACTGCCGTCTGCGACTGCGAGTACCCCTCCTGTCCCTGGTCCGGCCGCGCCGTCTGCAACTGGCCCTGGAAGGTGCCCGTCTCCACCTGGCCCTGCAGCACGGCGGTGGGTGAAGAGACCAGCAGCCGACCCGCGTCACGACCAACGGTATAGCCATTGTCGAAGCGCTGGGCGGGTGCCACCAGCGGATTGCGGAACGATTCGGTCACCCCCCATCGTTCCTGCTTCACTTCATAGCCCTGGTACAGACCGTCGTACAGCATCTCGGCCGGTGCATCATCAAGCCGGTACAGCTGCCCGTCGCGTCCACGCAGCCAACTCTGCTGGACCACACCAGACTGAACGTCAAGGCTGCCGCCGGCCAGATTGATGCGGGACCCGGCATGGCTGACCACTTCCTGGCCGGCCAACTGCACGGTGCCGCCCAGTGCCGCCCACTCACCGATCGAATGCCCCTGGTTGTCCAGGTAGCCGCCCACTTCAAGCAGGCCGCCGCCGGCATACCAGCGTGTGCGTTCATAGCCACCGGTGCCGGCGGCGACCTCGGTCAGCTGGCGGCGGTCGAACCACACTTCGCTGCTGATCAGCTTGCCACCGTCACGATTGTCCGGCGAATCACGCAGTTCGTTACCCTGCACCTTCACCTTGACGTTGTTGCTCTCCATGGCCACCTGCACGCCGACCGCACCGGATACATCCACGCGGGCGCCGTCGTCCAGGTAGCTGCGCCTGGCCGCATCGGAAACCACCTGGCCGCCGGTTGCCACCGCCAGCGAGCCCGCCTGGAAATTCACGTCGCCGCCGGAAACGATCTCGATGCGCGACTGCTCGCGCCGATCCTGCAGGCGTGAGAGGTTGTCAAAGGTGCCGCTGTTGCTGGAGCCGCGAAGCTTGTCCTGCTCGCCGGATTCCTTGACGAGCGCATCGCGCTGGGTATCCAGCGCGGTGGCCTTGCCATCGTCTTCGATCAGCACCGCCGTGGCGGACCCGGCCTGCAGGGTCACGCTGCCCTTGCTGTCGGAGGCCGAGTTCAGCAGATGCACGGTGCCACGCTGGTTCAACGTCGTGGTGGCCACGGCCACGCCGGCCTGTTCGACGGTGCGGCCGGCCAGCGTGACATCGCCTTCGCGCGCCTGGATCAGGCCGCTGTTGCGCACACGGCCGGCCGTGCTGTCGCTGGCAAAGCGTGGGGCAATCTCATTGCCGCGAGTGGTGGACGCGGTGTTCTGCGCGGTGCCCACGCCGCGACGGATCACGAAACTGTCACCGGCTGCCAGCTGGGTCTGCCCCTTGCGGGTTTCAATCTGGCCGGCGTTTTCCACGCTGTGGCCAGCCAGCAGCACATAGCCACCGCCGCGGGTGGCCGTGGTCGGTTCATGCGTAGCGATGCGCGCACCACGCTCGACCATGACCTTGCCAACCGCATCGGTCAGCGCAGACGTATTGGCATCGGCGCTGTACAGGCCATTCTCGCGGAACTGCGTGTCACTGATCCGCGCTGCTGCCGCGACAAGATTGCGGACGTTGACCTGGCTGTTGTTACCGAACACCACACCGTTGCGGTTGGCAACGAACACCGTGCCATTGGCCTTCAGCTGGCCCAGGATCTGGCTGGGCCGCGCCTGCGGATCATTGACGCGGTTCAACACGGCCCAGTCGGCGTTCTGCAGGAAATTCAGCGTGGTGTTGCCACCGATGTTGAAGGTTTCCCAGTTCAGGATCGCCTGGTCGGCGGTCTGCTCGATGTTGACCATCACCCGCCCATCGGCAGCCTGCGACTGGATCGCCTCGCGGGCGTTGATCCAGCCGCGGGTGAGCGGATTCTCGTCGACCTTCAGTCCATCCTTGCCGAGGCCGTCGGCCACCACAAAGCCTGCGTCACGCCGCGCCTGCCGTGCCTGCTCCTGCAGCCGCTGCTGCAGGGCGATCGCCTGTGCGGCCGTGCCCAGGTTGTCGATCGACTGCTGCAGCTTCTGGCGCGCCGCATCCTGCTGCTGCGCGGGAAGCTGGAACTGGATCGGCACGCCGCTGGGCATGCGCCCGCTCTGCGCCGCCGCGCCCTGCGCCGCGCCGCGCTCGGCGAACCAGCCCGGGCTGAATGCCTGCTGCGCCTGGCTGGCCGGCGCAACCACGGTCCCCAGGGCCAGGGCGACGGCCCAGGCCATCGGATGGCTGCGCCACGGGCTGGCGGAGAAGCGGGCGGTGGGCGAATGCGGGTGCGACATCGGGGACCTCGTCAACCTGATGGGCCGCGTCAGCGGCGGCGAGTACGGATGGGCCTGCGCGACGCACGCCCTGCACCTGATAGACGGTGGTGGCGGCGTGAAGGCGACACGCCGGTCGCCGTCAGGCAAGGCAAGAACGCAGAAAGCGCCGGCATTGCTGCCGGCGCCCTTTCATGTTCCAGACGATCGCCGAAGCGAACGCAGTTACAGCGGACGACCGATACCCGAGCAGGTGCTCGGATTGTTCACCGCACCGGCGTTGGTGGCGGTGGCGAAGCGGGCGCGGACGGCATCACGCCAGGCCTTGGTCAGCGGGATGAACTTGTGCGCGCGGATGGCGGCGTCGTTCGGACCCTGCTCCTCACCATTGACCACCACGCTGCCGTAGTGACGGGTCAGGAAGCCGCGGACGTTGGCGCCGACGGTGGCGTTCTTGTAGCACTGGCCGAACACGAAGTTGGTGTAACCCGCGATCGGGTAGCCCGCGCTCGGGTTGCCGAACACCGGCACCCAGTTGGCGGGGTTCTCAGCAGCAGCGCCGGTCGGCGGAGCAGCGGTTTCCAGGGTCGCCTGCACGCTCACTTCATCCGGCGAGAAGCCCTTGACCTTGGCGACCTTGGTGGCATCGGTCAGGCTCGGGATCACGTCCGGACCAACGTAGCCGACGCGGCCGTCAGTAGCGTAGACCGCGTTGTACAGCGCGGTGCCGCCGGTGGCCGGGGCAGCGATGAAGTTCGACGGCACGGTGGTGAACAGGTTGGCGAAGGTCGACTGCACCGAGAACGCCGGCACGCCGTTGGTCAGCTTCAGGGTGGTGCCAGAGACGTCGGCCGGCTGGCAGGCGGTGGTCAGGAAGCGGGCCAGCAGTTCGCTGGTGCCGCTGCTTTCGCCACGGTAGACGACCTGGATGCTGCCACTGCGGGCGCTGTCGATGCTCGACCAGTCGGTGATCTTGCCCGAGAAGATGCCGCAGATCTGGGTGACCGACAGGTCGATCGCCGAACCGGCCTTGTTGAACGGAATCGTGACCGAGGTGGCGACCGACGGGATCTGCACCAGGGCGCCATAGCGGTTGGTGTCGCCGGACACGTTGTAGGTGCTGTTGTAGGTGCTCAGCTCGGTGCTGCTCAGCACCGAGTCGCTACCGGCGAAGTGCACGGTACCGGTGGTGGAGAACAGCGCCGAGTTGTTTTCCAGGAAGGCCTTCTTGCCGGTGCCCGAACCGGTCACGGCGTAGCTGAAGTTGGCCGGCAGGATGCTGTCGGCCTGGCCCTTGTAGAGGTCGGCCGGCAGCGAGGCGCCGCCGCCGGTGACAGCGGTCTGCGCCGAAGCGGCACCGGCGGTGGCGAGCAGCGCGGTGGCAACCAGCGCGGCCAGGGTCTTGTACTTGTTCATGATCTTCTCCTGAAGGGTTTACTGCGAAGGGAAACGCCAAGGGAGGAACGGTCACTACACGCCTGCTGCCGCCGAGGGCCTCCCAGCCCACTCTGCGGCGACGTGTCCATGCTGGTCCGCGCCGATGACAGGCCGCTTAAGAAACCTGTGGAAGATCAGAAAAAGGTGTGGAGGATTGTTTGGAGAATTGAAGGCGCGCCGTGCTGCGCGCTCGCCGGGCATGGCCCGGCG
>DQIG01000038.1:10733-10968 GCA_003525885.1 Stenotrophomonas sp.
CGCTACCCGTGATGCGCTTCGCGCATCACTGCACCAGCTGGTTCATTTCCATGATCGGCATCAGTACCGCCAGCACGATCGTCAGCACCACGCCACCCATTACCAGGATCATGGTCGGCTCCAGCAATGCAGTCAGTGCCATCGCGCGACGCTCGATCTCGCGCGAGATCGTCTGTGCGGCGCGATCCAGCAGCGGCGCCAGCGAACCGGTCTTCTCGCCGCTGGCGACCAGATG
>DQIG01000038.1:11117-11684 GCA_003525885.1 Stenotrophomonas sp.
TCTCGCCGCTGGCGACCAGATGCACCAGGATCGGCGGATACACCTTCTGCACCTTCAATGCGGCGCCCAACGCTGCACCCTCGCGGACACGCGCGGACACGTCATCCGCGCAGCGCGCCAGCAACGCATTTCCCAGCGTCTGCCGCGCTGCCTCCAGCCCACGCAGCAATGGCACGCCGGCGTCCAGCAGAATCGCAAGTGTCGACGCGAAGCGCGCACTGTTCACACCCAGCACGAAACGCCCGACCATCGGCACCCGCAGCAGCATCGCGTCCCAGCGCAGGCGCAGCTCGGGGCGGCGCAGCGCCAGCCGCCAGGCCACCACCAGTGCAGCGACGCCGAAGCCCACCCACATGCCCCAGCTGCGTACGAACGCGCTGGCGGCCAGCATCACCTGTGTGAGCATCGGCAACGTCTGGCGCGCCTGCACGAACGCGGTCACCACCTGCGGCACTACGTAGCTGAGCAGGAAGATCACGATCGCCACCGATACCAGGCTGATCGCCGCTGGATAGATGAAGGCAGTCAGTACCTTGGCCTGAAGCGCATTGCGTTCCTCGATGTAGT
>DQIG01000038.1:11837-16264 GCA_003525885.1 Stenotrophomonas sp.
TCGATGTAGTCGGCCAGGCGCTCCATCACCCGTGCCAGATCGCCGGAGTCTTCACCTGCCCCCACCAGCGCCCGATAGATCGGCGGAAAATCGCGTGGCCGCGCCGCCAGCGCCACGGTCAGGCGCTGGCCGGCACGCACGTCGGCGCGTACTGCGGTGAGCGCCTGAGCCACGTGCGGACGCTCGGCCTGCTCGATCACTGCACTCAATGCGCCTTCCAACGGCAGGCTGGCGGCCAGCAGACTGGCCAGCTGGCGCGTGGCCCAGGCCAGCTCGCTGGCAGACAACCGGCGAGCGCCCCAGCCACTGCCGGCACTGCGCGCCGTACTCACCTGCACAGGGGTCAGGCCGCGCCCGCGCAGCAGCTGGCGAGCCCCGCGCGGGCTGTCGGCGTCCAGCTGACCCTTCTCGATGCGGCCCTGCGCGTTGGCAGCCTGGTAATCGAACAGTGCCATGCGGGCCTCAATCGTCACCGGTGACGCGCAGGATCTCTTCCAGCGTGGTCACCCCGCTGTCGACCCAGCGCTGGCCGTCCTGCCGCAAGGTCCGCATGCCGGCACGCCGGGCCGCCTCGCGCAGCGCGGGCTCACCCTGTCCTTCATGGATCAACGCACGCACGCGGTCGTCGACCACAAACAGTTCATGGATGCCAGTGCGTCCCCGATAGCCGCTGTTGGCGCAGGCCGCGCAGCCCACAGCGCGCCATACGGTACGACCCTCGCCGTCCACCTCGGCACGCCGGCACTGCGTGCACAGCCGCCGCACCAGCCGCTGCGCCAGCACGCCGCGCAGCGAGGACGCCAGCAGAAAAGGCTCCACGCCCATGTCGGCCAGGCGGGTCACCGCCGAGATTGCATCGTTGGTGTGCAGCGAGGCCAGGACGCCATGCCCAGTCAGTGACGACTGCACGGCGATCTGCGCGGTTTCCAGGTCGCGGATCTCGCCGATCATGATCGTGTCCGGGTCCTGGCGCAGGATCGCGCGCAGCGCGGTGCCGAAGCTCATGCCGATGCGTGCGTTGACCTGGATCTGGCCGATGCCCGCGAAGTCGTACTCCACCGGGTCTTCCACGGTCAGGATGTTGCTGGTGCTGCTGTCGAGCTGGCCCAGTGCGGCGTACAGCGACGTGGTCTTGCCGCTGCCGGTCGGCCCGGTGACCAGCACGATGCCATGTGGCTGCCGGATCAACCCGGTGAACGTGGCCAGGGTGTCATCCGCCATGCCCAGGCGCTGCAGCTGCAGGCGGCCGGCATCCTTCTCCAGCAGTCGCAGCACGGCGCGCTCGCCATGCCCGGTCGGCACCGTGGAGACACGGATATCCAGCGGCCGCCCACCCACGCGGATCGCAATGCGCCCGTCCTGCGGCAGCCGCTTCTCGGCGATGTCCAGGTGGGCCATGATCTTGATGCGCGACACCAGCGCTGCGTGCAGTGCGCGCCGTGGCTGCACCATGTCGCGCAGCGTACCGTCCACCCGGTAGCGCACCACCGAATGGGTCTCGAACGGCTCGATATGCAGATCGCTGGCGCCATCGCGTGCGGCCTGTGCCAGCAGCGCGTTGATCATGCGGATCACCGGTGCATCGTCCTG
The DNA here is from genome assembly GCA_003525885.1 of Stenotrophomonas sp. Lineage (GTDB taxonomy): Bacteria > Pseudomonadota > Gammaproteobacteria > Xanthomonadales > Xanthomonadaceae > Stenotrophomonas. The sequence continues at coordinate 13,428 of DQIG01000038.1, forward strand.
TGCATCCAGCAGATCGGTGACCTCCGGCATGTCCTGCATCAGCCGGTCCAGATCGACTTCGCTTTCAGCGGCACCGACCACGGCAGCGGCGTCGCCACCGTCACGGTACTGCTCTCCCAACCGCTGCTGCCAGGTCGCAGCATCCAGTGCCTGGAATGGCAGCGGGCCATGCCGGCGGCGCAGTTCGGCCACGGCCCACGCCGCAGTTTCGGCGGTGCCCAGCAGCACGGGCTCGCCGCCCGTCTCGGACAGCATCACCCCATGGCTGCGCACCCAGGCGTACGGCAGCGGCGCGGCGGCGCTCACGGTCCGATCACCAGTTCCGGCGTGTAGCCCAGCCCGCGCAGCCGCTGCAGTGCTGGGTCCAGCGTCGCCGGATCGCGCGGCAATCGCACGCGCAGGCGCTGCCCGCTCTCGCCCGGCGTCGCTTCGGCATAGGCCTGCAGGCCCAGTGCCCGCACCTGCGCCACGCCCTGGCTGGCGCGCGCCGGGTCCAGCCCCTGCGCGAACTGCACCAGCTGGGCGTCGCCGTCACCGGACGGATACAGCGCTGCCAGGCTGGTGTTCTGCAGCGGCTGGCCCTGGCCATCGCGCGCATTGCCCTGGCCGAGTACAGACAGATCCTGCGGCGGCAGCTGCGGTGCCGACAGCGCCGGCAACGCCCAGCTCTGGACTGGCTGCGCGCCGGCCTGCGCGTTGCGCATGTAGTCGTAGCGGTCGCGGGTCAGCCGCTGGCCGGCCGCGGGGTCGCGCACCACGTGGGGCCGCAGGAACACCATCAGGTTGGTCTTGCTGCGCTTGCGCGTATCACTGCGGAACAGCGCCCCCAACACCGGGATCTTCCCCAGGCCCGGCACCGCGTCGCGGCCATGGCTGACGCTGTCTTCCAGCAGGCCACCGAGCACCATGATCTGGCCATCGTCCAGCAGCACGCTGGTATCCAGCGCGCGCTTGTTGGTGATGATGCCGGCCGTGCTGCTCGCACTCTGCGCATCGATGCTGCTGACTTCCTGGTAGATGTCCAGCTTCACCGTGCCGCCCTCGGAAATCTGCGGGCGTACCCGCAACTTCAGGCCCACGTCCTCGCGCACGATGGTCTGGAACGGGTTGTTGCTGCCGCCGCCACCGTCGGTCACGTAGCGGCCGCTGACGAACGGCACAGTCTGTCCAACCATGATGCTGGCCGCTTCGTTGTCCAGCGTCATCAGGTTCGGCGTGGACAGGATGTTGGCACCGCCCTTGCTCTGCAGCGCGTTGGCCAGCGCTTTCATGTTGAGGATCTGGCCTACGCCGGGCAGGTTGATGGTGCCGTCGATCACGCCGATCTTCAGGCCATCCTTGGGCAGCACGTCCAGCGTGGTGCGCGCACCGGTATTGAGCCCGCTGCCGCCGGTGGCGCCACCGAAGTGGGTGCCGCCAAAGGTGCGGCCATTGCCCAGCATCCACTGCACGCCCAGCTCTGCCGCATCGGTCTGGTTGACCTCCACGATCAGGCTCTCGACCAGCACCTGTGCACGACGCTGGTCGAGCTGGTCGATCACCCGCCGCAGGTTGCGGTACACCGGCTCCGGCGCCGAGATCAGCAGCGTGTTGGTGGCCACGTCCGCCTGCACCGAGATGCCGTTCTGGCTGAAGCCGGTGCTTCCGGCGTCGATCGGGTCGCGGCGGCTCGGGTCAAGCCGCTGCGATTCCAGCGCATTGCCACCGGGCTTGGCCTGCGGCGGCTGCGACGGCTGCGCGGGTGTGGAACGGTTGGCGTCGCCAGGCAGTGGTGTGATGCCTTCCTTGCTGCCCATCGCCGCTGCATCGCTCTGCCCGGCCACCACGCCCCGCAGCACACCGGCCAGCTGGTTGGCCTGGGCATTGCGCAGGTAGACCACATGCAGGTTGCCGGATTCATCCTGGGCGCGGTCCAGCTTCTCCACCAGCTGCCGCGCCAGACGGGTGCGGCCGGGACTGCTCGAACGCAGCAGCACGCTGTTGCTGCGCGGGTCGGCCATCACCACCACCTTCTGGGTAGGCTCGGCACCCTGCGCGTCGAGCAGCGGCGCGACCATCGCCGCTACGTCAACGGCAATGCCCTGCTGCAGCTTCACCACATCGGTGTCCATGCCGGCCGGGGTATCGACGCTGGCGATCACCCGCGCGATGCGCTCCAGGTTGTCGGCATAGTCGGTGATCACCAGGGTGTTGTTGCCCGGGTTGGCAGTGATCGGATTGTCCGGGCTGATCATCGGCCGCAGCACTGCCACCAGCGCAGCCGCGTTCTCGTAGCGCAATGCGAAGGTGCGCGTGGCGATCTCGCCCCCTGCACCCCCGCTACCGACCCGGCCACCGAGCAGCTTGGCGTCGGCCTGCGGCACCACCCGGCTGACCCCGCCGTTCTCGACCACGGCGAAGCCGCGCATGCGCAGCGCACCCAGCAGCAGCTGGTAGGCCTGGGTACGGCTGACCGGGCCATCGGAGACCACCGTCATCTTGCCGGTCACCCGTGGGTCGACCAGGAACTGGCGGCCTGTGAACCGTGCCGCCATCCGCAGCACGCCACCGATATCGGTATCCACCAGGTTCAGCTGCACCGGCTCATCGCGGGTGTCCTGCGCCGCTACCGGCGCCGGCACGTGGGCCATGCCCACGATCAGCGCCAATGCAGTACTGCAGGCAAGGCTGCGCATCGCCCTCATGGATGGGCACCCGCAGTGGCCACCATCACGATGTTTCCGGAAATCCGTGCCGCCGGCATGTTCGCATCCCCTGTGCGTGTCAGTTGCAGTTGCTGCAGCTCGATGGCCGGGTCGGCCAGCAGCGGCAGCAGCCAGTTCCATAGCGCGTCGGCG
>DQIG01000284.1:0-2729 GCA_003525885.1 Stenotrophomonas sp.
CCAGCGGCCGGCACTACCTCACCGGCACGTCGTAGAATATCGGCCCCGCCGCTCGCCCCAGCCCTGCCGACATGTCCGATTCCGCCCTGCTCGCCCTGTCCCCGCTCGATGGCCGCTATGCCGGCAAGGTCGACGCCCTGCGCCCGATCTTCTCCGAGTACGGCCTGATCAAGGCCCGCATCACGGTCGAGGTGGAATGGCTGCTGGCCCTGGCGGCCGAGCCGGGCATCGTCGAGCTGGCCCCGTTCTCCGATGCTGCCATCGCCCGCCTGCGCGCGCTGGCCGCCAGCTTCAGCCCGGCCCAGGCCGCGCGCGTGAAGGAAATCGAGCGCACCACCAACCATGACGTCAAGGCGGTGGAGTACTTCATCAAGGAACAGCTGAAGGACGACGCCGAACTGGCCCCGGCGCTGGAATTCGTGCACTTCGCCTGCACCAGCGAGGACATCAACAACCTCAGCTACGGCCTGATGCTGGAACAGGCCCGCCGCGAGGTGCTGCTGCCGACCCTGGACGGCATCGCCAGCACCCTGCGCACCCTGGCCCACGCCCAGGCCGGCCAGCCGATGCTGTCGCGCACCCACGGCCAGACCGCCTCGCCGACCACCCTGGGCAAGGAACTGGCCAACGTGGTCGCCCGCCTGGAGCGCCAGCGCAGGCAGATCGCCGCCGTCGAACTGACCGGCAAGATCAACGGTGCGGTCGGCAACTACAACGCCCACATCGCCAGCTACCCGGACGTGGACTGGCCGGCCTTCGCCGAGCGTTTCGTGACCGGCCTGGGCCTGGTGTTCAACCCGTACACCACGCAGATCGAGCCGCACGACAACATCGCCGAGATCGGCGATGCCGCACGCCGCGCCAACATCATCCTGATCGACCTGGCCCGTGACATCTGGGGCTACGTCTCGCTGGGCTACTTCAAGCAGCGCCTGAAGGAAGGCGAAGTCGGCTCGTCGACGATGCCGCACAAGGTCAACCCGATCGACTTCGAGAATGCGGAAGGCAATTTCGGCATCGCCAACGCGCTGTTCGAGCACTTCAGCGCGAAGCTGCCGATCAGCCGCTGGCAGCGTGACCTGACCGACTCCACCGTGCTGCGTGCGCTGGGCACCGCGTTCGGCCACAGCCAGGTGGCGCTGGATTCGCTGGCCAAGGGCCTGGGCAAGCTGGAAGTGAACCCGCAGCGCCTGGACGCGGATCTGGATGCAGCCTGGGAAGTGCTGGCCGAAGCCGTGCAGACGGTGATGCGTCGTCATGGCCTGCCGAATCCGTACGAGCAGCTGAAGGCGCTGACCCGTGGCCAGGGCATCACCGCCGAGTCGATGCGTGCGTTCGTGCAGGGGCTGGAGCTGCCGGCGGATGCGAAGCAGCGCCTGCTGGACATGACCCCGGGCAGCTACACCGGCCTGGCCGAGTCGCTGGCGAAGAAGATCTAAGGGGTTTCCTTGCGGCGGCGGCCGCGGGCGCTGCCTGCGGCAGGCTTGTACTGCCACGGCAACAGCAACAGCAACGTCAAAGGCGGCTCTGGGCCATGTCGCGCTTGGCGGGGCGGGTTGGGTTCGCGGGGGACACCGTGAATCCGTCCGTGGAGGCTTGGCAGCCGCATCCATGCGGCTGACACCCCCGCGCACCCAACCCGCCCCACCTCTGACAGATTCCGGTGACGGATCGAAGAGCATTGGGTTGTCGGGACGGAATTTTAAAGAGGGACGCGGCTTCGCCGCGTCCCTCTTTTGTTTTGGCATGAGCAAGCGCATCGCGCGACCCGCTGTTGCCTTTGATCTTCTTCTTCCATTCCGTGGCGGGCCCCGCAGGAAACTGTCAGGGGCCGGGCGGGTGGGCTGCGCGGGGGTGTCCGCCGCTTGGATGCGGCGGCCAAGCTTACAGGGACGTACTTGCAGCGTCCCCCGCGCAGCCCACCCGCCCGGCCAAACCCGGCTTTTGCTTTCAGCGGCCAACCCAGCCCCCGCCACGAGGGGCTCCGCCGTTGGCCGGACACCCCGCGACAAACCACCGCACGTGCGCAATCCCAACGAACGTCGGACAATGGAGACCTTGGCGGCCCACCGCGCCGCCCCTCCCGCTTTCCGCTGCAAGGATTCCCCATGGCCGCCCGCAAGTCCTCCGCCCCCCTGATCGAAGTCACCGCCCGCCCCGGCCAGCCGCTGGGCATGGCGCCGGCCACCTTCCTGCGCGACTTCTGGCAGAAGCGCCCGCTGCTGATCCGCAACGCCTTCCCGGACTTCCAGACCCCGGTGCAGCCGGAAGACCTCGCCGGGCTGGCCTGCGAGGAAGGCGTGCTGGCGCGCCTGATCGAGCACGACAAGGCCCAGGATGGCTGGCGCGTGCGCACTGGCCCATTCCAGGAAGACGTGTTCCCCGCCCTGCCCGACCACGACTGGACCCTGCTGGTGCAGGACGTGGACAAGTGGGACCCGGACGTGCGCGCCCTGATCGAGCACTTCAGCTTCCTGCCGCGCTGGCGCATGGATGACGTGATGATCAGCTTCGCCGCCACCGGCGGCTCGGTCGGCGCCCATGTCGACCAGTACGACGTGTTCCTGCTGCAGGCCCACGGCCATCGCCGCTGGCAGATCGATGCCAGCGAATCGATCAAGGGCAAGCAGCCGCCGCTGGGCTTCCGCCCGGACGTGGAGCTGAAGCTGCTGAAGGTGTTCAAGCCGACCCACGACTGGGTGCTGGCACCGGGCGACATGCTGTACCTG
>DQIG01000284.1:2895-3884 GCA_003525885.1 Stenotrophomonas sp.
CCTGCCGCCGAACGTGCCGCACCACGGCGTGGCCGAAGATCCCTGCCTGACCTTCTCGTTCGGCATGCGCGCACCGGCCTCGGCCGAGCTGATCAGCGACTACCTGGACACCCTGATCGCCGATGCCGACGAGAACATCCGCTACCAGGATGCCGATCTGAAGGTGCCGGCCGATCCCAACGAAATCGACACGGTGGCGATGGCACGGGTCATCACCGCGCTCAACGCCATCCGCATGAACGACCCGGACAAGCTGGGTGACTGGTTCGGCCGCTTCATCACCACCTACCGTGCGGCGGGTGAAGTGATGGCCCACCAGGCCGCGCCGGCGCCGGAAGAAGTGGTGCAGGCGTTGGCCTCGGGCCTGCTGCTGCAGCGCCACCCGTGGGCGCGCCTGGCCTGGCGCCGGGCCAAGCGGGGTGCCAGCCTGTATGTCAGCGGTCAGGATTTCGCGCTGCCGGTGAAGGATGCGCAGCGCCTGGCCGGCGCCGAGCAGCTCGACGCGGCCGCCTATCGCGGCCTGTCCGACAAGGGCCGTGCCGTGCTCCAGCAGCTGCTGGTCGGCGGGGTGTTCCAGCTGATCGACCCGAATGAGATGTACGAGGCCGAAGACGAGGACGACGGCGAGGATGCGGTGGTGCTCGGCGAGGTCGTCGAAGGCCGTGACCGCGTGGATGCGATCGACGCCGACGCGGTGTCCGATGATGTCCACTCCGTGACCGTGCACGACGACGGCATCGAGGTCATCGTCAACTTCGAGGACAACGAAGAAGACGACAGCGCCGGCCGGGCCTGAGTCATTGCCATGATCCGGGTCCAGCAGGTCAGCCACGCCGACGCCCACGTCGCCATCCACGACGTGCGGCAGCGGGTGTTCGTGCAGGAACAGGGCATCGCCGCCGAACTGGAACGCGATGCGCTGGACCCGGTCAGTGCCCATGTGCTGGCGCTGGACAGTGACGGCCAGCCGGTCGGCACCGGCCGGCGGG
>DQIG01000284.1:4033-8108 GCA_003525885.1 Stenotrophomonas sp.
CCGGTCGGCACCGGCCGGCTGGCACCGGATGGCCGCATCGGCCGCATGGCCGTGCTGGCCAGCCATCGCAGCCATGGGATCGGCGAGGCCCTGCTGGAGGCACTGGTCGAGGCCGGGCGCCGGCTCGGCCTGGCCGAACTGCACCTGCACGCCCAGCTGCCAGCCCGTGATTTCTATGCCCGCCTGGGCTTCCTGCCCGAGGGCGAGGTGTTCGAGGAGGCCGGCATCGGCCACCAGCAGATGCGGCGCCGGCTGGGCGCGGCCAGCGCGATCGACAGCCGTGCCGAAGCGGTGGCCATCACCACGGCCGTCATCCACCGTGCCCGCCGCCATGTGTGGCTGCACAGCCGCCAGCTGGACCCCGGGCTGCTTGACGCACCGCCGGTGCAGGCCGCCCTGCGCCGCTTCGTCACCGCCCGTCACGACAAGCAGCTGCGGGTGATCGTGCACGACGCCGCCGCGATCGCCGCTGCCGGCGCGCCGCTGCTGGCGCTGGCCCAGCGCCTGCCAAGCGTGATCCAGTTCCGCGAGGTCAGCGATCCGGTCGACCGCGCGCTGGCCTCGGCGTGCCTGCTCAACGATGCGGGCGACTTCTACTTTCGTCTGATCGGCCATCGCCTCGACGGCGAAGCCGGCGTCGCGCTGCCAGCACGTTCGCAGCCGTTCGAGCAGCAATTGCAGCGTGTCTGGGACCGTTCGCGCGATTGCAGCGAACTGCGCGCGCTCGGCATCTGAGCGCGCGCCACCGCGCCAACCTGTCTGGGAGCGGCACCAGGGGACGCGCGATGCCTCGGGTGGTGCCCCTTCGTGTCCGGTTGGGGGTACAATTTGGCTGTTTGAACGCGCCCGTGCATGGCTATTCATCTTCGTGCCGGGTCCTTCTGAAGCCATACCCCACAAAGCGAATCAGCACCCTCCATCGTGGACAATCAACTGAAGCAGTTTGCGCAATCTTCGCAACTCGCCGGCGGCAACGCCTCCTATGTCGAGGACCTGTACGAGCAGTACCTGGTCTCCCCGGATAGTGTCGATCCCAAATGGAAAACCTACTTCGACGGCTTCAAGGGCCGCGAAGCAGGTGACATCCCGCACTCGGCTGTCATCTCCCACATCGCGGACGCGGCCAAGGATGCGCTGAAAGCCGGCACCGGCAGCGGTGCGGGCGACGAGCGTGAGCGCAATGTCGGTCGCCTGATCACTGCCTACCGCTCGCGTGGCCACCTGGACGCCCGCCTCGATCCGCTGGGCCTGGCCGCGCCGGTCAACACCCCGGACCTGGGCCTGCCGTTCCACAGCCTGTCCGATGGCGACCTCAACAGCGAGTTCAGCACCGGCGGCGTCGGTGGCCAGCCGCGCATGAAGCTGCGCGACCTGCTGGCGCGCCTGAAGGCGACCTACACCGGTTCGATCGGTGCGGAGTTCATGCACATCTCCGAGGTCGAGCAGCGCCAGTGGATCTACAAGAAGCTGGAACTGGCCGGTGGCAACTACCAGCTGGACGCTGACACCCAGCGCCGCACCCTGGAGCGCCTGACCGCGGCCGAAGGCCTGGAGCGCTACCTGCACACCAAGTACGTCGGCCAGAAGCGCTTCTCGCTGGAAGGCGGCGACTCGCTGATCCCGATGATGGACACCATCATCCGTGGCGCCGGCAAGGATGGCGTCAAGGACGTGGTGATCGGCATGGCCCACCGCGGCCGCCTGAACGTGCTGGTCAACACCCTGGGCAAGAACCCGCGCAAGCTGTTCGACGAATTCGAAGGCAAGTTCGAGCACGACGAGCACGCCTCGGCCGGCGACGTGAAGTACCACATGGGCTTCTCCGCCGACGTGGCTACCGACGGCGGCCCGGTGCACCTGGCGCTGGCGTTCAACCCGTCGCACCTGGAAATCGCCGACCCGGTCGTGGCCGGTTCCGTGCGTTCGCGCCAGGAGCGCCGCAAGGACACCGCGCGCAAGCAGGTCATGCCGATCCTGATCCACGGCGACGCGGCCTTCTCCGGCCAGGGCGTGGTCATGGAGCTGTTCCAGATGTCGCAGGCCCGCGGCTTCGCCGTTGGCGGCACCGTGCACATCGTGGTCAACAACCAGGTCGGCTTCACCACCTCCAACCCGCTGGATACGCGCTCCACGCGCTATGCCACCGACGTGGCGAAGATGATCGCCGCCCCGGTGCTGCACGTGAACGGCGATGATCCCGAAGCGGTGGTGTTCGCCGCGCAGCTGGCCTTCGAGTTCCGCCAGAAGTTCGCCAAGGACGTGGTCATCGACCTGATGTGCTACCGCCGTTGGGGCCACAACGAGGCCGACGAGCCGGCGATCACCCAGCCGCTGATGTACCAGGTGATCCGCAAGCACGCCACCACCCGCGAGATGTACGCCGAGCAGCTGGAAAAGGCGGGCGTGATCGCCGCCGGTGCCGGCAAGGCGATGGTCGATGCCTATCGCGAGAAGCTGGACGCCGGTGAAGTGACCACCGAGCTGGCCAAGGTCGAGAAGACCCCGCCGAGCAGCCCGCTGTTCGTCGACTGGCCGAAGCTGCTGGAAGGCAAGCTGTCCGATCCGGTTTCGACCAAGGTCGAGAAGAACAAGCTGGTCGAGCTGGCCAAGCTGATCAACACCATCCCGGACGAAGTGCAGCTGCACTCGCGCGTGGCCAAGGTCTACGACGACCGCCGCAAGATGGCCGCCGGTGAGATCCCGGGTGACTGGGGCTTTGCCGAGAACCTGGCCTACGCCACCCTGCTGGACGAGGGCAGTGCCCTGCGCCTGGTCGGACAGGACGTGGGCCGCGGTACGTTCACGCACCGCCACGCGATCCTGCACGACCAGAAGACCGACAACTACTACATGCCGCTGCGGCAGCTGGTGGATTCGCCGGAGAAGGCCACTGTCATCGATTCGCTGCTGAGCGAAGAAGCGGTGATGGCGTACGAGTACGGCTTCTCCACCACCGATCCGAACACGCTGTGCATCTGGGAAGGCCAGTTCGGCGACTTCGCCAACGGTGCCCAGGTCGTCATCGACCAGTTCATCGCCGCGGGCGAAGCGAAGTGGGGCCGCATCTCCGGCCTGACCCTGCTGCTGCCGCATGGCTATGAAGGTCAGGGCCCGGAACACAGCTCGGCGCGCCTGGAGCGCTTCCTGCAGCTGTGCGCGCTGGAGAACATGCTGGTGGTGGTGCCGTCGACCCCGGCGCAGGCCTTCCACATGCTGCGTCGCCAGCAGCACCTGACCACCCGCAAGCCGCTGGTGGTGATGTCGCCGAAGTCACTGCTGCGCCACAAGCTGGCCGTGTCGACCCTGGACGAGCTGGCCAACGGCGAGTTCCAGCACCTGATCGGCGACGCCAACGCGGACGCCAAGAAGGTCAAGCGCGTGGTGCTGTGCTCGGGCAAGGTCTACTACGACCTGCTGGAAGACCAGACCAAGCGTGGCCAGGACGACGTGGCGATCATCCGCGTGGAGCAGCTGTACCCGTTCCCGCGTGCGCTGCTGGCTGCCGAACTGAAGAAGTACGGCAAGGCCACCGACGTGGTGTGGACGCAGGAAGAACCGCAGAACCAGGGTGCGTGGTACCAGATCCGCCACCACCTGCAGTTCTGCCTGGCCGATGGCCAGAACCTGCACTACGCCGGTCGCGCACGTTCGGCTTCGCCGGCTGCCGGTCACATGGCTGACCACGTCCGCGAACAGCAGCAGCTGGTCGCCGATGCACTGGTCAACCCGTTCAACGACACGTTCGCTGAATAATCCTCCCCCTATTTAGAAGACAAACCAGGAAGCTCCCGCAATGGCCACCGAAGTCAAAGCCCCGGTACTGCCCGAATCCGTCGCCGACGGCACCATCGCCACCTGGCACAAGAAGGTGGGCGACGCCGTCAAGCGCGACGAAAACCTGCTTGACCTGGAAACCGACAAGGTCGTCCTGGAAGTGCCGTCGCCGGTCGACGGCGTGCTCAAGGAAATCAAGTTCGCCGAAGGCTCGACCGTGACCTCCAGCCAGGTCGTGGCGATCATCGAGGAAGGTGCCGTCGCTGCTGCCCCGGCTCCGGCCGCTGAAGCCGCTCCGGCT
>DQIG01000140.1 GCA_003525885.1 Stenotrophomonas sp.
GCTGCCGCGCGTGCTGTAGCCGGTGGCCGGCAGCACCTGCGGCTGCGGCAGTCCGTCGGTCCCGGCACCGCTGCGCCAGGCCTGCAGGTATGCCGCCAGCGTGCGGATGTTGGCCTCGCCACCGTTGCCGTAGTAGCCGGCGATCCTGCGCGCCACCTCGGCGGGCAGGTGGCCGGAGGCAGGTGCGCCCCCACCCACGCGCAGCCATGGCACCTTGCCATTCTGCAGGGGGCCAGCAACCACCGACATCACCTGTTCGACATCGGTCGGTCGCGGCGTATCCAGCAGCACCAGATCGGCGCCCGTTGGCCAGTCAGCGGGCGGCGTGGCCGCCGGGTCCACCACGCGTTGCCGGAAGCGCACGCCTGCGGGCACGCCGAGCGCATCCAGGCGTGCGATCCTGCCGGGCAGCACGAAGCTGCTGCTGACCACCTCCACCCGCAAGGGTTCGGGCTCGGCACGAGCCGATGCGGCAAGCATCAGCCAACCGAGCAGCAGCCATGTCCACCCGCTGCGCATGTTCAGAACGCCAGTTCGATGCCGGCATGCACGTAGCGGCCGGTTTCCGGATAGGGGTACAACGCGCCGGTTTCGTCCAGCCGCTTGTCGGCCAGGTTGTCGATGCCGGCCACCACGCTCACCGCCGCGGTCACGCGCCAGCGTGCATCCAGCGACCACAGCCAGTAGTCGGGCAGGGTCACCTGGCTGCTGCCGGCCACCTGCTGCTGCGGGCCGATGTACTCGCCGCGCACGGCGGCCTGCAGCGGGCCACGCTGCCAGTTCAATGCGGTGGCGCCACTGCGGCGCGGGCGCTCCGGCAGCCACTGGTCGGTCTGGCGATCACGCGGGTCCAGCCAGCTCCAGTTCGCCTCGATGGACAGGTACTCGCTGAGCGGTGCGGTACCGGCCAACTCAAGGCCACGGATGCGGGCACGGGCCACGTTGGTGTAGTTGCGCAGTTCGCGGCCACGCACGCCGCAGGCACGCACGCAGGTGGTCTGGATCAGGTCCTTGAGCTCGTTCTGGAACGCAGTCGCCTGCAGCGACCAGCGCTGCTGCTGCCAGGCGACCGACAGTTCTGCACTGGTGTTCTGCTCCGGCTTCAACTGTGGGTTGCCGACAATGGTGAAACGCCCACCGCCGCCCACCGCGGAGTACTCCGGCGACAGCTGCTTCAGGCTCGGCGCCTTGAAGCCGCTGCCGATGCCGCCCTTGATCGTCAGCGCTTCGGTGGCATGCCACACCGCATAGGCACGCGGGCTGTGGTGCCAGCCGAACTCGGGATGGCGGTCGCCACGGCTGCCGAACACAAGCGAGAGTGCGTCGCTGACCTGGATCTCATCCTGTACGAACAGCGCGCTCTGGTCCGATTGCAGGTGGCCGGAGCGCGCGCCGGCCGCATCGTCCAGCTCCTGCCGCCGCCATTCGCCGCCTACGCTGACGCGGTGGCGTGCACCCAGCGCAACCGTGGCGCGCGCATCGACGATCTGGTCGGTCAGCTGCTGTGGACGCGAGGCCTCGCCGCGGTCGCGACGGTTGTCGCGGTCCAGCGTGGCACGGTAGGCACTCACCCGGGTCTGGCCCCAGTCCCACTCGCCCTGGTGGCTCAACGTGGTCTGGCGGCGACGTATGTCGTCGATGGTCTCGTACACGTACGGTGCGGCGCCGGCCTGCAGTGCATGGCGGCGGCGTTCCTCGCTGCCCTGCAGGTGCGACAGATCGATGCGCTGGTGCGTGTCCGGGGTCCAGGTCAGTACCGCGCGGCCGGTACTGGCCCGGCGCCCCTCCTGTTCGTCCAGGCGGTCGTCGGTTGGATCGCGGGTGGCCTCCTTCTGCCGGTGTTCGGCAAACACGCTCAGGCCCAGCGTGCCCGGCAGCAGCGCGCCGCCCGCATAGAAGCCAGCCTGTGCGGTGTTGCCCCCGCAGCCACCGTCGACCACGCCGGCGTTGTAGACCAGGTTGCCCTGCCAGTCGTCGGTGGCGCGGCGGCTGATCACGTTGACCACGCCGCCCAGCGCCTCCGAGCCGTACAGCGAGGACATCGGGCCGCGTACCACCTCGATGCGTTCAATCGCCGCAGCCGGCAGCCAGCCCAGGTCAAAGTCCGAATGGGCGATGGCATCGGCCGAGGCACTCACGCGCTGGCCGTCCAGCAGCACCAGCGTATAGCCCGGGTCCATGCCGCGGATGCGGATGCCGCGACGACCGAAGCCGACCCCGGCCACGGTGACGCCTGGGCTGCCGCGTAGTGCGTCGGCAAGGTCCAGTACCGGCCGCAGCTGGATCTGTTCGCGGGTGATCACGCTGATGGAGGCGGGTGCGTTGCTGGCCAGGCGGTCGGTGGCGGTGGCGGTCACCACGACCGGGTCCAGCTGCGAAGGGGCGTCGGCCGCTGCTGCCAGTGCGGGCGCCAGGGCAAGGAGGATCGCACCGGGCAGCCGGCGGGCAGGGGCGGAACGGGACATGGGAAGGGGTCGCTGTAAATGTGACGATATAACATAGCATCGTCTTCACGAAATCTTCATAGGCCGAAGGTCCTGCTCTTGGTGACATCGCTGAACAGGGGTGCGGTATCGCGGCGGGGCGCCTACAATCCGGGCTCGGACCGTCGCCATCACGCCCATCATTCCCCGGTCCGGCCTTGGCACCTATGTCTCCCAATGCCCTGGCGCTGGTCGAGCTGCTGATCCGCGAGCGCCGCGCGTTGTCTCGTTTCATCGCGCGCTATCTCGACCCGGCCAGTACCGAGGACACCCTGCAGAACCTGTACCTGAAGGCCAGCAGCGTGCCCGGCGATCCGCCCATCCTGGAGCCGCGCGGCTATCTGTACCGGATGGCCTATCACCACGCGCTCAACCGCAGCCAGGCCGACGCCCGCGAACGCCGTGCCATGGCCGAGTACGCCGTCGACATGGCCGAGGCAAGCCGTGATGGCGAGGCGCAGGCACTGGACCAGGCGCAGCTGCGCGAGATCACCCAGACCATCCTCACCCTGCCGGACCAGGTACGCGAGTGCTTCGTGCTCAACCGCTACCTGGGTTTGAGCGAGCGTGAAATCGCCGCGCGCCTGGGAATTTCAAAGAGCCTGGTCGGCAAGCATGTGCTGCGCGCAGCGCTGCTGATCCAGCAACAGCAGCAGGGAATGCGTCGATGAGCGGCGATTACCGTGGGCAGATCGCGCCCGCCGTTGTCACAACTGGAAAGTGCACCCGTTCGTGGTGCGGCAGGCCACAACCATGACCACGTCCGAACCCTCGCCGCGTCAGGCCAGGCAGGCGTTGCGCTGGGTGATCCGGTGCAGTGCAGGCCCACTGCCGGAACGCCAGCAACGAACCCTGCAGCGCTGGCTGCAGGCCGACCCTCGCCATGCGCTGGCCTGGCGCCAGCAGCAGGCCTTCTGGCAGGGGTTGGATGCCGCCGGGCCCGAGGTACTGGCCGCGCTGCCCGAGCTGACCGCAGATCGGCAGGGGCTGCGCCCGATCGCACCGCGCCGTCGCCTGCCATGGCTGCTGGCCAGTGCCGCGGTGGTGGTGCTGACAGTCGCGGCCGCTCCACACGCGTTGCTGCTGGCGCGCAGCGATGTGCGCAGCAGCGATGCGCCGCGCGTGGTGCAGCTGGACGACGGCAGCACGGCGGTGCTTGATGCCGGCAGCGCGCTGGCACTCGCGTTCGATGGCCAGCAGCGGCGCGTGCGCTTGCTGCGCGGGCAGGCCTGGTTCCAGGTGGCGCATGAGCAGCGACCGTTCCAGGTCGAGGCCGGCGGTGGCCAGATCCGCGATATCGGTACGGCGTTCAGCGTGTCGATGCAGGGCTCCACCATCACCACCGAAGTCAGCGACGGCGTGGTCGATGTGCGCCCGGGCGATGGCAGCGTGCAGCGCCTGCGTGCTGGGCAGGTCCGCGCGTTCCGTGACGGTCACTGGCTGCAGCCGCTGCAGCAGGCCGCGCCGGAGGCGATGGCGCCGTGGCGTCGCGGTGAGGTGGCGATCGACGATCTGCCCGCCGCACAGGCCATCGCCGATCTCGGCCGCTACCGGCGCGCCCCGGTCTGGGTGTTGGGCGGGCAGGGCGCACGCGTGCGGGTCAGTGGCCTGTTCCACCTGCAGCAACCGGAAACAGCCATCGACGCCGTGGCCGCGCAGGCGGGACTGCGGGTTCAGCGCTTGCCCGGTGGTGCGCTGCTGGTGTGGTGATGCACCCGTGGAGCATGGATGAACCGGCCGCATGAAAAAAACATGAAAAAACCGTGGGCAGTCGTCGCACCCCACTGTCTATAGAGGTATAGCCAGAGCGAAACAGCGTTTCTCCTCAAGCCAGACACACCACCCGGCACCGGACGTGCCCGTGGTCCCGCCCCGCTTGAGGAGTTCCTGTCCATGCCGTCCACGGCATCCGCCTGTCACCGTCGCGTTACCGTCCTGGCCCTGGCCATTTCCACCGCATTGCTGCCGCTGACCTGGGTGCCGGTCGTACAGGCACAGGCGGCGGTGGCCGCACCGCTGCGCAGCTACGCCATCCCGGAACAACCGTTGGCCGACGCCGTGCGCAGCTTTGGCCGCCAGGCCGATGTGCAGGTGGTGTTCCGCAGTGACCTGGTGGAAGGGCGTCGTTCCAGCGCGGTGAGCGGCGAGTACAGCCAGATGCAGGCCCTGCAGCAGCTGCTGCGCGGCAGCGGCGTGCGCGCCCAGCGCGACATGGATGGCACCTGGAGCCTGCGCGCCGCAGCGGAGGCGGGGGATGGGGAAGGGGTGCGGGTGACCGAAACACTGGACGTGGCCGGTCGCCTGCAGTCGGAAGGGGGCGAGGCCCGCGATCGGCGGGGCTACGACGATGTGTTCGCGCTGGACATGACCACGGCGTATTCGGGGCGCGACCGGGTGGAGCGCTACCGCGGCTCCAATCCGGCCGACGTGGTCAAGGATCTGGTCGGTGTGTTCAGTGGCGATGCGCGCAACAGCGGCGCGCTGGACATCAACATCCGCGGCATCCAGGGGCCGGGGCGGGTGCCGGTCAGCATCGACGGTGGCGAACAGGCGCTCACGGTCTGGCGCGGCTACAACGGCGTCAGCAACCGCAACTACATCGATCCCAACCTGATTGGTGGCATCCAGGTCATCAAGGGGCCAGGGCTGGTGCGCGATGTGCACAGCGGGATCGGTGGCGCGCTGGTGATCAAGACCATCGACGTCGATGACATCGTTGAAGCGGGTGAGCGCTTCGGCGGGGAGCTGAAGATCGAGGGCAGCAGCAATGCGGTGGCGCCGCGCCTTCCGCGGCTGCATACCGGCGAGGACTACCGCACGGTGCCCGGGTTCCCGCAGGGCTCGCCCTCGGCACCGTATGCCGACAGCACGCTGCTGGTGCCGGTGAAGTCGCGCGGTTCTGAAACCAATGTGTTCGCCGGGGAAGACCAGGCCTGGCGGCTGGCGTTGGGCCTGCGTGGCGAACATGTGGACCTGATGGCCGCCTATGCCTGGCGCAAGCGGGGCAACTACTTTTCCGGCACCCGGGGCGCGGCGTACTACGACCAGGATCCGCGCGAGCAGTTCGAGTACAAGGGCCTGGACTACATCACCACGCTGGCGCGCTACTTCAAGCCCGGCGACGAGGTGCCCAACACCTCCAGCGAGCAGGAATCGTGGCTGCTGAAGGCGACCTGGCAGATCAACGACGACCAGCAGCTGCGCGCGACCTGGCGGCGTACGCTCTCGCACTACGGCGAGATCATGCCCTCGCGCATCCTGTCCGCGCCCGACTACGGTCGCATCCAGTGGCCGCTCAGTCGCGTCGATTCCGATGCCTGGAACCTGGAATACCACTGGCAGCCCGCCGGCAGCCGCTGGCTGGACCTGCGTGCCAACCTGTGGCGCACCGAAACCACCAGCGATACCTACACCGCTGGCGGCTTCCCCAATTTTGCCAGCAATCCCGACTGGAACCCCGGCAGCAGCCCGATCCTGCGCAATACCGCGCTGGCCAATGCCCGCAACGACCGCACGGGCCTGACCCTGAGCAACCGCTTCGCGTTGCATTCCACCCTGGACCTGACCGTGGGCGGCAACTGGCAGTTCGAGAAACTGCGCTCGGCGGACCCGTACTTCGGGGTCAGCGATGGCTGGCGCATGTACCCGCGCGCCGGGCGCCGCCAGGAAGGCGAGGGCTACCTGGTGCTGGACTGGCGGCCGGTGGGTTTCCTCTCCCTGAGCGCCGGCGTGCGCTACGCGCGCTATTGGGCCTTCGATGATTTCCTGCAGGAACACCCGGAGCTGATGACCACCTCGGTGTTCCCCAAGGAGGCCCGCTACCGGGTCAACGAACTGCCCGAACGCCCGGCCAGCCTGCAGGGCGAGATCGACGCCATCGAGTCGCAGCGCGAGTTCTGGGACAGCATCGGCATGGGCTTCATCGTTGATGATCTGCTGAAAGGCCTGCTGAGCAGGTATGAGACGCCGGTTGCGGTGGACCACACCATTCCGTGGCTGCCGGATGCGGACGGCAACTACAGCCGTGCCAGCAACCCCTGCCTGAATGGCGAGGTGGCGGCCATTCCCGGGCTGTTGCCGGTGCAGGGTGCGCAGATCCTGTGCAGCATCCAGAGCGGGCGGCCGCAGACGGTGGCCGGGAGCAATGAGCGCAGGCGCGACCATGCCTGGCTGCCGACGTTCTCGGCCACCGCGCATTTCTCGCCCAATGCGCGCGCCTATGTCCGTTACAGCGAGGCGGTGCGTTTCCCCAGCATGTTCGAGAGCACCATCGCGTTCTCCAGCAGCCTGAACCCGCTGTACCCGCTCAAGCCCGAGCACGCCTACAACTACGAAGTGGGTTACGTGCACAACCTGTCGGCGCTGTTCGGCAACACCGCCGACGCCGACGTGAAGCTGGCCTACTACGTGCACAAGACCCGCAACGTGATCGAGCGCGACGGCAATTTCCTGTTCGACAACCTGGACAAGCAGCGCATCCGCGGCGTGGAGCTGCAGGCGCGGTTCGACAACCGCCGCTTCTTCACCGACCTGGGCATCACCCGCACGCTGGAGAACAAGGTCTGTGACGAAAGCATGGCGGTGCAGCTCGATGCACTGGCCGGCAAGGTGCCCAACTGCGTGCAGGACGGCTTCGTCAGTGGCTACCTGCTGACCCAGGCCATTCCCCGGTTGTCGGTGAACTGGTCACTGGGTACCCGGCTGTTCGATGAGCGCCTGGAGCTGGGCAGCCGCATCGTGCATTACCAGCGCCACCAGAACCCGGACCTGCAGGCCTACCGTGATCGCCTGTACGCCGGCAGTGGTGGCCTGATCTGGCAGAACGTGCCGTTCACCTGGGGAAACATCACCACCGTCGATGCCTACGCGCGCTGGCGCATCAACGACCATGCCAGCGTCGAGCTGGTCGGCACCAACCTCGGCAACCGCTATTACGTCGACCCGGCCACCCGCTCAACGCTGCCGGCGCCAGGGCGCACGCTGAAGCTCGGTGTCACCGCGCGCTTCTGATGACCTGTTTTGTTGTTGTACCCGTAGTTCCCTCAACCCAAGGAGTAGTTCCATGAAGATGATCTCCCGTTCCGTACTGGCCGTGGCCGCCACCTTCGCCCTGGCCGGTGCCGCCCAGGCTGCCGACATCGTTGGTGCGGCCAGCCCGACCACCGATTCGCAGCTGTACGTCAAGGTCGGCGCTTCCGAAGTCAACGGCGGCCCGCACAGCGCAGGCAAGGCCGGCATCGGTGTCGGCACCGTCTCCAACGCCAAGCCGGTCGATTTCCAGGGCCTGGCCGCGTACTCGGCCCCCACCACCGTGGGCAACGTGACCGTGCGTACGCTGGCCATGCCGATCACCGGCACCCCGGGCAACCATGCCGGCATGGGCCACTTCAACTTCGTCAAGGTGGGCAGTGGCGATGTGTGGTTCGGTGAATGGTCCAAGGATGGCGCCGCGGGTGGCTTCAACAACCACCAGGTGTACTTCGCTGGCGACCGCGCCGGCACCACGTTGCCCAGCGGCACCGCCACGTACGCGGTGGCCGGCCTGAACAAGTTCAACGGCAGCAACCTGCTCAGCGGCACCTTCGCCGCGAACTTCGGTACCGGCAAGCTGACCGGCGGCCTGACCGGTGGTGGCCAGACCCTGGCGATCAGCGCCAACATCAACAGCGCCGATGCGTCCTTCGCCGGCACCGCCGTGGCCAACGGTTCGGTCACCGGCAACAGCCAGGGCCAGTTCTTCGGCGCCAACGCTGCCACCCTGGCCGGTATCGCTACGTTCGCCGGCAACAGCCAGTACGACACCGCCTTCGGCGGCACCAAGAACTGATTGCCACGCCCCTGACGGGGCAGGGCAGGGACAAGCCGCGATCCGCCAGTCCCTGCTTCGGCCCGCTGCATGCATCACCACGGATCGCCCATGCGCCACCCCATTTTCCTTGTGTTCCTGTTGCTGGTTGCCGCCGACGTGCGCGCCCAGCAGGACGATCTGCGCCGCGTGCTCGAACAGGGCAGCGAACTGCGCCACCAGCAGCAGGACCAGCAGCGCCTGCTGCAGGCCGAATCGCAACGGCCGACGCTCACCATCGATGGCCAGACCGTGCGGGTGGAGCGCACCGTGGATGATCTCGGCCAGGCGTTGTACCTGTCGCTGCAGCACCAGCAGTGGCAGGCCGCTGCGGCGTTCCTGGCCGAATACATCGAGCTTCCGGGGCACGATCCGCTGCTGCGCCACTATGCGCAGGGTGCGTTGGCGCGCGTGGCCGGTGATCATTCGCGCGCCGCACAGGAGTACGAAGCGCTGCTGGCAGCGCAGCCGGACTTCCTGCCCGCCCGCCTTGAACTGGCGCGTGTCTATGCCGAAGACCAGCGCGACCGCGAGGCGGTGGCATTGTTCGGTGCAATCAAGGCCGGCATCGACAGCAACGATCCGGCCACAGCGGGTGTGCGCGCACGCGTGGACAGCTATCTGGACGCGTTGCAGGCACGCAGGCGCTGGAAGGGTGCGGTCGCCGCCGGGCCTGCATGGAGCGACAACATCAACCGCAGTTCGGCCAGCCGCACCTGCCTGTTCGGTGTCGGCGACACCTGCCTGATCGAACGTACGCTGCCCGAAGCGCAGCGCGCCAACGGCCTGGACTACGACGCCAACCTGGAACGGCGCTGGGCGCTGGCCGGCCATCATGGGCTGTACGTGCGCGGGCTGGCGTTCGGCCAGGCCTGGCGTGGCTACAGCGCATACAACGAGCTCAACGCCAGCGTGCAGGCCGGCTACAGCTGGCGCAGTGCACGGCACACCTTGCAGCTGGCGCCGAGCTATGACTACCAGGCGCTGGGCAACCATGCGCTGCAGGGCGGCGGTGGCGTGCACGGGGAATGGCAGTACGCGCTGGATGCACGCAGCCTGCTCAAGCTGGAGGCCGACTGGAAGCGCCAGCGCTACCGGCGGCCGGGCCTGGCCGACAACTACGATGGCGAACTGGCAGCGCTGTATGCCACTTGGTTCCGCGCGCTCAACCCGCGCTGGACCCTGTTCGCGGGCGTGGACCTGAGCGACAGCAGCGCAGCCGACCTGGCCAACGGCTACCGCCAGCGCGGCCTGCGGCTGGGCGCGGCTCGG
>DQIG01000041.1 GCA_003525885.1 Stenotrophomonas sp.
CGCCGGGCCATGCCCGGCGGATATCCATCAGCGGGCGGCGGCCTGCAACCACGGCGGCGACAGCGCCAGCAGCCGCGCATGCACCGGGCAATCCTCGGCGTGCGCACCGGGCAGGTAGCCCAGGCTCATCAGGAACTCGCCGGTGATTTCGCCGCCGGTGAAGCGGAACGTCTTCTTGAACAGCTTCACCCAGTCGGCCTTGCTGAGCGGGTGATGCGCATCCAGCCACGCCGCGAAGCTGCCATGGCTGGCCCGCAGCTGCTGGATCACCTGCGCGTTGTGGATCGCCGCCAGCACCTTCAGCCGGTTGCGGATGATGCCCGCGTCCGACAGCAGGCGTTCGATGTCCTGCTCGGCATACGCTGCCACGCGGTCCACATCGAAGCCGTCATAGGCCGCGCGGAAGCCCTCGCGTTTCTTCAGGATCGTCTCCCAGCTCAGGCCGGCCTGGTTGATTTCCAGTACCAGCCGTTCGAACAGCTCGCGCTCGTCACGCTGCGGGAAGCCGTACTCGTTGGCGTGGTAGTAGTCGTGCACCGGATGGCCCGGGGCGATGAGGCAGTAACCGCTCATGGGGAAGACTCGTTGGATTCGGGTTCGGGATCGATGGCCACCGCAGGGCGCCCGCCGATGGACAGCATCGGCCAGCGCGGCGGTTCGAGCGTGAGCTCGCCATCGCGCAGGGCCTGGTTGATCGCCTCGGCCTGGCCGCTGACGGTGCCGAACAGCGAACCGGCCCGGCGCCAGTGGGAATCCCTGCCACGTGCATACAGCACGCAGTCCGGCCCACGATGGGTGTACAGCTCGCACAGCAGCACTTCGCCGATGCCATCGCCGTCCAGGTCGCGATGCACGATCAGGCAGTCGCGCTCGCTCTGGGCGCAGGATTCGCCATTGATCGCGCGCGTGGCCAGTGCCTGCCACCAGTCGTCCGGTGGTGAGCTGGATCCCTTGGCCAGCTTCAGCGCGCGCTGCAGGGCAGCGACATCCTGCGGTCCCTTGTCGAGGCGGTGGCCGTCGTCCCAGCGTGAGGTACGTGCCAGTGCTGCAGCGATCACCTGTGGCGCGTTGGCATCGACGGTGATGGCCGGATCACGCTGCAACTCGCGCAGCGCCTGCACGCCACGGCGCCCAAGATCGAAGCGCAGCACGTTGACGTCGCTGCTGGTGATCGCCAGCGGGTCCGCACGCAGGCGCGCCAGCTGGCTGGACAGGGTCAGCCGCACCGGATCCAGCAGCGGCGAGTTGCCCAGCAATGCCAGTGCCAGCACCGCCCAGCACATCCAGCGATTGACCGGCTCCAGCATCTGCAACCAGCGGCTCTGCCGGCGCAGCACCGCCAGCGCATAGCCCACGGCATAGCCGGCCACGGCCAATGCGACGAGTACCGCCCAGAACCGGTCCAGGGTCCAGCCGTACTGCGTCACGCGCAGGCCCAATGCATACAGCGCCAGCGCGGCGTACACCGGCAGTGTCAGCAGGCTGGCCTCGACCAGCCTTCGCAGTACCAGAGGGTAGGGTGCACTGTCTTCCCCCTGCTGGTAGACCGCATTGGTGAACGCCACCAGCAACAGCGACATCACCACCAGCAGGCTGGCCGCGGAACGGGTCTTCCACAACGGCTCCAGCCCGGTAAGCGGCAGGCTCAGCACGAACAATACGGCGATGAACGACAGCAGCGGCAGCAGCCCGCGGCAGATCGCGAACAGCACCTGGCGGGTGATCTGGATCGCGCGGTGCTGGGTGCGCCCGATCAGCACGCCGAAGCCGGCCAGGCTGCCGGTGGCCAGTGCGATGAAAGCGTCCTGCCGGAACAGGTCGCGGAAGACGGTCACATCGAGCAGTTGGAACAGCGCAGCCCACAACCACAACAGCAGCCAGGTCAGCCCGGTGAACAGCGCCGCCAGGGCCAGGGTGAGGCCGTTCTGCCAGGCGCGTTCGAACAACTCCGGGTAGCTGGCGCGCCAGTGCCCGTGCTGCAGCTGGAACTGCCACCAGGGCAGCGCCACGAATACCGCCACGGCAATGCCCAGGGTCAACGGAACCTGCAACGCGCCCGACTCCAGCGCGGTCTCGCCATTGAGGTTCCAGCCGATCCAGGCGGCGAGCGCCAGCACCACCGCCGAGCCGAGCACGGCCTGCAGCCACAGGCGGCGCTGGCCCAGCTCGACCAGGCTCAGCGCCACCGCGCTGGGAATGGCCAGCACCCAGGCGTACCAGCAGTAGCGCCAGCCGATATCGCGGAACGGCCACGCATCGGACAACTCCTGCGCGGCATACAGCATCAGGCCCTGCAGCAGGGCGATCAGGACGATGGCGCTGCGTGCCGGCAGGGTCAGGGGCGATGAAGACTGCATCAATGACCTTCCATGGCAAAGCACCATCCTAGCCCATCGCGGTTCGGCGCCATCGCGCGACCATCCCGCCCCCAGCAGGTAGAATGGGCCCATGCCTGTAACGCCGACCTCCCTTGCCGATCACCTGCTCGTCGCGCTGCCGTCGCTGCTCGACGCGACCTTTGCCCGCAGCGTCGCGCTGATCTGCCAGCACGACGAGAACGGGGCGATGGGCGTGCTGGTCAACCAGCCTTCCGAATACACGCTGGGTGAAGTGCTCGCGCAGATGGACATCAGCACCGGTGATGGCGACCTGCAGGCGCGCATGGTGCTCAACGGCGGCCCGGTGCATCCCGAACGCGGCTTCGTCATCCATGACGACGCGCGTGCATGGGATTCCAGCCTGACCGTGGGTGACGGCCTGTACCTGACCACCTCGCGCGACATCCTCGAAGCGATGGCGCGTGGCGAAGGCCCGGCCAACGCCGTGGTCACCCTCGGCTGTGCCGGTTGGGGCGCAGGGCAGCTGGAAAGCGAGCTGTCCGAGAACAGCTGGCTGACCGTGCCGGCCGATGCCGAACTGGTGTTCCAGCTGCCGCTGGAGCAGCGCTGGCAGGGTGCGGCCTCGCGCATCGGCGTCGACCTGTTCCGGCTGACCGACTACAGCGGCCATGTCTGAGCCCATCACGCCCGCGCCGGATTCTGCGGCCCCGGCCATCCGTCGTGACGGCACGGTTCTGGGTTTCGATGTCGGCTCGCGCCGTATCGGCGTGGCCATTGGCAGTGCCTTCGCCGCCCATGCGCGCGCGGTGGCCGTGGTCGACGTGCACGGCAACGGCCCGGACTGGACCGCGATCGAACGCCTGCTCAAGGAATGGAAGCCCGACGGCCTGGTGGTGGGCGACCCGCTGACCCTGGACGGCCAGGACCAGCCCAACCGCAAGCGCGCGCAGGGCTTTGCCCGCCAGCTGCGGGAACGCTTCAAGCTGCCGGTGGTGATGATCGACGAGCGTTCCAGCTCGGTCGAGGCCGCACGCCGCTTCGCCGTCGAGCGCGCCGAAGGGCGCAAGCGCCGCCGTGACGCGGCCGCCCTCGATGCCGTTGCCGCAGCGGTGATCATCGACCGCTGGCTGTCGTCACCGGACGACGCCACCCCCATTCCCTGACTGCCCGACACCGCCATGACCGCCCAGCAAATCGATGCCTCCGGACGCCTGCGCCACCTGCTGACCCTGGAGGGCCTGCCGCGCGAAACCCTGCTGCAGCTGCTTGACCGGGCGGGACAGATCCGCGATGCCGCGGTCGGCCGCGTTGGCAACAAGCGCCACGTTCTGGCCGGTTCGGCCGTGTGCACGCTGTTCTTCGAACCGTCCACGCGCACCCGCAGCTCGTTCCAGCTGGCCGCGCAGCGCCTGGGCGCCGACGTGCTGAACTTCGATGCCTCGACCTCGTCCACGCGCAAGGGCGAAACCGCCTGCGACACGCTGCGCAACCTGGAAGCAATGGGCGTGCGCGGCTTCGTGGTGCGCCACCCGGATGATGGCGCCGTGGCCGCACTGGCCGACGCTGCGGGCGAGGGCACCGCACTGATCAACGCCGGCGACGGCCGCAGTTCGCACCCGACCCAGGGCCTGCTGGACATGCTGACCCTGCGCCAGGCCAAGGGCCCGGATTTCTCGAAGCTGAAGGTGGTGATCGTCGGCGACGTGAAGCACTCGCGCGTGGCCCGCACCGACCTGCATGCGCTGCGCACGCTGGGCGTGGGCGAGATCCGCGTGTGCGGCCCGCAGTCGCTGCTGCCGGACGACGAGACCCTGAAGGGCTGCGTGGTCGGCGATGATTTCGACGCGATGCTGGAAGGTGTCGACGCACTGATGATGCTGCGCCTGCAGCGCGAACGCATGGAAGAAGGCCTGGTGCCGTCGCTGGAGCAATACCACGCGCAGTACGGCCTGACCAATGAGCGCCTGGCGCGCGCCGGCAAGGATGCCGCAGTGCTGCACCCGGGCCCGATCAACCGCGGCGTGGAAGTCACCGACGACGTGGCAGACGGCCCGCAGTCGTGGGTGCTGCGCCAGGTCGCCAACGGCGTCGCCGTGCGCATGGCCGTGCTGGAAACCCTGCTGGGCTGACCAGCCCTGGTGGGTGCCAACCTTGGTTGGCACTGCTGGTGTGGTGGGTGCCAACCCTGATTGGTACTGCT
>DQIG01000040.1:0-557 GCA_003525885.1 Stenotrophomonas sp.
GGCAACTGGATGCCGACCCAGGCCGCGCAGGCGCTGATGGCCTACGCCGAACTGCGTGGCGGCCCGCATTCGCGCCACCATTCGCAGGAGAAGATCCTGATCAACGGCAGCGAGCGTGGCGTGGTCACCTTCGCCGGCTGCTGCCAGCCGATTCCCGGCGACGAGATCATGGGCTACCACACTGCCGGCAAGGGCATCGTGGTGCACCGCATGGACTGCCCGAACCTGGCCGAACTGCGCAAGTCGCCCGAGCGCTGGGTGCCGATCGGCTGGGACACCACCGTCTCCGGCGACTACGACACCTCGCTGGTGGTGGAAGTGGAGAATGGTACCGGCGTGCTGGCGCAGCTGGCCGCCGCCATCGCCCAGAGCCATTCCAACATCGAGCGCGTGGACTATCTGGACCGCGACTTCAACGCCGCGGTGCTGGCGTTCAACATCCAGGTACGCGACCGCAATCACCTGGCCGAAGTGATGCGCCGCCTGCGCCGCCTGTCGGTCGTGCAATCGGTGCGCCGGCAGTAGATCCTGCGCACAACCGGTAGTGCCGGCCGCTG
>DQIG01000040.1:715-3493 GCA_003525885.1 Stenotrophomonas sp.
TGCCGGCCGCTGGCCGGCAACTTCGCGTTGCTTCCGACGTTCATGGGGTTGCCGGCCAGCGGCCGGCACTACCGAAGCGGCGCGGTAGATCCACGCCATGCGTGGATGCAGCCCCACCCGGTACAATCACCGCTCTGTTTTCCCCCAAGCACCGGAGCGACCCATGTCCCGCCAGATCATCAACACCGAAAAGGCCCCCGCCGCCATCGGCCCGTACTCGCAGGCCGTGCGCGCCGGCAATACCGTGTATTTCTCCGGCCAGATCCCGCTTGACCCGGCCACCGGCGACATCGTCGGCGCCGGCGACGTCGAAGCGCAGGCCCGTCGCGCCTTCGACAACCTCAAGGCCGTGGCCGAAGCGGCTGGCGGCTCGCTGGACAAGGTCGTGCGCCTGGGCCTGTACCTGACCGACCTGGGCGAGTTCGCCAAGGTCAACGCGGTCATGCAGGACTACTTCCAGGCCCCGTACCCGGCCCGTTCCACCATCGAGGTTTCCGGTCTGCCGAAGGGCGCCAACTTCGAGGTCGACGCGGTGATGGTCATCGACTGACCGCAACGTGGCACGCAAGGCGGCGGTCACTCCGGTCCTGTCACCGTCCGGCGAAGCATCCCTGGCGATGCTGGCGGGCGTCGGTCCGGCCGTGGCCGCCAAACTGCAGGCGCGTGGCCTGGCCACCCTGCAGGATCTCTGGCTTCACCTGCCGCTGCGCTATGAAGACCGGACCCGGTTGACCCGCATCGAAGACCTGCGTTCGGGTGTGCCGGCGCAGGTGGAAGTGCGGGTGGTCGCGGTTGAGCGTGGCATGCGCTATCGGCCGATGCTGAAGGTCGCGGTGGAAGACGAAGGGCAGGGCAGCCTGGTGCTGCGCTTCTTCCATTTCCGCCAGCAGCAGGTCGGCCAGTTCGCGGTCGGCAACCGGCTGCGCTGCTTCGGCACGCCCAAGCCCGGCCACCTCGGCCTGGAGATCGTCCATCCCAGCTACCAGGTGCTGGGCCGCAACGACGATCCCGAACTCGGCGACCGCCTTGACCCGGTCTATCCCACCGTCGAAGGCGTCGGCCCGATGACGATGCGCAAGCTGATCGGCCAGGCCCTGGACCGCCTGCCCGAGGAAAGTTCGCTGGAACTGCTGCCCAGCGGCTGGCTGGATGGCCTCGGCCTACCCTCATTGCGCAGCGCGCTGCTGACCGTGCATCGGCCTCCGCCGGATGCCGACCTGGCCGCGCTGGCCGCCGGTACCCACCCCGCGCAGCGCCGCCTGGCGATGGAGGAACTGCTGGCCCATCACCTCAGCCTGCGTCGCCAGCGCATTGCATTGCAGGCCCACCATGCACCGCCGCTGGCCGGTCCCGGGAAGCTGGCCAAGGCGCTGCTGAAACAGCTGCCATTCGCCCTGACCGGTGCGCAGGCGCGTGTGTTCAAGCAGATCCGCGAAGACCTGTCGCGCCCCAGCCCGATGTTGCGGCTGGTGCAGGGCGACGTCGGTTCCGGCAAGACCGTGGTCGCCGCGCTGGCCGCCATGCTGGCGGTGGAGCAGGGCAAGCAGGTCGCGTTGGCCGCACCCACCGAGCTGCTGGCCGAACAGCATCTCAACAACCTGCGCGGCTGGCTGGAACCGCTCGGTGTGCGCATCGCCTGGCTGGCCGGCAAGGTCACCGGCAAGGCGCGCGCCAAGGTGATGGAGCAGGTCGCCAGCGGCGAAGCGCAGGTGGTGGTCGGCACCCACGCGCTGATGCAGGAGGCGGTGGTGTTCCAGGACCTGGCCCTGGCTATCGTCGACGAGCAGCACCGCTTCGGCGTGCACCAGCGGTTGGCCCTGCGTGACAAGGGCGCAGGCGGCAACAGCGTGCCGCACCAGCTGGTGATGACCGCTACGCCGATTCCGCGCACGCTGGCGATGTCCGAGTATGCGGACCTGGATGTATCGGCCATCGATGAACTGCCACCGGGGCGCACGCCGGTGCAGACCGTGGCACTCAACAATGATCGGCGCCCGGAGCTGATCGAGCGCATTGCGCTGGCCTGCCAGGAAGGGCGGCAGGTGTACTGGGTGTGCACGCTCATCGAGGAAAGTGAAGAACTGGATGCCACCCCGGCGCAGGCCACTTACGAATCACTGCAGGCGCTGCTGCCCGGCGTGCGCGTCGGGCTGGTGCATGGCCGCCTGAGGGCTGCCGAAAAGCTGGCGACGATGGTGGCGTTCAAGGCCGGCGAGATCGACCTGCTGGTGGCGACCACGGTCATCGAAGTGGGCGTGGACGTACCGAACGCCTCGCTGATGGTGATCGAGAACGCCGAGCGCCTTGGCCTGGCCCAGCTGCACCAGCTGCGTGGCCGTGTTGGCCGTGGTTCGGCGGTGTCGCGCTGCGTGCTGTTGTACCAGGCACCGCTTTCGCAGATGGCGCGCGAGCGCCTGCAGACCATGCGCGAAACCAACGATGGTTTCGTCATCGCCGAAAAGGACCTGGAACTGCGTGGCCCCGGCGAACTGCTTGGCACCCGTCAGACCGGCCTGGCCGGTTTCCGCATTGCCGACCTCGCCCGCGACGCCGGCCTGCTGCCGGGCGTGCACGATCTCGCCGAGCGCCTGCTGGACCAGCAACCCGCGTTGGCTGATCGCGTGGTCGCACGCTGGATCGGCACCGCCGTGCGCTACGCCTCGGCGTAAGTAGCGAGGTCAGACCCCTTTGCACAGCAAAGGGATCCACCCCGCCATCCCCAGGAAACCAGCTTTTGCCGTTGCTCTGGCGTTTGCCGTTGATTCGGCGGGTGCAGGG
>DQIG01000040.1:3653-5051 GCA_003525885.1 Stenotrophomonas sp.
AGGGCGCAGCCCTGCCGAACCCGAACCCCCGTACTTGCAACGGTCATCATCCCGGTCCACACTTCGTTGCCGATCTGAAGACGGCAACGATGACCCACAAGATCCCCCTGTTGATCGACACCGACCCCGGTGTGGACGACGCCCTGGCCCTGCTGATGGCCTTTGCCGATGAACGGCATGACGTGGTCGCCCTGACCATCGCCGCCGGCAATGTCGGCCTGCAGTACACCGTCCGCAACGCCCTCAAGCTCTGCGACATCGTCGGCCGCGCCGACGTGCCGGTGTTCGCCGGCAGCCCGGATCCGCTGCTGCATCCCTCCGTCGACGCCGCCCACGTGCATGGCCGCGATGGCTATGGCGACGTGGACCTGCCGCCACCGAGCCGCCAGGCCGAAGCCGAACACGCCGCACTGGCCATCCTGCGCCTGTCGCACCAACACGCCGGCGAACTGATGCTGGTGATGCTCGGCCCGCTGACCAACCTGGCGCTGGCCCTGAAGCTGGACCCGACCCTGCCCCAGCGCATCAAGCGCATCGTGGTGATGGGTGGTGCGGTCACCTGCCACGGCAACATCACCCCGGCAGCCGAATTCAACATCGCCTTCGATCCGGAAGCCGCGCATGTGGTGTTCACCTCGTTCAAGCACCTGCTGGTGTCGGACTGGGAGGCCACCGTTGCCCACGGCCTGCCGCTGGAAGAAGCAGAGAAATGGCTGCAGGCCGATTCCGATCGCGCCCGCTTCTACGAGCTGATCTCGCGCAAGACCCGTGGCCTGTCCGAAGACAGCAAGGGTGGCCGCTGGTACACCGCTGACGCGGTAGCCATGGCCTGGGCGCTGAACCCGGAAGGGCAGCTGCAGGTCGAATCGCGGCCGCTGAACGTGGAACTGAACGGCACGTTCAGCCGCGGCGCCACCATCGTCGACTGGAACCGCCAGACCGGCCAGCCGGACAACTGCGATCTGCTGATGGCCTACGACCAGCAGCGTTTCGAGGCCCTGGTACGCCAGGCCCTGGGCGCGGACTGAAGTCAATTGCCCAGCACCGGTTGCCCCGGGCGGCAACCGGTGCTTATAATGCCGCTCTTGACCACCAGCCCATTTACGGTGTGAGCCCATGAAGGCCGATATCCATCCGAACTACCGCGACGTCGTCTTCCATGACGTCACCTCCGATTTCAAGATCCTGACCCGCTCGACCATGGCGACGAAGGAAACCATCAAGTGGGAAGACGGCAACGACTACCCGCTGGTGAAGGTTGAAATTTCCTCTGCTTCGCACCCGTTCTACACGGGCAAGCACAAGGTCATCGACACCTCGGGCCGTATCGACAAGTTCCAGAAGCGCTACGCGCGCTGATCTGTCGATCCAGCTTCGAACCGACGGCCGCGCTCTGCG
>DQIG01000040.1:5208-5669 GCA_003525885.1 Stenotrophomonas sp.
CCGCGCTCTGCGCGGCCGTTTGTTTTTCCCCAACGCCAACCCAACGGGCGTTTGGATGGACGGAACACTGCGTTCGTGTGACAACGCTTTTGCCGATCCGGGCCGCTTGCTGGCCGGGTTCTGGCCGCCTGTCGTCTACGACTTCTGTCTAGCGCCGGGCAAATGCTGCTGTGCGATAATGGCGTGATCCCCGGCACAGGCCGAGGACGTCATTCACGTGCCTGACCAATGCGCTTGGGCAGGCGCCTTCCCATGAAGGAGCGCACACAGTGTCCGATCTTGATCAGGTCACGCTCAACGCCGGCGATAAGTCCGTCGTTCTGCCCGTCATCAAACCCACCCTTGGCAACGATTGCGTCGACATCGCGAAGCTGACCAAGGAAACGGGGTTCTTCACCTACGATTCCGGCTTCACCGCGACGGCCAGCTGCAAGTCCGCCATCACCTACATCGACGGCGAC
>DQIG01000040.1:5807-9501 GCA_003525885.1 Stenotrophomonas sp.
ATCACCTACATCGACGGCGACAAGGGCGTGCTGCTGTACCGCGGCTACCCGATCGAACAGTTGTCGGAAAAGTCGAGCTACGTCGAAGTGGCCTACCTGCTGATCAACGGCGAGCGCCCGAGCGCCGAGCAGCTGAAGGCCTTCACCGATGAGCTGACCGCCGAAGCCAACGTCGATGATTCGATCAACACCCTGATCGGCAGCTTCGCCAAGGATGCCCATCCGATGGCCATCCTGGCTGCTGCAATCGCGCAGCTGTCGGCCATCTACCACGACTCGCTGGACCTGTCCGACGCCGAACAGCGCCGCAAGGCCGCCGTGCGCCTGATCGCCAAGGTGCCGACCCTGTCGGCGCTGATCTACCGCCACGGCAAGGGCCTGCCGGCAAACAAGCCGGACACCTCGCTGGACTACGTCAGCCGCTTCCTGAAGCAGACCTTCGAGTCGGCTGACGGCCAGTACGACCTGAACCCGGACGTGGTGAAGGCACTGGACCTGCTGTTCATCCTGCACGCCGACCACGAGCAGAATGCCTCGACCTCGACCGTGCGCCTGGTCGGTTCGACCGGTGCCAACCCGTACGCGTCGGTCGCCGCTGGCGTCACCGCGCTGTGGGGTCCGGCCCACGGCGGTGCCAACGAAGCCGTGCTGAAGATGCTGGAAGAGATCGGCACTGCCGACAACGTCGAGTCCGCCGTGGTCAAGGCCAAGGACAAGACCTCCGGCTTCCGCCTGATGGGCTTCGGCCACCGCGTCTACAAGAACTTCGACCCGCGCGCCAAGGTCATCGGCGAGATGACCAGCAAGGTGCTCAAGCAGCTGGGCGTGCAGGATCCGCTGCTGGACGTGGCCGTGAAGCTGGAACAGGCCGCGCTGCAGGACGAGTACTTCGTCGCACGCAAGCTGTACCCGAACGTCGATTTCTACAGCGGCATCATCTACAAGGCGCTGCAGATCCCGACCGAAATGTTCACCGTGATGTTTGCCCTGGGCCGTACCTCCGGCTGGGTGTCGCATTGGCTGGAACAGCAGGTCGATCCGGAAATGAAGATCGGCCGTCCGCGTCAGGTCTACACCGGCAGCGACGTGCGCGACTACCAGGGCTGATCGCCTGCCGTAGTTCGTGATGAAACGCCCCGCATCCGCGGGGCGTTTTTTTTGTGGTGACGCTTGTCAATGAGATCGCCTTGTCTTGGTCTTGCATCTGGTACGACAAGCCTCCTATGATCGAATATGATTCGACGATTCGATACGAATCGATGATTCATTTTATCTTACGGGGCCGCCATGTTGAACATTCAGTCGCTTTTCGCATCGCTTGTAGGCCAGGGACTGGAAAAGGCAGCATCTGCCAAGCCCAATCCAGAACTGGCTGGTGCTCCGACGACGATCCGCCTTTCGCCCGAGGCGAGAGCTTTCTTCACCGCCCAAGCCGAAGCGTTTGGCCAGATCTCCATGTCAGCTTTTATCGCAATGACGCTGGAGGGGGTCATGCATTCCACAAAGGGCAGTGATCAGCTCCGTCCACAGGAGCTGCTCCAGCGGCGCATCGAACTATCCAGGGATCGGCTCCTGCATCTGTTCCTCGCACATGGCATTCAGGCCCACCAAATTGCGTCGCTGCTGGGTGACTCTTCCATCACGACAGCGACGCTGCACGACTCGAATGCCTTTATTGCGAAACTCGACGATCACCTTGTCCAGCGCGTTGCTTCGCAGTTCCAGGTCAGTCGGGACTGGTTGGCCGGGAAAAGTGATCAATGCGTCGAGACAACAAGCGGGCGTTGGTACAAGAACACCGATGGTGCAATTGCTACCTTGATCCGGATGCTGAAGGACGGGCTCAGGCCTGAAGTGCTGGTCATTCGCAGTAGCCAGGCGGATTTCCAGCGAGCGTATGCCGGCGGGGATACTGCGCCATGGGCGGATGTGGGCATCATCATCAGGACGGAGCGGGAAACGCCAGCAGGCATCAACTACAGCGTCTATGAGATGTGGGACTTCGAACGTTGGAACTATGAGAAGTGTCGTCATTACCTCAAGGCGCTCTTCCTGTGGCTGAGCAGACAGTCAGATAACGTCTCGTTCCATGGTCGTATTCGCCTGTTGGGCCGTGCGATGGAGCCCGATCTCATCAAGAGATTGAAGTGCGGCCAGATATTGCCCGTAGAAGCGATCAAGCTTTCCGTGGGGAAGGAAGATGTCTGGTATCCGGATGACTATGTCGACTCCAAGTTGTCTCTGGAAGCGGATGAACTGGCTTTGGTCCAGAAGAGCTTCTACGAGGAGAAGAAACTTGACGCCTACTTTGCGGAACTGGCGTCGACGACTTGATTGCGATGGCCGTCTATTGGCAGATCGCTAGGTTCAATCGCAATGAGGTTTGTTGCATTGAGCAGATGAGGGAAATTGCATAACTCTCAAACATTGAGCGCGTTCAAGAATTCCCCTTAACGCTCAACGTTTTAGGAATGCTTGAATGGTCTGCATGGTAATGGGTTTCTAACATTCTCTCCGTCGCCCGCACTCATCCCCGCGGGCGGCGCCTCCCTCCCTTTCTCCTTGGGGAGGGGGGCTTTCATATTCCCCCTGTCCGAGAGAGACACCCATGCACGCCATTCTGAAGAAGGCCGCGCTCGCTGCAGCGCTGGCCACCGTTTCGCTGTCCGCCAACGCCTTCGACGCCGACATCAAGGTCTGGGCCAGCGTTGACCCGACCCTGGCCATGCTGAAGGCCGATGGCACCGCGCTGGATTCGGTGGTGAACCTGGTCCACAACCCGGTCAGCGGCCTGGTGCCGTGGACCCAGCAGGTGCGCATCTACTCCAATGATGAAGACAAGGACATCGAAGTGCGCGTCGGCAGCGCTCCGCAGCTGCTCAATACCGATGGCAGCGGCGCCCCGGTACCGCTGACCGTCAGCCTCAACGGCAAGGCGCTGACCGTGGCCGCACAGGACTTCACTGCCTCCGACCTGTTCGACGGTGCGCTGCCGGGCGCATCGATCCCGATGCCGCTGCGCATTGCGCAGACCAACCAGGCGCCGATCGCCAAGGGCGGTACCTACGAAGGCATCGTCACCATCGCCATGCAGCAGAAGACCACCAGCCCGTAAGGCGCCCGCGCCGGCCCGCGTAACGGGCCGGCCGCTTCCGGTAACACCCCCATGAAATCTCCCGCACCCGCCGTTACCCGGCTGGCGGTCGCGCTTGCCCTGTCGTTGGCCACGCCGCTGGTCGCGGCGCGCGGTGTTCCCGCTGGTTTCGAGGATCTGGTCGAAGGCCAGACCGAACAACTTGAGGTGCGCCTGTTCGGTCGTTCAACCGGGCTGGTGCCGGTGCGCGTGACCCTGGAACACGTGCAGCTGGAAGCCCCGGCCGAGGTGCTGCAGGCATTGCAGCTGCCCGCCGAGGCACAGGCCGCGTTGTTGCCGGCGCTGTCGCAGCCGCTGCCGCGCAACAGCCACCTGGCCTGCCGTTACGGTGGCGCCAGCGCCGGTTGCGGTTACATCGATCCCCCCGAGGAGCCCACCGCCGTGCGCGCGCTGTATGACGAAGGCGAGGGCGCCGTGCGCCTGTTCGTCGCCCGCCAATGGATTCCCGGCGAACCGGCCGCCGAGCGCTACCACCAGGTCAGCGCCAATGCCGAAAATGCCTTCCTGCACCAGCACACGCTCAATGTCAGCGGCGGCCGC
>DQIG01000040.1:9670-10334 GCA_003525885.1 Stenotrophomonas sp.
GCGGCTACCAGTCGCTGGCCGCACAGGGCATGGGCGCGCTGGGCGTGTTCCAGCGCGGGCACCTGTCCGCCGATTGGACCTTCAGCCAGCAGCACTACCGTGGGGGCCGCGCCAGCCGTGATTTCCAGCTGGACAATGCTTATTACCGCCATGACCTGGGGCAGCAGTACTACCTGCAGGCCGGGCGCATGGATCGCCGCAACCTGAGCAGCCCGCAGGGCGGCACCTTCAGCTTCAGCATGCTGCCGATGGATCGCTTCCAGGGCCTGCGCCTGGGCACCACCCAGGCCTACGTGGATGCCGCCGCCGCCGTGCAGGCCACGCCGCTCACCGTGCTGCTGGCACGCGATGCACGGGTGGATGCGTTCGATGGCGAGCGCCTGCTGCAGACCTTCTACCTGCAGGCCGGTATCAACCAGCTCGACACGCGCCGTTTCCCGCTGGGCAACTACACCGTCACCCTGCGCATCTACGAAGACGGCGTGCTGGTGCGCAGCGAGGACGCGCCGTTCGACAAGGGCGGCGACTGGACCGACAGCAGCGTGCAGTGGTTCCTGCAGGGCGGGCGCCGCAACGAGCGCCGCAGCGACCGTTTCAACGACGAGCTGGCAGCGATGGCCGGCCTGCGCGTGCCGGTATCGCGCAACGTGGCGGTGACCGCCGG
>DQIG01000040.1:10495-17826 GCA_003525885.1 Stenotrophomonas sp.
CCGCCGGTGTCGCCGACCTCGGCGGCGTCAGCTATGGCGAACTGCGGCTGGACCTGCGCCATGTGTTCGCTACCCAGGAGATCCGCGGCACCTTCAGCGGCATGCACGGCAGCGACGGCAGCCGTGGCCAGCAGCATCAGCTTTCGTACCGTCGCCGCGCCTCGTGGAATGTGTACCACCAGCGCATGCGCGGCCGCGCATGCCAGTTCGAGGACGACGCGCGCGACCGGCTCGGTTGTGCTGATTCGCTAAGCGCCTCGATGGCGCTGCCGGT
This sequence comes from Stenotrophomonas sp., assembly GCA_003525885.1. GTDB lineage: Bacteria > Pseudomonadota > Gammaproteobacteria > Xanthomonadales > Xanthomonadaceae > Stenotrophomonas. The sequence goes on from DQIG01000040.1 coordinate 10,770, forward strand.
GGCCGGCGGCAACGCGTATCTGGCCTACACCCGCCGCCAGACCTGGCGCGCAGGCACCGTGCAGCTGGGGCTGGGGGATGATCCGCTGGCCGGGCTCGACCCGCTGTTGCCGCCGTGGATTCCACAGCCCACGCGCGTGCCGCAGCTCAGCCGCACCTGGCAGGCCAGCTACAGCCGCAGCCAGCGCTGGGGCGAGTTCAGTGTCTCCAGCCGCATCGGCGTGTGGCAGCAGACCAGTGGCGGCGGCCTGCGCGATGGTCGTGACCGCGGCATCTATTTCAACTTCAGCCTCAACCGCCTGCAGCGAGGTGACCGCGGCAGTTCGCAGCGTCGCTACGGCCTGGATGTGCGCCAGCCGCAGCACGCGCGGCCCGACATCAACTACAGCGCCGGCCAGACCCTGCGCCAGGAATACGAAGACCAGTACCGCGAAGTGTCCGGCGAGCTGCGTGGCAACAACAACGAACGCTACAGCGCCACCTTGAGCGGGCAGTTGCAGAACCGCATCGGCCAGACCGGCGCCACGGTATCGCGCTACCAGCACCAGGGCGGCAATGAAGTGGCGTACAGCGCTACGCACAGTTCCGGCCTGGCCATCGGCTCGCGCGGGCTGTACTGGGGCGCAGGCGTGGGCGCCGATGCCGGTCTGGCAGTGCAGGTGGATGGCACCGACGACCTGGACCTGACCGGCGTGGCCGCCGAACTGCAGGTGGGTGGCTTGCGCCGGCAGCGGCTGAAGCTGGGCGAACGCCGCCTGCTGCCGGTGTCCGCCTACCAATCGCACCGCGCCGAAGTGCAGGACGCCAGCGCACTGGACAGCATCGCGGCTGTGCGGGTGAGCGGCGTGGGTGGCGCGCGCCCGCTGTTCCTCTCGCCCGGGCGGCTGGTGCGCATGCCGGTGCCGATTGAAGTGACCTACACCTTCATCGGCAACGCCCACGACATCGCCGGCGCACCGCTGCGCGGTGCCCGCATTCTCAACGCGCCGGTGCCGGGCACCGGCAGCAACGGAGGCTTCGTGGCCGACTTTCCACGACGCGAAAAGACCCTGTACCTGCTGCAGGACGACCGGCTGCTGCACTGCCCGCTGCAGGTACGCGAGCGCCGCAGCGTGGTGATGCTGGTGGGCGCCGTGCAGTGCGAACCGCTGGCCGTGGCGCAGCTGCCCGCCGACATCCGCCATCAGGCACGGGTGACACGACTGCTGCAGGAGCAGGCGTTGATTGCCGCCACGCCGCAGACCGCGGCTGCGGGAGGTGCGCAGTGAGCCGCCGGGTGTGGTGGGTGATGGTGGTGCTGTGTGCGCTGGTGGTGCTGGCGCCGCGGGCGATGGCGCAGCGGCCGCCGGAGACGCATCCGGCGAGTGAGCACCGCGACATCGTTATGAGCTGGGATCGCTCTGCGATGCCTGGGGATATCGAGTTGTGGGCGCCGAGGACTGTATTCGGCTACGAGCAGCAGGGAACGTTGGAGTACGGCCGTATGTTCATGACTTGCAGCTCAAACTCCAGCTCAAGGCGCGGAAAGTGTCCCACCAGTGACACTCTCGAGAATGGCGTCGGTAGCAATAGCAGCATTCCATTGCGGTTTACAGAAAGCCGTAGTGGTATGGAAGTTGATATCGAAGTAACTGCAGCAATTCGGCGCATTGATGCCACAGGTGCATGCAGCTTCGACTACTGGTCTGGCCCTTTCAGGCCAATCTGGTCGTCAGTTACGGGCTCATGCGGAGGTGTAGATCGAGTTGGAACTGCGGTAGAGATGAAGTTGAGCTCCGGCCAGTTGGAGCAGCTTGTAGCTGGGCACTGGTCAGCAAAACTTGATTTGGCTTTGAGAAAGCCACCGCACCAGCATCTCGCTGATTACTCATTCACCTTCGACTTCACCATCACCGACCACAACGCGGTCTCCATCTACTTCCCGCTCTTCGATCAGGTCACCCCGCACGTCGGCCTGAACCTGCAGTACGACCCGATCGCACAGACAGTCGGCGGCCGGGCCCAACTCGACATGTGTCTGTACGACGGGCTGGGCTCACAAAGCCAGTACCTGGGCGTCACCGTGCGCGACAGTGGGCCACGCCCCCCGGGACCGTCGGGCTACTCGGTCTGGCACACCGATGGCGGCAGCGACGCCACGCAGCGCGTGGACTACACCGTCACCCTCGATCACAACGACAGCGCCTTGCCCATGCGCAACGGCGTGGAGCAGCTGCTGCATGGCATCGATACCGCAAAGCTGCGCCTGGTGCTGTTGCCCGGCATGACGCAGCCGGTGTTCTGCGTGCCCACTCCTTTGACGCTGGATACCCCCCGCGTGCCGGTCAGCAGCAAACGCCCCGGCTACTACGACGGCGACCTCAAGGTGGAACTGCGCGTTCCCACTGTCACGCCCTGATTCCCATGGAGCCCCCGATGAAGCCTCTCATTCGCTGCCTGCTTCCCTTGTCGCTGCTGATGGCGATGCCTGCCCACGCCAACCTCACGGTGCATCCCATGCGCACGTCGGTGGACGTGAAGAAGGGCGCACAGATTCGCATCTATTCGCAGTCCACCCAGCCGCAGTACGTGCAGGCCTCGATCAAGCGCATCGTCGACCCGGCCGGTGCAGACGAACAGGAGGTTGAGGTCGAGCCTGGCGAAGCAGCCATCGCCATCACGCCCGGCAAATTCGCGCTGGCCGGTGGTGGCAATCGCCTGATCCGGGTGATTCCGCTGCAGCCGGTCGAGAAGGAAACCGCCTACCGCGTGTACTTCGAAGGCATACGTGGTCCTGACGCCATTGAGCGCGCAGGTGAGGGTGAGCGCGCACAGGCCAACATCGGCGTCAGCCTGGTCTGGGGCGCGCTGGTCAATGTGCTGCCCGCGCAGCCTGCCATGGCGGTACAGGTGGAAGGCAATCGCCTGCGCAACACCGGCACGGTGCGCGTGGGCATCACCAGCATCGCTGACTGCGATGGTGCGCGCTGCACCGCGCACGACGTGTCGCGAAGCCTGTATCCCGGCAGTGCGCTGGAACTGCCTTTCCCCGTGCAGCCGGGGCACACGCTGCAACTGCGTTACCGCCTGACCCGCGATGGCTATCGCGAGCACCTACAGACGCACGCCCTCTGACATCCCGTCGCCGCGGAACTGCTCCGCAGCGACGTTCATATTCGATTCCATTGTTAAGGAAATGCCATGAACAAAATCTATCGTCGTCTCTGGTCAACGGCTCGGCAGTGCTGGATTGTCGCCAGCGAGCTTGCATCTCCTCGCGGAAAGCGCGCCAGTACCGTTCTTGCGGCTGGTACGGTTGGACTGGTCATGCTTGCGACGGTCGCGCAGGCCGCTGAGCGGGAGGTCGAGCCGGGTGAATTCGATGAACAAAGCCTGGTCGAAGACTATCCGGCGACTCCATCTGTTGCGGACCCTACTTTGCGGAGCGCGCTCAGTAGCTTTCCGCTTCAGCCAGCTGCTGCCGCAGGTTCGATAAACTCGCTGCACACACAGGTCGCGCTGACTACGGATAACTTCTACCGTGACTCGACAGTCTCAGGTGACCTGCAGATGATTCTCGGCTCACGCTCCAGTCTGACGGGTAGTAAATCGGTTGGTTACGGAAGCCTGTTGACCGCGAGTGGAACCAACAACGTAGCCGTTGGCTATGGCGTCAGAGTGCGACAGGGGTATAGCACCGCAGTTGGCGCTGAATCTTATACCGACGGAGTCGGTGCGACGGCCTTCGGTAACAATGCTAAGGCGTACGCAGACAATTCGATTGCTGTAGGCAGTGGCTCCAGAACCAATGATGGCGCCGGCATTTCCAGAATTGCCATTGGTGGTGATGCGTACGCGGGCAGTAGTGGCTGGACGGGGGCGATCGCATTGGGTGGGGACTCGCGCGCAGAGTACGACGGTGTGGCTGTTGGTTATGGTGCAAAGACATCGGCAAATGGCACTGTGGCACTTGGTCGTGGATCGCTTGCCACAGAGGCCAACACCGTTTCGGTCGGTAGTGCCAGCGTGAAAAGGCGGGTGGTCAATGTGGCCGATGCGCGGCTGAACTCGACCAGCAGTGATGCGGTCACTGGTAAGCAGCTGTATGCCACCAACTCCAACGTCACCAAGGCCCAGACGGCGGCCGATGGAGCGAAGACGACAGCCACGGCAGCACAATCCACCGCCAACACGGCCAACACCAATGCCAGCACAGCGCTGGCGAAGGCCAATGCGGTCAGCGGCCTGGTCAGCCAGGTATCAGCAAGTGGCAACGTAAGGCTGGGTGGTGAGAACACCGGCACCGTGCTGGATGTCCGTAACAAGTCCAATGCTGTTCGCAGCATCACCGGCTTGAAGGATGGGGCGCTTTCTACATCCAGCACTGAGGCCGTGACGGGTAAGCAGCTCAATGCAACCAACACCAATGTGACGACTGCTCAGACGGCGGCCGACGCGGCGAAGACGACGGCCACGGCAGCGCAGACCACCGCCACTACGGCCAACACCAACGCCAACACGGCGCTGGCCAAGGCCAATACGGTCAGTGGCCTGGTCAGCCAGGTATCAGCCAGTGGCAACGTACGTCTTGGCGGTGAGAACACCGGCACGGTGCTGGATGCCCGCAACAAGTCCAATGCGGTGCGCAGCATCACCGGCCTGAAGGATGGGGCACTGAGCACGTCAAGCACGGAGGCCGTCACCGGCAAGCAGTTGAATGCCACCAACGGCAACGTTGCCGCCGTGAAGTCCACGGCAGACACAGCGCAGGCGCGCGTGGCGGTACTGGATGGCCTGGTGGGGCAGGTATCGGTAAGTGGCAACGTGCGCCTGGGCGCAGACAACACCGGCACCGTCATCGACGTGGCCAACAAGGCCGGCGCCAAGCGCAAGCTGCAGAACCTGGACAACGGCGTGCTCAGCACGTCCAGCACGGATGCAGTGACCGGGCAGCAGCTCAATGCCACCAATAGCGAAGTGACCAGCGTGCGCTCGGCGGCAACCGCGGCGAAGACGGCGGCCGATGCCGCCCGTGGTGTAGCCGATGGCGCTGTGCAGAAGGCTGATGCCTTGGGTGGATTGGTGGGGCAGGTGTCTGCCAGTGGCAACGTGCGTCTGGGTGCGGAGAACACCGGGACTATCGTGGATGTTGCGAACAAGAGCGGTGGCAAGCGACGCATCTACAACATCGCCAACGGCACGCTGAGTACGGGCAGCACGGATGCGGTGACCGGGCAGCAGCTGTTTGCGACCAATACCACGGTGGAGACGCAGCGGCAGGCTTTGGCTGGGCATGCGCAGCAGCTGACGGATCAGGATGGGCGTATTGCAGATAACCGGGTCGATTTGGATGCATTGCGTACGGATTTCGACAACTTCAACCCCGATCTGGATGGCGTGGTGAAGTTCAGTGCCGATCGTCTTCTGGTGGATATGGCGGGTGCCCGCGTATCGGGCGTGGCGGCGGGTGATATCAGTTCTGCTACCAGCACGGATGCGGTGAATGGCGGGCAGTTGTTTGCGACCAATGAGAAGATCGCGGCGCTGGAAATGGCAGGAGGATTCGTATCAGTCGGTGCTGGTGGAGATCAGAAGGCGTCGAGTGCAGGGCTGGGATCAGTAGCTATTGGAGACTCGGCGCAGGCAACCCCTGATGGTGAGGGTGGAGTTGCCCTTGGTGCATATGCACGTGCTATCGGGAAGAATTCCATCTCGATCGGCCGCGCAGCGTTCGTCGCTCAGGACGCGGAAGGTGGGTTTGCTTTGGGGGTCGGTACATCTGTCAACGCGAGTCAAGGAATGGCTTTGGGCGCAGAAAGCCGAGTCCAAGCTGGGGCTCATAATGCTGTTGCAATTGGCTATGGTTCGATTGCGTCCCAGCCTGATACAGTGTCGTTTGGGAACGACAACGTCCAACGCAGGTTGACGGGGATTTCCCGTGGCACTGGCGAATACGATGCTGCCACTATCGTGCAGTTGGCTGAGTCCCTCTCGGCCTTGGGCGGCGGGGCAGGGCTGGATAGCTACGGTGGTGTGAACAACCCCATCTACAACGTCCAAGGTGGGACGCAGACCAACGTCGGAGACGCGTTGGCTGCTCTCGATGGGGCGGTGATCAGGTCAGACAACCGCGTAGACGGTCTCGAAGGTCAGCTGCGTGCGACGTTCCAACAGTCGCCCTCGACCCGGACGGATGGAATTGGTCAGCTGAACTTGGCAGGTGCGCAGGGCATGGTTCTGTCGAATCTGGCCGATGGACGCATTGCTGCAGGTAGCCGTGATGCGGTGACTGGTAGTCAGCTTTACGCAGCGGAGCAGGACATCGCGCGGAACAGGAGTGATCTCGACGCACTCCGCGACGCGGAAAATTCCGGTGTTGCTGTTGCCGCCAGCGCTGGTGGCGTAATTGACTTCGGTGGCGCGAACCTTACAGGTGTAGCTGATGGGATGCTGTTGCCTGAGGGCAAGGATGTTGTGAACGGGGGGCAGTTGTATGCAACCAATTCCAGAGTCGTAAGTTTGGAACAGCGCACAGAAATGCTAGCGGTCGGATCGGAACCGCATAGGGAGCGCCCTGAGGCAGGAATCTACGGCGTTGCCCTCGGTAGCGGAGCTCAGGCTTCGATGGATTCTGAAGGTGGGACAGCAGTTGGCAGCTATACAAGCGCGCTCGGGAAGAACTCTGTTGCCTTGGGGCGTGGCGCGTATGTCAGTTCTTTCGCGGAAAACGGATATGCGCTGGGCGCAGGTGCGAGAGTAGACCAGAGCGGGGGAGTTGCATTGGGAAGCTATGCAATTGTCACGGAGGATGCCTTGGAGTCCGTCGCTCTTGGGGCCTATTCGTATGCTTCAGAAAGGGGAGTGGTTTCCTTTGGCAATGATTCGCTCAAGCGTAGATTGACCAATGTCGCTCATGGGGTCGCTCAGCATGACGCAGCCACCGTCGGCCAGCTCCGCGGCGCCCTGTCCACCCTTGGCGGCAACATCGACGCCGAGGGCAACGTCACCACCCCCGGCTTCAACATCCAGGGCCAGCACCAGAGCACCATCAACGACGCTCTCACCACGCTGGACTCCGC
>DQIG01000150.1 GCA_003525885.1 Stenotrophomonas sp.
GGGCATGGCCCGGCGCTACCGCTCACTCAGGCGAACGGATCCTGCAGGACCATGGTGTGGTCGCGGTCCGGGCCGGTGGAGACGATGCTGATCGGGCAGCCGGCCAGCTCTTCCAGCGAACGCAGGTAGGCACGTGCGGCCGGCGGCAGGTCGTCCCAGTTGGTGATGCCGTGGGTGTTCTCGCTCCAGCCCGGGAACTCCAGGTACACCGGGGTGCAGTCTTCCCAGCCCTGCGCGTCCAGCGGCGCGTACTCGGTGCGCTTGCCGTTGTATTCGTAGGCGATGCAGACCTTCAGCTTTTCCATGCCATCCAGCACGTCCAGCTTGGTGATGCACAGGCCGCTGATGCCGTTGATGGCCACGGCGCGCTTCAGCGCGACGATGTCCATCCAGCCGCAACGACGCGGACGGCCGGTCGACGCACCGTACTCGGCGCCGCGGTCACGGATGCCCTGGCCGACTTCGTCGTCCAGCTCGGTCGGGAACGGGCCGCCGCCGACGCGGGTGGCGTAGGCCTTGGCGATGCCCAGCACGTAGTCGATCGAATCGGCGCCGACGCCGGAACCGGCCAGCGCACCACCGACGGTGGTGTTGGAGCTGGTGACGTACGGGTAGGTGCCGTGGTCGATGTCCAGCAGCGCGCCCTGCGCACCTTCGAACAGCACGCGCTTACCCTGCTTGCGCAGGTCGTGCAGGATGCCGGCCACGTCGGACTTCATCGGCTGCACGTACTCGCCGAAGGCCAGCGCTTCATCGAAGGTCTTCTGGAAATCGACCGCATCGGTGTTCAGATACTTGGTCAGCACGAAATTGTGGTAATCCAGCGCGGTGCGCAGCAGTTCTTCCAGCTGCTTCGGGTAATGCAGGTCGGCGATGCGGATGCCGCGACGCGCCACCTTGTCTTCGTAGGCCGGGCCGATGCCACGGCCGGTGGTGCCGATCGCCTTGCCACCGGCAGCGCGCTCGCGCGCCTGGTCCAGGGCGATGTGGTACGGCATGATCAGCGGCGCGGCCGGGGAGATCTTCAGGCGCGAACGCACTTCCACGCCGGAGGCTTCCAGCTCGGCGATTTCCTTCTGCAGCGCGGCCGGCGAGATCACCACGCCGTTGCCGATCAGGCACAGCGCGTCGTCACGCAGGATGCCCGACGGGATCAGGTGCAGGACGGTCTTCTTACCGTTGATGACCAGGGTGTGGCCGGCGTTGTGGCCGCCCTGGAAGCGCACGACGGCGCCGATTTCCTCAGTGAGCAGATCGACGATCTTGCCCTTGCCTTCATCGCCCCACTGGGCACCAAGCACTACGACAGACTGACCCATGACGGGCTCCTCATATGTTGCGGCCATCGGGGCCGCGGACGGGTAAACCGTGGCGGGGCTGGCCAGCACCTGGAGGGCGGCTCCAAACGGGGAGCGGCCGGCGATGGAAGGCCCAGACACGGAAAAAGCCGAACGGGGAGGCCCGTCCGGCTTTTGTGCATTATCCGGGTTTCCGGGGTCGGGTGCCACCTTTCCGATGGGCGGCTTCACCGGCCGGTCAGCCGCCCGGAACGGGGTCAGACGCCTCGTCCGGTAGTGCCGGCCGCTGGCCGGCAATGCCAACCAAGGTTGGCATCTACCAGAGCCGGGCCACGCATGTGAACGCAGGCGGCCGCGAAAGGCCGTCTAGTGGCGGGCCCACCACAGCAGGCTCAGGCCGGCCAGCAGCACCAGTCCGCCGAAGCTGCGCAGGGCCGGGCTCGGCAGGTCCAGCAGGCGCTCTGCCATGCGCTTCCAGGCGAACGGCGCGACGAACAGGAACAGGCCTTCCAGCACCGCGACCAGGCAGACGGCGGCGAACAGATCTTTCATGGGGGAACTCCGGAAAAAGCACGGGGCCCGGTATTCAACCGGGCCCCGTGGGGTAATGCCCTGCGACCTCAGCGGTCGTTCTTCAGGTACTGCAGGAACGGGTCGTTCTTGTCGAGCACGATCACGCCGTTGCCGTCGGTCATGGAGCCACGGTAGGCCTCCAGGCTGCGGTAGAACGCATAGAACGACGGGTCGGCAGAGCCGGCCTTGCCGTAGATGCGGGCCGCATCGGCATCGCCTTCACCGCGCAGGCGCTGGGCATCACGCTCGGCTTCGGCGATCAGCACGGTGCTGTCACGGTCGGCCTGGGCGCGGATGGTCAGCGACTGCTCCTCGCCCTCCGCACGCAGCTTGGCAGCTTCCTGCTTGCGCTGGGCGCGCATGCGCTCGTACACGTCGTTGATCACCTGGCTGTCGGTCGGCAGGTCCACCTGCTTGATGCGCAGGTCGATCATCTGCATGCCGAGGCCGGCCACCGCTTCGTTGATCCCCTTCAGCTGCTCGGCGATCAGCTCGCTACGGTCGCCGGAGACCAGCTGCTGCAGGGTGCGCGAGTTGATCTGGTTGCGCAGCGAGTCGGTGATGATCGGTGCCAGGCGGGCGTTGGCGATGCGCGGATCGCCGCCGGTGGCACGGAAGTAGTCACCCACGTTGGAGATGTAACCGATGGCGAAGAAGTCGACGCTGACATCCTTCTGCTCGGCGGTGAAGTAGCGCGCCGGGGCGGTGTCGAGCACCTGGAAGCGGCGGTCGAAGACCTTCACCGTTTCCACCACCGGCACCTTGAAGTGCAGGCCCGGCTTGATGTCCGAACGCACCACCTTGCCCAGGTTCAGCACCATGGCAGTCTGGTCCTCACGGACCACGTACACCGAGCCGAGCAGGCCCAGCACCACCGCCACGATCACGGCGATCCAGATAGGACTCTTCATCGGCTGCCCTCCTCACGGCCGCTCGGTCGCCCGGTCGGGCGGCCCACCGGCCGGCCCGGATCACGGGAAGCTTCCACCGCTGCACCCGGCAGCGACGGCATCACCACGTCCGGGTTCGCCACTGCGGCCGGGGCCGAGGTGGTGGGACGGGTGTCGCCGGTCATCGGCACGTAGATCAGCTGGCGGCCATCGCCACCGATCACCTTGCGGTTCTCGCTCAGCACCTGCTGCACGGTCTCCAGCCACAGGCGCTTGCGGGTCACTTCCGGGGCGTCCTTGTACTGGGCCTGCAACAGGCTGAAGCGCTGCGCGTCACCCTCGGCCTTGGACACCACGGCCTGCTTGTAGCCTTCGGCGG
>DQIG01000002.1:0-354 GCA_003525885.1 Stenotrophomonas sp.
GGCGGCAAGGAGCCGCGCTTCACCTGCAGCCTGTATCTGCAGACCCGCGCCGAGGCCTATCGCGTGTTGCAGGACATCGCCACCATGTTCCGCGGCATCAGCTTCTATGCGGCGGGGCAGGTGATGGCCTCGGCCGACATGCCCAAGGACCCGGTACTGACCTACAGCCAGGCCAACGTCATCGAAGGGCGCTTCCACTATGCGGGCAGCAGCCGCACGGCGCGGCACACGGTGGCGCTGGTGTCGTGGATCGATCCGGACGATTTCGGCCGCCAGAAGGTTGAAGTGGTGCAGCACCTTCCGGGCGTGGCCCGCTACGGCATCAACCAGACCGAAGTGACGGCGGTGGGCTGC
>DQIG01000002.1:512-7128 GCA_003525885.1 Stenotrophomonas sp.
GGTGGGCTGCCACTCGCGTTCGCAGGCGCAGCGCGTGGGCAACCACATTCTGCATACCGAAATGCTGGAAACCGAAACCATCAGCTTCTCGGTGGGCCTGGACGCGCTGGGCTGCATGCCTGGCGATGTGATCCAGGTGGCCGACCCGAACCGCGCCGGCCGCCGTAATGCGGGACGCATCCGCAGTGCGGGTACGCGCAGCCTGGTGCTGGATCGCGTGCCGGAACAGGTCGCTGCCGGTGACACCCTGCGCGCCACCCTGCCCAGCGGGCAGACCGAAGCGCGCACGGTGCAGTCGGTGGATGGCGAGACGGTGACCGTCACCGCACCCTGGTCAGCGCTGCCGGTGGCGCAGTCGGTATGGGCATTGGAATCGCCGGAGCTGGCCCTGCAGCACTATCGCGTGCTGTCGATCAGCGAAGGCGAGGACCTGACCTACCAGATCACGGCGCTCAAGCACGTGCCGGGCAAGTACGCCGCCATCGACGATGGCACGCGCCTGGAGCAGCCGCCGATCAGCATCATTCCGCCCAGCGTGCAGCCGGCACCGGCCAACGTGCGGATGGCCTCGCATGTGGTGGTGGACCAGGGTATCGCCATGTCCGTGCTCACCATTGAGTGGGATGCCGCCGACAAGGCGATCGGCTATGACGTGGAATGGCGCCGTGGTGATCTCAACTGGGTCCGCGCCGGTCGCGTCGGGACGCAGAGCCTGGAAGTGCGGGGCGTCTACGCCGGCGAGTATCTGGCCCGCGTGCGTGCGGTCAACGCGCTGGGTGCGGTGTCGCAGCCGACGCTCAGTGCGCTCACTACCATCGAAGGCAAGACCACACCGCCCCCCGCATTGACCTCGCTGACCGCGCGCAGTCGGGTGTTCGGCATCGAGTTGGCCTGGCAGTTCCCGGTGGGTGCGACAGATACCGAGCGCACGGAACTCTGGTACAGCACAAGCCCTGATCGCGCAGCCGCCATCAAGCTCGGCGACTTCGCCTATCCGCAGGCGCGGCACCAGATGAACGGTCTCGCAGCGGGTGCACGCTTCTGGTTCTGGGGGCGCCTGGTCGACCGTAGCGGCAACGTGGGTCCATGGCACCCGGTCCAGGCAGGTGTGCTGGGCGAATCCAGCAGCAACCAGGCGGATTACGATGCCTACTTTGCTGGCCGCATCAACGAAAGTGCGCTGGGCCAACAGTTGAAGGGCAAGATCGAACGCGTCACCGAAGTGCTGCCGCTGGTCTGGGATGCCGCGGCAACCTACACCCCGGGCCAGACCGTCATCCACGATGGCCGGATCTGGAGCTGGCAGGGCACTGCCGCAGGCAATGAAACGCCGCCGGGCAGCCACTGGAAGAACGTCGGCGACGCCATCGCCGAGGCGGGCGCCATCGTCGGCCGCGTCGACCAGCTGGAAATGGACGTCACCGATGTCGATGGCAAGGTGGCCGCGCAAGGGCAGAAAGTCGATGGCCTGTTCGCCCAGGTCAGCGACCACACTGCCGGTGAGGAGGACTACAACGTCGGCGAGAACGATGTCAGTGCCGGCGCGATCACGGTCTACAGCGTGATGGCCGAGAAGGATGCAGCACTGGCCAAGCGTGTGGATACGGTCGAAGCCTCCATCGACGGCGTTCCGGGCAAGATCGAAGGGGTCAGTGCGGCGGTCCAGCAGGTCTCGCAGGCCGTGGTGAACCTGGATGGCAAGGTCAGCGCGACCTATACGGTCAAGGCCCAGATCAGCAGTGCCGGCCAGATCTACATGGCCGGCATGGGTCTGGGTGTCGAGCAGCAGCCGGATGGCAGCTACCAGAGCCAGATCCTGATGCAGGCCGACCGCTTCGCATTGTTCAACACCAACAGCGGCCAGGTCAGTGCGCCGTTCGTGGTGCAGGGTGGGCAGACCTTCATCAGCCAGGCGCTGATCGGCAATGGTTGGATCCAGAACGCCATGATCGGCGACGTGATCCAGTCCAACGCCGTCGGCGCCGGTGGGCAACCGCGATGGAGGCTCGACAAGAACGGCACGTTGACGATGAACGGCCCCGAGAACGGAGGTCGCCTGACCATCAATGACAGTGTCATCCACGTTTACGACAGCAACGGCCGCGTCCGCGTCCGCATGGGGATCTGGTAATGGCAACGGGTATGCAGATATTCGGCCCGGATGGGCAGATGTGGTTCGACACCAACGATCGTGCCGGCAAGATCATGGGCACTCTTTCAGTCATTGGAAGCTCGTCGAGCAGCGTTGGCCTGGCAGGTCTGGGTGAGCCATTTGCCATTCTGCCCAGCCCTGGCTCCGACAGTTGGCAGGACCAGAATGGCAATCAGTTTTCCGCGCCTGCGCTGGGGTACATGTCGTTTGTCGACGGCGGAAACACATTGCGGATGCAGTTTACGTTCTCGCCGATCGCCAACCCGTCCGCTTCCATCTACTATGGAGTCTTCTGATGTCCGTTGGTCTTGAAGTCACCAATGACAGCGGCGTTCCGGTTCTTGTGAATGCGCATTCCTTTGTCTTCTTTTCGATAGCCAAGGGTACGCAGTCGATTGCAAGCAATACGTCCGCCTATGGCGCGAGCGGGTTCGTAAGCCTTCCCGCGCAGAGCGTTCCGTACCTGGTGTTCATCCGCTGCAATGGCGGTTCCGCCCAGGTGATGTCAGCGCTGAATGGCTTTTACTGGAGCATGGGACAAGGGACCACCAGCTTCGAGTGGTGGGCCTGGGGGCGCGCAGTCAACAGCGGAAACACCGGCATGCAGGTCTACAACGCCGACGGATCCATCCAATGGGACATGTCAAACCGTCCACTGCGTATCGCCGGTTTGGTCGATAAATCGGGTGGAAGTGTTCCAGGCTTTGCCGAGATGTCCACCGACAATGTGAGGCAAGGGCCACTCTTCAACGGCCCTGGCGAGAATCTCGCCTATCTGATGTCCGACATTGGACTGTGCCATGATATCTACGCCTACTACGGTAGTGGCCCGACCATTCGCGGCAACATGCGCTATCAGCCGTACATCAATACTCCAAATGCTTCGCAGGTGCGATTGAACTACTGCAGGCGTAGAGAGAACCGTCAACGCTCGTTGAGCGGCGCGTCCTACCAGAGTTTCACAGGGCAGTTGCCGAATTTCCTGATTGCCGCGCATACCTACTAGGCTGAATCAAACTGGCCCGGGCGGCCATTTGAGCCGCCCGGGCCCTTCCCGTAGACTGCGCCCCTCCTATGCTCCTCGACGACGCACTGCAGTGATCACGCCACCCTGACCCTTGCCGCATATCGGCAGCCGGCCCGTCCGGCTCAGGAACCCGTGTCTTTCCACTGCAGCGCCATGCGGCCACGTCCGCGTGCGCGCGGAGTTTTCCCATGCAAACGTCCTACCCCCTGCGCCAGCAATGGCTCGGCAATATCCGTGGTGATCTGCTGTCCGGCATCGTCGTGGCCCTGGCGCTGATTCCCGAAGCCATCGCCTTTTCGCTGATCGCCGGCGTCGATCCCAAAGTCGGCCTGTATGCCGCGTTCTCCATCGCGGTGATCACCGCCATCGCTGGCGGCCGGCCTGGCATGATCTCCGCCGCCACCGGCGCGATGGCGCTGGTGATGGTCGACCTGGTCAAGGACCACGGTCTTCAGTACCTGTTCGCCGCCAGCATCCTGGCTGGCCTGCTGCAGGTGCTGGCCGGCGTGTTCAAGCTTGGCTCGCTGATGCGATTCGTCTCGCGCTCGGTCATCACCGGCTTCGTCAACGCATTGGCGATCCTGATCTTCCTGGCACAGCTGCCCGAGCTGATCGGCCGTGGCCCGGCCGTGTACGCGTTGTGTGCCGCCGCGTTGGCGATCATCTACCTGCTGCCGCGCCTCACCCGCGCCGTGCCGTCGCCGCTGGTGGCGATCGTCGTACTCACCGCCGTAGTGATCGGCTTTGGTGTGGACGTTCGCAGCGTCGGCGACATGGGCCAGCTGCCCGACAGCCTGCCGCAGTTCCTCATCCCCGATGTGCCGCTCAGCTGGGAAACCTTGCGCATCCTGCTGCCAGTGTCGGCCACGCTGGCCGTGGTCGGCCTGCTCGAATCGATGATGACCCTGCAGATCGTCGAGGACATCACCGAGACGCCCAGCGAGCGCAACCGCGAATGCGTCGGCCAAGGCGTGGCCAACACGCTTACCGGTTTCCTCGGCGGCATGGCCGGGTGCGCGATGATCGGCCAGTCGGTGATCAACGTGACCTCCGGTGGCCGTGGCCGCCTGTCCTGCCTGGTGGCCGGCGTGCTGCTGCTGGTGCTGGTGGTGTATGGCAGCGACCTGGTGCGGCAGATCCCGATGGCCGCGCTGGTAGCGGTGATGATCATGGTCAGCATCGGCACCTTCAGCTGGCGCTCGCTGCGCGACCTGCGCACGCATCCGCGCAGTTCCTCGGCCGTGATGCTGCTGACCGTGGTGGTCACCGTGGCCACCCACGACCTGGCCAAGGGCGTGCTCAGTGGCGTGCTGCTGTCGGCGCTGTTCTTCGCGCGCAAGGTCGGCCGCATGCTGGATGTGCAGCGCGAGGACGCCGGAGGCACGCAGGTCTACCGCGTGCGTGGTCAGGTGTTCTTCGCGTCCGCCGGCCAGCTGGGCGCCGCGTTCGACTACCAGCACGTGGCGCCGAAGGTGCAGATTGACCTGCGTGACGCCCACCTGTGGGACCTTACCGCGGTGACCGCGCTGGAACGCGCGCAGGAAAAGCTGGCCGCGCATGGAGCGGAGGTGACGGTGGTGGGCCTGAATTCGGCCAGCCAGACGTTGATCGAACAGGTAGGCGGGCGCACTGGTGGGCATTGAGGTTTACGCGTCCTGCTTCTGCGACGACGTGCACGCATTCTGAATCCAGTCAGGCATCTGAAATCCACGCTCGCGTAGCATGCGTTTCCTGATGGGGCCGATGGACGGCCCCGCGTTGACGGGCCACGTGCCTGGATGCCAAGGAGATGCAAGCAATGCAGGGAACGAACCACCTTCCAGCGGCCCCCCGTGAAACGTTCGGCAAGGCCGGGGCCATCGCGCTTGCGCTGGTCTTTGGCCTCAGCCTGGCGGCATGCCAGGCCAAGAGCCCGGAGGCGGATACGGCAGTTGCCCCCGTGGCCGCCGCGCCGGCCACTGCCTCGCCGCCTGCCACTGCAGAGCCTGCACGTGCCGCACCTGCCACGACAGCGGCCGATGCCGATGACCAGGACATGCCGCCGCAGCGCCCGGATGATTCCTACAACAAGGCGACGTTGCGGCCGCAGTACGCTGCATGCGTGAAATCCAGCGGCGGCGAGACACCGGCACTGCAGGCGTGTGGTGATGACGAGCTTGCCTGGCAGGAGCAGCGGCTCGAGCAGGCATTCATGAAGATCGTCGACGGCCCCGATGGCAAGGACAAGGACAGGCTGATGGACGAGCAGGCCGCCTACATGTCCGATACCAATCGCTACTGCAGCTGGAACCCTGCCGAAGACGGGCAGGGGCAGATGCTGGACGCGCAGTCCTGCCGGATCAATCGCACGGCCAACCGTGCCGATGTGCTGCAGGCACTGACCTCGAAGTAATTCCCCCGCAAAGGAGTGCAGGAAAATGGATGTTGTGACCCAGGCAAAGCAGGCAATGGACAGCTGGCATCGCGGCCAGACGTCGGCGCATTTCGAAACCGGAGGTCGCGGACCCGGCCACGTTTCCACTGGCAGGGGCGACCATGGCGGCGTGTCGTATGGCAGTTACCAGTACGCCACCAACGTTGGCGGCGTGGACGAATACGTCGCCGCCTCGCGCTATGGCAACCGCTTCAACGGCCTGCAGGCAGGAACCCCGGCCTTCACCGAACGCTGGAAGGAAGTGGCGGCCGCCGACCCGGCAGGGTTTGCCAGGGACCAGCACGACTTCATCCAGCACAAGTACTACGATGTGCAGATGGGCCGCCTGAAGGATGTGGGCATCGATCTCTCCGGCCGTGGTGCGGCCGTGCAGGACGCGCTGTGGAGTACCTCGGTGCAGTACCGCGGCATGACCCGGTCGGTGTTCCAGAAGGGCCTGCAGCAGGCCTATGGCGAAGACTTCAAGCTGACTGAGCTGAGTGACGAGCAGATCGTCCGCGCGGTGCAGGACTACAAGCACGCCAATGTGCAGGTGCACTTCCAGAGCTCACCCACCCTGTGGGATTCGCTGCGTGATCGTGCGCTCACCGAGAAGACCGCACTGGTCGGGCTGGCGCGCTACGACCAGGTCAATCACAACCCCGAGGCATACCGGGGCAAGGATTACCAGCAGGCGTTCGGTGAGCCTGAGCCCAGCCAGCGTGGCCAGCGTGCGGCCGCATCGGCGATGGCCGACGGCGTGCTGGCACCCGGCGAGCGCGGTACCGAGGTCCAGGCCCTGCAGGCCAAGCTGATCCAGGCCGGCCATACCGGTCGCAACGGGCAACCGCTGACAGCCGATAGCCACTACGGTGCCAATACCGAGCATGCAGTGCGCGAGTTCCAGCAGGCGCATGGGCTGACCGTCGATGGCAAGGCCGGCCGGCAGACCCTGCAGGCCCTGGATACGGCGGTACGCGAGCACACGCCGGCGCAGCCTGTGGCACCGGCTGCGCCTGCACCG
>DQIG01000371.1:0-15022 GCA_003525885.1 Stenotrophomonas sp.
GGCTGCCGCTGTCACGCAGCGCCGCGAGCGGCCAGGCCAGCAGCAGCGCCAGCAGCAGCGGCGCGGCCGCCCACAATGCCAGCAGCGCCGGCAGGTCCTGGCGTGCGACCACCTTCAGCGGCCGCAGCGCGCGGCTGCGGCGCCACCACGATATCGCCAGCGCGAACGCTGGCTGTGCCAGCGCGGCAAGGATCGCACCCGGGATGCCACCCACGGCGGCGCCCAGCGCCAGCACGGCGCCCACGGCGAAGGCGATCGACAGGACGCGCGGTCGGGAGGTGTCAGTCATAGTGTCGCGGCATCAGGCTGGCCACCGACGGCGGCACCTGCAGGTAGAACCCGCGTTCGCTCATTTCGCTGCGGACCTTTTCGGGATCGGCCTGGGCCAGGCGGCGCTGGGCATCCAGGGCAACCTCCAGGACGAAGGCAAGCGTACCCAGCGAGGTGAGCAGCGGCGCGGGCAGCGCGCTGAAATCATCGCGTCGGGGAACGTAGACGTAAGTGTCCGGCTTGAGTTGGCTTTTATAGACGTAGGCGTGCATGTCCGCGGGACGATAACCCGGGAAGAGCCATGATTGTGTCGGAAAGCCGACACCGGGGAAAGCCGTCAGCCGACGATGGCGGCGCGATCGGCGGCGTTTCCCCTGCGGGGTTCAGCAATGTGGCGGCGACGTTCAGCCAGCGCCGCCGCCACACGGGTGCTTACTTGACCTTGGCGTAGGTGCCCTTCAGCGCGACACCGGCGAGGATGGTGCCGGCGTAGCACTCGTAATTGGTGCTGCTCTTGAACTCGTTCTTCTTGTAGTAGCTGACGATGTCGACCACGGCGTTGGCGCCGCGCGACTTGGCGCCGTCCTGCAACGCGCGCAGCGCTGACAGCGCGACCCAGCGGCAGGCCTCGGCATCGCTCTTGTTGGCGGCATTGGTCTTCTTGTTGGTCACATCTTCGCCCAGGCGCTGCTGCACGCTGACCGGCTGGCCGGCCAGGTAGAAGCGCACGCTGCCGTCGATGCCGGCATCGCGGGCGGCCTGCGAGTTGACCAGCTCCTGCAGCGGCTGCTCGACGCGGGTATCACGGGCGGAAGCGGTGGAAGTCAGGGCCAGCAGCGCGGTAGCCGTGGCGATCATGAGAGTGCGGCGCATCGAAACATCTCCTTGTCGAGGGTGCGGGGGTTACGGGAACGGTGCGGTGGGGCGGTGGATCACTCGCTCCAGCGGCGGAACACCAGCGAGGTGTTGATGCCGCCGAAGGCGAAGTTGTTGCTCATCACGTACTCGGCCTGCAGTTCGCGGCCCTGTCCGGTGATGAAGTCGAGCTGGCCACAGCGCGGATCGACCTCGGCCAGGTTCAGGGTCGGCGCGAACCAGCCGGCGCGCATCATCTGGATGCTCAGCCAGGCCTCGAACGCACCACAGGCACCCAGCATGTGGCCGACGTAGCTCTTCAGCGAGCTGATCGGCACGCGGTTGCCGAACACCTGCGCGGTGGCCTGGGTCTCGGCGATGTCACCGTGGTCGGTAGCGGTACCGTGGGCGTTGACGTAGTCGATCTGCGCGGCGTCCAGGCCGGCATCCTCCAACGCCAGGCGCATCGCCTGGGCCATGGTGTCGGCGCTGGGCTGGGTGACGTGCTGGCCATCGCTGTTGGTGCCATAGCCGACCACCTCGGCCAGGATGGTGGCGCCACGCGCCTGCGCGTGCTCCAGATCTTCCAGGATCAGCGTGCAGGCGCCCTCGCCCAGCACCAGGCCATCACGGCCGGCATCGAACGGGCGCGGGGTGGTCTGCGGCGCATCGTTGCGCACGCTGGTGGCGAACAGGGTGTCGAACACCGCCGCGGCGGTGGCATCGAGCTGCTCGGCACCGCCGGCCACCATCACCGTCTGCTTGCCGCTGCGGATGGCCTCATAGGCCGCGCCCACGCCCTGGCTGCCCGACGTGCAGGCGCTGGAGGTGGTGTAGACGCGCCCGGACAGGCCGAAGAACACGCCGATGTTGACCGGCGCGGTGTGGCTCATCATCTTCAGGTAGGTGGTGGCACTGATGCCTTCGGTGGTGAACTCGTTGAGCATGCGCCCGAATTCGCCGGTGGCCTCATGGCTGCCGGACGAGGAGCCGTAGGCCACGCCGGTACGGCCACTGCGCAGCACCGGATGCTCGTGCAGGCCAGCTTCGCGCAGCGCCACTTCGGTGGCGCGCACCGACATGATCGCGACCTTGCCCATCGAGCGGGTGGTCTTGCGGTTGTAGTTCGGCGGCAGCTCGAAGTCCTGCGCGGGCGCGGCCAGCTTGGTGTTCAGCCCGGCATAGACATCCCACTCGGGCATCGCACGCACCGCGTTGCGGCAGCTGCGCAGGTGCGCCTCGATGGTCGGCCAGTCGTGGCCGAGCGGACTGATGGCGGCGGCACCGGTGACCACCACGCGACGATCGGCGGCCATCAGAGCATGCCCCCGTTCACCGAGATCACCTGGCGGGTGATGTAGCCGGCCGGTTCGGACAGCAGGAACGCCACCGTGGCCGCCACTTCGTCGGGACGGCCGACGCGGCCGGCGGGAATCAGCTTGAGCGCGTGTTCAACCACTTCGTCGTTGAGCATTTCGGTCTCGATCAGGCCCGGGGCCACGCAGTTGACGGTGATCTGGCGGCTGGCCAGCTCCAGCGCCAGGGCCTTGGTGGCACCGATGATGCCGGCCTTGGCGGCACTGTAGTTGACCTGCCCGCGGTTGCCGGCCAACCCGGACACCGACGACAGGGTGACGATGCGGCCGGGCTTGCGCCGACGCACCATCGGCATGATCAGCGGATGCAGCACGTTGTAGAAGCCATCCAGATTGGTGTGGATGACCTGGTCCCAATCATCCGCCGACAACGCCGGGAAGGCGCCATCGCGGGCGATGCCGGCGTTGCAGACCACGCCGTAGTACGCGCCATGCGCTTCGACATCGGCCTCCAGCGCGGCCCGTGCGGCTTCGCGGTCGGCCACGTCGAACGCCAGCACGCGGGCCTGCTGGCCCAGCGCCTGGATCTCGGCCACCACGGCCTGCGCCTCTTCCACGCGGCTGCGGCAATGCACCACCACGTCGAAGCCGTCGCGCGCGATGCGCAGCGCGATGGCCCGGCCGATGCCCCGGCTGGCGCCGGTCACCAGCACGCTTCGATTCCCTGTCATGCCTGTCCACTCTCCAGATAGGCCATCGCGTCGGCCGGTTCGAACACCGACACGTTGGCTGTCGCCCATTCTTCCTCGCCTGCCAGGATGCGGCAGGCGAACATCCCCAATCCATTGTCACCCAACAACTCGCAGCGCGCCTGTACGCGCAGCCGCGAACCACTGGGGAAGCTGCTGCGCAGGCTGCTGTAACGACGGCTGCCGAGCAGGAAACCGAGCTGCGGCGGCTTGCCGGCCGCGCGTGCACGGCAACCGGCCCAGGCCGCGATGGCCTGCGCCATGTATTCGATGCCGACCCACGCCGGCACCTGCCCGCCCTCCACGAACAGGCCGGCCTCGGGCACCACCAGTTCAGCCTCGATGGCGTCCTGGTCCCACTGCGTGATGCGCTCCAGCAGGCACATGTCCTGGCGATGCGGCACCACCTCTTCGATTGCGTACAGCGTGTTCATCGACGCTCCAGCGCCAGCACGGCATTGCTGCCGCCGAAGGCGAACGAGTTGCTCAGCACCCGCCGCGGCGGCTGCGCCAGGCGGGTATCGGGCGCGACCAACGACAGCGCAGGCAGCGCCGGATCGGCGACGCCGTCCCACCAGTGCGGCGGCAGCTGATGCTGCGGGTTCTCGGCCAGCAGGATCCAGCACAGCGCCGCCTCGATCGCACCCGAGGCGCCCAGCGTATGGCCGGTCAACGGCTTGGTCGAACTGGCCGGCACCTGGTTGCCCAGCACCTGCGACACCGCCAGGCTCTCCATCGCATCGTTGTGGCCGGTCGCGGTGCCATGCAGGTTCACGTAGTCCACTTCGCCGGCGGCCCAGCCGGCACGCAGCAGCGCCTGCTGCAGGGCGTCGATGGCCCCCAGCCCCTGCGGGTCGGGGGCGGACATGTGGTGCGCGTCGGCCGACTCGCCCCAGCCGGCCAGGCACACCGGGCCGGCTTCGCGGGTAACCAGGAACAGCGCGGCCCCCTCGCCGATGTTGATACCGGCACGATGCTGCGAGAACGGATTGCAGCGCAGGGCCGAGACCGATTCCAGCGCGCTGAAGCCGGCCACGGTGAAGCGGCACAGCGAATCGGCGCCACCGGCGATCACCGCATCGACGATGCCGGCGCGCAGCATGCGCGCGGCCGACATCAGCGCCTTGGCGCTGGACGAGCAGGCGGTGGACAGGGTCCACGCCGGGCCCTGCGCGCCGCTGCGCTGGCGCACGAACTGTGCGGCGGTGCCCATTTCCTGCTGGGCGTAATCGAACTCCGGCGGCCACTGGCCCTGTTCGGCGTGGCTGCGCAGTGCCTGCTCGGACTCACCGATGCCCGAGGTGCTGGTGCCCAGCACCACCGCTACGCGCTCGGCACCATGGCGGGCGATCGCAGCGGCCACTGCCGGCGCGATCTGTGCCAGTGCCACGTCCAGCAGAGCGTTGTTGCGCCCGCGCAGGGCCACCGGCAGGTCATCCAGCGCCGGCAGTGGCGTGCGTACCTCTCCCAGCGCCAGGGTGCGTCCTGGCAGCAGGCTGTCGTTGTCGCTGAGCCCGCCCGGCGCGTCGGCGAACAGTGCCGACGTCACTGCGGTGCGGCCATCGCCGAGCGCGCAGACCACGCCCAGGTCGTTCAGGTAGATCGGTGCACTCATCGGTCCTGCCCGGCCATGTCGATCGATTCGATGCGCAGCGCATAGCCGTCGGCGCGGTTGTCCAGCTGCACGCTGCCATCCTCCAGGCGCTGCAGCTGCAGCCACACGGTCCCATCGCGCGACAGGCTGCGCTGATGGCCATCATCACTGACCTGCCAGCCCGCCGGCAGCGCGGCGGCAATGGCCGCGGTCGGCCACAGCGCGAACTGCAGGTCATCCAGCACACGCTCGGCACGCACCTGCGGCGGTAGCCATGGCGCACGCTGCTGGGTCAGCTGCTGGCCATCCCATTGCAGGCGCACGCCGGTCTGGCCCATCGCCTGCACCGCCAGCTGCACCTGCTGCGCATCGGCTTCCAGCAAAGCGTCGAGGTCGCGCTCATGCGTGCCGAAGCGGAAATGCAGCTGCTGCTGCAGCGCCAACGGCGCCGGCAGGCTGGCCGGCGACAGGCGCAACGGTGGTAGTTCCACCTGCGGCTTCGGCATGCGGCCGGCACAGGCGGCCAGCAGCAGGCACAGCAGCAGTGCTGCGGTACGGGCGATCACGCGCTGCACAGCTGCTCCAGCACGCGCATGCGGCGGCCACTTGCGTCGGCCACATAGGGGTTGTTGGTATCCCAGGCGTAGCCGGCCAGGATGGAGCTGATCATGTCGCGCACTTCGGGCTGCTGCTGCGGGTGGTAGATGATCTTCTGGAAGCCGCCCTCGTACCAGCTTTCGACGAAGCGGCGGAAGGTCTTCACGCCGGCTCGCAGCGGGATCGAGAACTCGGCTTCCCAGTCGACCGTTTCACCGGCATAGCGGCGCGCCAGGCACTCGCTCGCCAGCTGCGCGGACTTGAAGGCGATGGTGACGCCGGAGGAGAACACCGGATCGAGGAACTCGCCGGCGTTGCCCAGCAGCGCATAGCCCGGGCCCCACAGCGAGCTGACATTGGCCGAGTAGCCGGTGATGCGGCGCACCGGCAGCACCGCCCATTCGGCATTGGCCAGCAGCCGGGTCAGGTTCGGGTCCTCGCCGACGATGGCCTGCAGCTTCTGCAGGTCGTCGCCTTCGTAGCGTTCGAAGAACGACGGCTCGGCGACCACGCCCAGCGAACAGCAGCCGTTGGAGAACGGGATCGTCCAGTACCAGACGTCGATGTGCTCGGGGTGGGTGGTGATCAGGATCTTGTTGCGATCGAAGTCCGCTTCGGCCGGAATGTTGTCGCGCACGTGGCAGAAGATCGCGCCGCGCACCGGGAAGTTGGACGGCGACTCCAGCTGCAGCAGGCGCGGCAGCAGGCGCGCGAAACCGGAGGCATCGAGGATGAAGTCGGCTTCGATGCGGTATTCGCTGCCATCCGGGCGGCGCACGTTCACCGCCGGCTGTTCACCGGGTTCGACCGACAGCACTTCATCACCGAAGCGCAGCGTGGCGCCCATGCGCTCGGCGCCGCGTGCCAGCACGTTGTCGAAGTCGGCGCGCTGCACCTGGTAGGTGGTGCCCCAGCCCGGCGAGAACTTCTTCCTGAAGTCGAACGCGGTGCGCGCTTCGCCATGCACGAAGGCGGCACCGTTCTTGTGCTGGAAGCCGGCCTCGACCACGTCCTGCAGCAGGCCGGCCGCTTCGATGTACTCCATGCTCTGCGGCAACAGGCTTTCGCCGATGGAGAAGCGCGGGAACTGCTGGCGCTCCAGCATCAGCACCTGGCGTCCCTGCTGGCGCAGCATGGCTGCGGCCACGGAACCGGCCGGGCCGGCGCCGATGATCAGGATCTCAGTACGTTCGACAGCGTCCACAGCGGTATTCATCGGTGCGTCCTTGTTGCTCGATCAAATGAAAAGAGGAAAGCCGGAAGGCAGAATCAAGCCGAAGGCAGGTCGTGCGGCGGTGGCCGGAACAACGGCGAGATCAGCCAGACCAGGCCGATGCCGAACAGCAGGGTCAGGCCGAACGCGCGCAGCGCCGGGGTCTGCGACAGGCCCAGCAGGCCGAACGACAACCAGGTGCTGGCCGCACCCACGCACACTGCCAGCCACGCGCTGGCATCACCGCGATGCTCGATCAGGAAGATGCCGTAGTCGATGCCCATGCCCAGCAGCAGCATCAGTGCCAGCACGTTGAACAACTGCAGCGGCTGGCCGAACAGGCCCAGCAGGCCCAGGGTCAGCGCACCGGCAATCAGGGTCGGCGCGAACACGCGCCAGGCTTGGCGACGGTAGCGCAGCCACAGCGCGCCGAACACCAGCGCGATGCCGACCAGCAGCAGCCCGCCCATCAGCTTGCGGTAGTGGCCCAGCAGCTTGGAGAAATCGGACGTGCGGTCGACCCAGCGCACGCCGGGCAGTCCTTTGGCGGCACCTTCCAGCGTGGCCAGCGCATCGGCGCGCGACAGGTCATCGACCATCACCACGCTGATCATATGTCCACCGACGTCACCCACCCACAGGTGACGGAACGGCTGCGACGCCGGCGAGGCCAGGAACGCCTCGGCGGTCAGCGGCGTGGCGGCGAAATCGGGGCGCGGCAGCGGTTCGCCGACTGCATCGGACACCGCATCGAGCACACCCGGTTCCACCTTCGCGGTCAGCGCGGCATCGGCCTGTTGGCGCGCCGGCGATGGCAGCCAGTCGCTGATCGCGCGGTAGCCACCAATGCGCTGGTCGTGGGCGAGCGCACGCAGGCGTTCGGTCAGTGCCTCCTCACGCTGCAGCAGCTGCGCGGCATCGGCGCCCTGCACGAGATAGAACTGCGCCGGGCTGGGCATGCCCAGCAGCTGGCTCAGGCGGATCTGCTGGGCCATCAACGCCGGCGGCGAAGACTGCAGGCTGCGCAGGTCGTCGTTGCTGTGCAGGCGTGCAATGCCGAGCGCGGACAGCGCCAGCGCAGCCACCACGAAGATCGCCACCGGTCGCGTGCCGTGCAGGCGCGGGAAGCGTTCCAGCGTGTTGCCCAGCCACTGCGAGAATCGGGTCTGGCGGATCTCACCGCCATCCAGCCACGGGAACCAGAAGATCACCGTGAGGAAGGCGGCCGCCAGGCCGACCACCGAGAACAATGCCATCTGGCGCAGGCCTGGGAACGGGGCCAGGCCCAGGGCCAGATAGGCCAACGCGCTGGTCAGCAGGGCCAGCCACAGGCCCGGCAGCAGGTGGCGCAGCAGCTTCCAGCGGCGATCGGCCGGCTCGGCCTGGCGCGAAGCGAACCAGTGGATGCCATAGTCCTCGGCCACGCCCACCAGCGATGCACCGAACACCAGGGTGAGCACGTGCACCTTGCCGAACACCAGCACGGTCACCGCCAGCGCCACGCCACAGCCGATCAGCAACGACGCGGCCACCAGCAGGATCGGCCGCAGCGAACGGAAGGCCAGCCACACCAGCAGCAGCACCGCGGCGAGCGAGCCCCAACCGATCGTGTTGATCTCCTGGTTGGCCTGCACGGCGGCGGCTTCTGCGTGCAGCGGAACGCCGGCGTGCAGGATTTCCAGCGACGGCGCGGCCGCCTTGGCAGCCTTCCCGGCTCGTTCCAGCAGGCCATCAAGATGGCGCTCACCGTCAAGCTGGAACGCCGAACCCGGCGTATCGAACTGCAGCGCAGCCCAATGCTTGCCCTCGGCTTCGAGCAGGCCATCATCGCCCAGCCGCAACCCCGAACCCTGCGCCTGCTGCTGCCACCATTGCGGCCACAGCGACAGCGGATCTTGCCGCCAGTCGGTCAGGCGCGGGGCGCCCATCGGGCCGTACAGCGCGGCCAGCGCCTGCTCGGCCAACGCGCCCGGCTCGCTGCCCTGCAGCTGCTCGCGCTGGGCCGGCGTCAGCAGTCGGTCGCGATACGGCGCGTAGAACCCGCGCGCCTCATCGAACCAGCCTTCGATCGAACCACTGGGCACCAGCAATGCGCTGTCGGCATCGGCAGCCATGGCTGCGGCGAACGCCGCCTGCGCACGCTTGGCGGCGGCGCCGTCCTGGCTGCCCAGCAGCACCACCACCTGACGCGAGCTGCCGTCGGCGATGCGCCGGGTGACATCACTCAACAGGCGGTCATGCGCATCCTGCGGCAGCAGGGCGAGGATGTCGGTGTCGATCCGCGACTCCTGGCTCCACAGGCGCCACTGCTGCACGCCCAGTACCAGCAGCAGCACCAGCCAGGCGATGCCCAGCCAGTGCCACCAACGCCGCAACCGGTCCGGTGCGTTCAACGCCACGGCGTCACTCAAAGCGGCGTGCCTCATCGGGGTTCAGCGTGGCCGGGGCCTCGCTCAGCGCGCTGAACTGGATCTGCGTGCGGTCCTTGTTGGCCTCGACGATCTCCACCTGGCGCACGTAGCGGTCACCCTGCAGGGTCAGCGATTCGAAGGCCTTGGCCAGCATTGCCGACTTCGGTGTCAGGCGCAGGCGCCAGCCCTGCCCTTCGCGGCTGGCAGCAACGTTGAACTGGCTGGACAGCGCCTGCACGTCGCCGCTCATCAGCGCGAACATGATCGCGTTGACCGAGCGCATCGCCGGCTGCTGCCGCGCGTCGAGCTCGACGCGGGTGCTGCCATCGCGCTGGCGGCTGAGGATGCGGTCGGCGGTGACCACCACTTCAGAAGGGAATGGCTTGAGCGTGGTCCAGATCACGCCGTGCTGGCGCGCGACCACGAACCGGCCCTGCGAGCGCAGCGGGTTCTTGAAGCCGCTGACCTGTTTTTCCTGGCTGAACTGGCCGCGCAGCACGTCGGGCCGCGCCACCGCCTGGGTGATCGCATCGACGGCGGAATCGGCCGCCTGTACACGCGGTACGGCCACCAGCAGCAGCGCGCACAGCAGCACGCTCGAAAGACGGGCAAGCATAGTCACGGCGCAGGCACTCCCAGGCGTTCCCACAGTACCGGCGGGCACTGGTACAGCATTTCCTTGCTGGCCGCGTCCACCGCGACCTGGATGGTCATCGCGCGGGTCAACACCTGGCCGCTCTGCGCATCGAGGATTTCGTACTCGATCTTCAGCCGGTTCTCCCATTCCACGATGCGCGCGATCACGCGCAGCGCCTGGTTGAACAGCAGCGGGCGCACGTACTTCACCCGCGCATCGACCACCGGCCACAGGTAGCCCGATTCGAGCATCTGCGGGTAGTCGTAGTCGTAGCGGCCGAGCAGCGCGCAGCGCGCGATCTCGAAGTACTTGAAGTAGTTGCCATGCCAGACCACGTTCATCGGATCGCAGTCATGGAAGGCGGGGGTCAACGCAATCTCGCCGACCCGTTCAATGGCCTCATTCACCGGCATACAGCTCCCAACGTTGCGCGCGGATCTCCACCAGCAGTTCCCGCAGTTCGCGATCCAGCGCGCGGTCTTCTTCAACCAGAGCGATGCGCTGCCCCAGGTCGGCGTACATGTCGGCCAGACTGCCATGCAGCTGCGCATTCAGGCCAACCCGCTCGCGCAGCGCCAGGCCCTGGCGCGCAGCGACCAGCATCGCCGCCACCACCTGTTCGGTCAGCTCGATCACGCGCAGGCAGTCGCGCGCGGCGATGGTGCCCATGCTGACCTTGTCCTGGTTGTGGCATTCGGTGGAACGCGAGAATACCGAGGCCGGCATGGTCTGCTTCAGCGCTTCGGCGGTCCACGCCGACACGCTGATCTGCAGCGCCTTCAGGCCATGGTTGATCGCCGCACGCGGGCCGGTGGCCGCCGACAGGTTGGCCGGCAGGCCGTGGTTGTAGCGGGCATCCACCACCAGTGCCAACTGCCGGTCGAGCAGGTCGGCGACGTTGGCCACGGTGTTCTTCAGGGTGTCCATCGCCAGCGCGATGTGGCCGCCATAGAAGTGGCCGCCGTGCAGGATGCGCTCGCCGTCGGCGTCGATCAGCGGATTGTCGTTGGCGCTGTTCAGCTCGGTTTCGATCAGCTGGCGCAGGAACGGCAGGCTGTCCTCCAGCACGCCGATCACGTGCGGTGCGCAGCGCAGCGAGTAACGGTCCTGCAGGCGCTGTTCATTGCGCGGCGGACGCTCGCTGTGCAGGTCGCTGCGCAGGCGTGCGGCGATGCGGCCCTGGCCGGGGTGCGGCTTGGCCGCGAACAGGGTCTCGTCGAAGTGGTGCGCGTTGCCATCGCTGGCCAGCACGTTGAACGCGGTCAGGCGCGTGGCCATGCGTGCCAGGTAGTCGGCGCGCTGCCAGGCCAGGCAGGCCAGGCCGGTCATCACGGCGGTGCCGTTCATGATCGCCAGGCCTTCCTTCGGCCGCAGCTTCAGCGCAACCATGCCGATCTTCGCCAGCACCGGGCCAGCCGGCTGCACCTGGCCTTCGAACAGCACCTCACGCTCGCCACACAGCACCGCCGCCACGTACGACAGCGGGGTCAGGTCACCACTGGCACCGACCGAGCCTTCGGCCGGAATCATCGGCAGCACGTCGTGCTGCAGCAGCGTGGCCAGGCCTTCCAGCAGCGGCACGCTGACACCGGACATGCCGCGCACCAGCGAGGCCAGGCGCGCGGCCAGCACCGCACGGGTCTCGACCGGGTCCAGGTAACGACCTAGGCCGCAGCCGTGGTAGGTGTACAGGTGGTGTGGCAGTTCAGCCACCAGTGCCGGCGGGATGTTCACCGTGCACGAATCGCCGTAGCCGGTGGTCACGCCGTAGATCACGCCATCCTCGCGCAGCAGGCGGTCGAGGAAATCGGCGCCGCGCTGGATGTGCGCGCGGAACGCCGGCGCGTCGCTCAGTGCGGCCTCGCACTGGCGCTGGGCCAGGGCCACCACGTCTTCGATGGTCAACGGTGCATCGCCAAAGCGGCACACGGGTACGGCGTCAGTCGTCATGCGGAGCCTGATCCCAGAAGGGGAAGAAATTGAACCAGTCCAACGGGGACTGGATGACCTGGAGTTCCAGCCAGCGCGCGAAACGCTGTGCCTGTTCGGCCAGCGCGGCGTCGCGCGAACCACGCGGCAGCACGATGCGTTCGGCAAACTGCTCAAACGCCACGCGATAGCCCGCGCCCTGGTGCAGGCAAGCCATGGTGTAGACCGGGCAGGCCAGCGCGGCGGCAAGCACATAGGCGCCGATCGGGAACGGCGCGCGATGGCCGAGGAAATCGGCGGTGACACTGCGGCCGCCCTGCACCGGTGTGCGGTCGCCGACGATGGCGACGAAGCCACCGGCCGCCACGCGCTCGGCCAGCATCACGGCGGTGGCCGGTCCCATTTCGGTGACCTGCACCAGCTCCACCGCCGCCAGCGGGTCCAGCCGCTGCAGCAGGCGGTTGAAGCGCTGCGCATGCGCGGTGTGCACCAGCACGGTGATGCGGAAACCCGGCACCTGTTCGGCCAGCACCTGGCACAGTTCCAGGCAGCCGATGTGCGCGGTCAGGATCAGCCCGCCTTCGCGGCGCGCGATCTTTTCCAGCACCAGATCGCGGTGCAGGTGGATGCGTTCGGGCGGGTAGCGCCCGCCCAGGCCGAGGATCTTGTCCAGCATCGTATCGGCGAAGGCGAAGAAGTGGCGCAGGCTGTCACGCCGGGTCGGCGTGCGACCAAGCACGCCGCTGTATGCCTGCAGCCGCTGCAGGTACTGCATCGAGGCCTGGCGGCCAACACGGTTGCCCAGCCAATGGCAGGCCACCACCGGCCACACGCACAGGCGGAACGGCCAGCGCCCGAACCAGCGATGCACCCAGCACAGGAACAGCACGCCGGCCACCGACGTCGATTCGCCGATGTCGGCCCAGTGCGGGGCGTCCTGCGCGGTCGCCATCTCAGCGCTGCCCCTGCAGGCGGTGCCACAGCAGGCGCGGCGCGCGCCAGAGCATGCCGAAGAACAGGCGGGTGTGCATGCGGCTGATGCGCACGTTGTCGCGCCACACATCGAAGTGCGACACCCCATCGGACGGATAGGTCACGCGCGTGGCCAGGTGCTCGACCGGCAGCCGGCGCCAGTACAGGCGCACCATCACTTCGGTATCGAAATCCATGCGCCGGCCGATGGTCTCTTCACCGATCAGGCGCAGCACCGGCGGCAATGGATACACACGGAACCCGCACATTGTGTCGCGCAGGTGCAGCGACAACGTGTTGATCCAGACCCAGATGTGGGTCGCGTAGCGCCCATACAGACGTGCCTTGGGAACACTGGCGTCGTAGGCCGGAATGCCGCAGATCACCGCATCGGGATGCACGCGCGCGGCCTCGATGAAGCGCGGCAGGTCGGCGGTATCGTGCTGGCCGTCCGCATCGATCTGCAGCACGTGGCTGTAGCCACGCGCGCCGGCCTCAGCAAAACCGGCCAGCATCGCCCCACCCTTGCCCTGGTTGACGTCCAGGCGCAGCAGATCGACCCCCTGGCGCTGTGCCAGCGAACGCAGCACCGTCGCGCAGGACGCTCGCGAACCATCGTCGACCAGCAGACAGTGCAGGCCAGCGGCCTGCACGCCGTCGACCACCGCCACGATGGCGTGCTCGTGGTCGTAGACGGGAATCACCACCAGTGGCGCGAACGCGGCACCGGCAACGGCCGGATCAGTCCGCATCAGCGAAAACCACCTTGCCGCTGGCATGCACACCGTGGCTGGAGGTGTAGCGGAAGGCCAGCACGTTGCGTGCGGCATCCCAGTCCAGCTGCAGGGTCAACTCATCACCCGGGCGGGCCACATGCTGGAACTTCACTGCGTCCATGCGCAGGAAAGCAGCCGGCATCGCGAACACCTGGCGGCCGAAACGCACGGCCCAGTCCAGCTGTGCCACGCCGGGCAGGATCGCTGCCTGCGGGAAATGACCCTGGAATGGCCGCAGCGCCGGGTCGAGGGTCATGCGCAGCGTGGCGCTTTCAGCATCGCGGCGGTCCCAGACCGGCACCGGCATCAGTGGCTGGAACAGCGTGGCCAATGCCGCCTGGGTCACTTTGCCCTGCGCGTTGATCGGCAACGCATGCACCAGGCGCCAACGGCGTGGCCGTGTCACCGCGTCATGCGCATGCGCCAGGCGGGCGCCGAGGCGTTGGCCCAGCGCACGACGCGCGGCGTCGCCGCCGTCCAGCAGCGCCGGATCGGCCGGCACCACCACGGCGGCCAGCTGCTCGCGCTGCCCGGGCAGCACCAGCACGAGCGCGTCATCCACCTCGGCGTCTTCGCGCAGCGCGCGTTCCAGCGCATCCAGCGAGACGCGGCGCTCTTCGATCTTGACGATACGGTCAGCGCGGCCCAGCAGGCGGAAGCGGCCATCGGCCAGGGCTTCAACGCGATCCTGGGTACGCCACCAGTCGGGGGTTTCCAGATGCGCCGAGGCCACCGCCAGGCAGCCATCCTCGATCCGCCACTGCACACCCGGCAGCGGCTGCCACGGCGGCAGGTCGGTGTCCCAGCGGCGCCAGGCGATACCGCCGGTCTCGCTGCTGCCATAGACCTCGGTCGGGGCCACGCCCAGCCACTGCCGCACCTGCCGCGCCGCGTCTTCCGGCAGCGGGCCACCAGAGGAGAACACCGCGCGCAGGCGGCCATGCAGACTGGCCCAGTCGAGCTGCTCGGGCAGGCGCTTGAGGTGGGCCGGCGTCGCCACCAGCACCGTGTCGGTGCCGGCCAGCGCACCCACCAGGTCTTCGTGGAAGAACCGGCGCGGATGGATCAGGCGGCCGGCGGCCAGCGGCCACAGCACGCGGAACAGCAGCCCGTAGATATGCTGGTGGGACACCGTGCCATGGACCTGCACGCCCTCCATCTGCGCGCCGAACGCGGCCTGCAGCGCCTCCACTTCGCGCGCCAGCTGGTCCAGGCGCTTGCCGATCGCGCTGGGCTGGCCTGTGCTGCCGGAGGTGAACACGCACAGCTCGCAGGCGCGCTCGTCCAGCGCCTGAAGTTCATCGTCCAGTGCAGCGTCCAGTGCCGCCAGCGGCTGGTAATCGGCGCTGACATCACCCGCAAAACCGCTCACCTGCGTCTGCAGTGCCTGCAGCGTGGCCGGCAGGTTGTCTGTGGCCAGGAATACCCGCTTGCCGGCATGCCAGGCACCGAACAGTGCCGCGGCGAAGGCCACGGCGTCATCGAAGTACAGGGCCCAGTCGCGGCCTTCGGCCGCCGCAAAGGCGGCGCGCCAACCCAGCACGCGTTGGCGGAAGCGGGCGTGGTCGACCACGTCGCCGTCGCAGAGACCGACGCTGCGCTGCGGCCGTGCCTCCAGCAGCAGCCGGTCCAGGGCAATCCACTCAGCCATGCGCGTGCGCCGCCTTCACCCGCCGCCGCACCAGCCACTCACCTGCGAACAA
>DQIG01000371.1:15172-15529 GCA_003525885.1 Stenotrophomonas sp.
CCAGCCACTCACCTGCGAACAACACGCCCATCATCACGTACGCCAACAATCCGTTGTAGAGCATCCAGACCCGGTCCGACGCATACAGCGCGGTCAGCAGGGCCAGGCTGCCGTTGAGAACGAAGAAGCCGCACCACACCTGGGTGACGCGGCGGGTATAGGCCACCGCGAACGCAGGCAGGTCCGGCTCCTGCAGCCGCGCCAGGCGCTCCACCAGCGGCGGCCCGAAACGCAGGCTGGTGCCGAACACCGCCAGCATCACCGCGTTGACCAGCGCCGGGTACAGCTTCAGCGGCAGGGCCTGGTTGAGCACGGTGGCCAGCACCGCCAGCAGGCCGGTGCCGGCGGCGGCGGCGC
>DQIG01000243.1:0-6309 GCA_003525885.1 Stenotrophomonas sp.
GGCCGCCGCGGCACGGTGGTGCGTGGCCTGCCGCCGACGCTGGCACGCGAGGGCAGCACGCCGGGGCTGGCGCTGCAGGACCTGGCCGGTGGCAACCCGGATCCACGCCTGCTGCCGAACCTGCGCCTGGCCCCGGCGGCGCCACGGCTGTATGGCGTGGGCACGGTCGACCCGAGGTTGCAGGCGTTGGCACGCGCCTCGCTGGATGCGGACTGTCCCGAGGGGTACGCGCTGGAGCTGACCCATGGCGCGGTCGATGGCATCGAGCGCCTGTTGGCGGCATGGCTGCTGCCGGGTGATCGCATCGCGGTGGAGGATCCATGCTTCCTCGGCAGCCTCAATGTGCTCAACGCCGTGGGCCACGCGCCATTGCCGGTGACGGTGGATGCACATGGCATGCAGGTCGAATCGCTGCGGCAGGCGCTTGAGGCCGGTGCACGCGCGGTGCTGCTGACCCCGCGTGCGCACAACCCGACCGGGGCCAGCCTGGATGCGAAGCGGGCACGGGCGTTGCGCCAGCTGCTGGCAGCCTACCCGCAGGTGGCGGTGCTGGTCGACGATCACTACGCGCTGCTTTCGCAGCAGGCCTACCACTCGGTACTGCCGCTGGATGGCCGGCGCTGGGCGCTGTTGCGCTCGCTGTCCAAGCCGCTTGGGCCGGACCTGCGCCTGGCCTGGTTGGCCTGTGATGACGAGACCGCGATGCGGCTGCGGTTGCGGTTGGCATCCGGCACCGGTTGGGTCAGTCATCTGCTGCAGGATGCCGCCACCTCAGTGCTGGCATCGGCGACGCAGCGGGCGAAGATCGCCTCGGCAGGCGAGCGTTACCAGCAGCGCCTGCAGTCACTGCAGGAACTGCTGCGCGTGCGTGGCGTGCCGACGCCGTTGCCGATGGAGGGATTGAACCTGTGGCTGCCGTTGCCGGCCGACAGCCATCCGCAGGTGCTGGCACTGGCTGCACGCGGATGGCATGTGCGTGCTGGCGAAGTGTTCGCGGTGGCTGCACCAGGGCATGGCCTGCGCATCACCTGTGCGGCGCTGGGGGCGGCGCAGCTGCGGCAGCTGGCCGATGACCTGGCGGCGGTGTGCAGTTTGTAGAGCCGAGCCATGCTCGGCTGCTGTTGGTAGAAGCTCGTCTACAGAAGCAGATCAGGGCGCGGCAGTGGCACCGGGGCGCACGTAGTAGGACTGGCCGCTGTCATCGACGAACATCAGTTCCGGCTTGCCCTGCCATGAGGTGAGCATGGCGCCGGTGTTGTTCTGGTGCTTGACCATCAGGCTGGCGCCGCGGTCCGGGTTGGCCACCACCTTGAATACTTCCGTGGTGCCATTGGCATCATCCAGGGTCAGCACGGCTTCACCACCGCGATCGCTGGTGCCATAGCCCCCGCGTTCGGAGCCATCCGGGCCGAGCAGGATCAGGCCGGACAGGGCGGTGGCGCGCGGCCCCTGGGTACGACCCCGGCTGAGTGGGTCGGGCACCGGCGCGCCGAGGATCACCCGTGGTTGGCCAGTGCCGTCGTGGATGATCAGTCCACGCGCTTCGATGATGCGCTGTGGCGATTGGCTGCGATGCAGGCTCCAGGCGGTCCAGCCGGAAACCAGCAGGGCGAGTATGGAGACCACCAGCGTGGTCAGCAGCAGTGCGCGGGGCATCGTGTCGTCCTTCCTTGGATGCAGCGACGATAGCGGATGCGGGCGACCGATGGCCAGTTCGTTGTGTGACGCTGTGTATCGTCAATGGAAATCGCGGCTGTGGCTGCGCAGCCCCTGCAGCAGTTCATCCAGGCAGTGCATGCGTTGCACGATGACATGCTGCACGCCATCGACGCGTTCCAGGCGGCCGTCGATCTGCATCAGCTGGGTGTCGACCAGTACCCGGTGCTGGCGATCGGCCAGGTGCCGCCAGACCACGGCGTTGACCATGCCGGTCTCATCTTCGAGGGTGAGGAAGGTAACGCCGCTGGCGGTCTGCGGGCGCTGGCGCATGCGTACCAGGCCGGCGATGCGCACGCGACGGCCATGGCCATGGCCTGCCAGCTGCGCGGCATCCAGGCAGCCACGGCTGCGCAGCTGCGTGCGCAGGAACGAGACCGGGTGCCGGCCGAGGGTGGTGCCGGTGCTGCGGTAGTCGGCCTGCATGTCTTCCCAGGCGCTGGGCAGGGGCAGTGGCACGCGGGCTTCGGCGGTGGCGCGGGCCTGGTCGAACAGCGGCAGCCGGTTCTCCACGCCGGAGATATCCCAGCGCGCACGATGGCGATGGCCGCTGAGCCCACGCAGTGCACCTGCATCGGCCAGCAGGCCCTGCTGGCGGCGGTCCAGTGCGGTGCGCTGGCACAGGTCGCCGACATCGTCGAACGGGCGACGCTCACGTTCGCGCATGATGGCCTGTACGGCCGCTTCATTGCAGCCTTCGACCAGGCGCAGGCCGAGCCGGATCGCCGCCGGTCCCTTGCGGAAATCCAACGTGCAGTCCCAGTCGCTGTGGCGCACGTCCACGGGCAGCACGCTGATGCCATGCCGGCGCGCGTCCTGCAGCAGCTGGTCGGGGCTGTAGAAACCCAGCGGCTGGCTGTTGATCAGGCTGGCAGTGAACGCGGCCGGGTGATGGCACTTCAGCCAGCAGCTGGCATAGGTCAGCAGGGCGAAACTGGCGGCGTGGCTTTCCGGGAAACCGTAATCGCCGAAGCCCTTGATCTGCTCGAACAGGTGTTCGCCGTATTCGCGGCTGAAGCCGTTCTTCAGCATGCCGGACAGCAGCTTTTCGCGGTGCGGCTCCAGCCCCCCACGGCGCTTCCAGGCCGCCATCGAACGGCGCAGGGCATCGGCCTCGCCCGGGGTGTAGCCGGCCGCATCCACCGCCAGCTGCATGACCTGCTCCTGGAACAGCGGCACGCCCAGGGTGCGTGCGAACACGCGCTCCAGCTGCGGCGGATACAGCGGCTCTTCGAGGCTGTCCAGCGCCTGCGGCCCCTGCTCGCGCAGCAGCCGGCGCCGCTCCAGGTAGGGGTGCACCATGTCGCCCTGGATCGGGCCCGGGCGCACGATCGCCACTTCGATCACCAGGTCGTAGAAGTTGCGCGGCTGCATGCGTGGCAGCATCGCCATCTGTGCGCGCGACTCGATCTGGAACACGCCGATGGTGTCGGCGGCGCTGATCATGTCGTAGGTGGGGGTGTCTTCGTCGGGGATCGCATCCATGCGCCCGCTGTGCAGGCCATGCTGCTGCAGCATCGCCAGGCACTTGCGGATGGCGGTGAGCATGCCCAGCGCCAGGCAGTCGACCTTCATCAGGCCGGTGGCATCCAGATCGTCCTTGTCCCATTGGATGACGGTGCGGTCGGCCATCGCCGCGTTCTCCACCGGCACCAGGGTCGACAGTGGATGCTCTGAAATAACGAAACCGCCCGGGTGCTGCGACAGGTGGCGCGGGAAGTCGATCAGCTCGGCGGTCAGCGCCAGCAGCCGCTGCATCAAGGGCGTGTCCGGGTCGAAACCGCGTTCGCGCAGGGTCTCTGGCAGTGGCACATGGCCGCCCCAGTGGTCCATCGCCGCGCCCAGTTCGTTGACCTGGTCCATCGGCAGGCCGAGTGCACGGGCCACGTCGCGGATCGCGCTGCGGCCACGGTAGCTGATCGCCACCGCCGTCAGTGCGGCGCGCTCGCGGCCATAGCGCTTGAACACGTACTGCAGAACTTCCTCGCGGCGCTCGTGCTCGAAGTCGATGTCGATATCCGGTGGTTCGTCGCGCTCGGCGGAGATGAAGCGTTCGAACAGCAGGTTGCTGCGCGCCGGGTCGATCTCGGTCACGCCCAGCACGAAGCACACCGCCGAGTTGGCCGCCGAGCCCCGGCCCTGGCAGAGGATGTCCTGGCTGCGCGCGAAGCGCACGATGTCCTGCACGGTGAGGAAGTAGGAGGCGTAGTTCTTCTGCTTGATCAACGCCAGTTCGTGTTCGATCTGCTCGCGCTGTGCCGGCTGGATGCCGTTCTTCCAGCGCCACGGGATGCCACGCTCGACCAGCACGCGCAGCCAGCTGTCCGGATCATGCCCTTCGGGCACCAGCTCGCGCGGATAGGTGTACTGCAGCTGTTCCAGGGTGAAGTGGCAGCGCTCGGCGATGCGCAGGGTCTCGGCCAGCAGCTCAGGCGGGTACAGCTGGGCCAGCGCGGTGCGCGGGCGCAGGTGGCGCTCGCCGTTGGGGAACAGGCGCCAGCCGGCCTCGGCCACACTGCAGCGGTGGCGGATCGCAGTCAGCGTGTCCTGCAGGGCGCGGCGGCGCCGCACATGCATGTGCACATCGCCACTGGCGACCAGCGGCAGGCGATGGCGTTCGCCGAAGGCCTGCAGCTGCTGCAGGCGGCGCGTATCGTCGTATTCGTGGTGCAGCTCCACCGCCAGCCACAGCCGATCATCGAAGCCGGCGCGCAGCAGTTCCAGATCGGTGGCGGCCGGTTGCCGGTCCAGCCACAGGCACAGCAGGCCGTCGGGCAGGCCGAGCAGGTCCTCGCGCAGGCAGCGGTACTCGCCCTTGGCCGCGCGTCGCCGGCAGGTGGTGATCAACTGGCACAGCCCGGTGTAGGCGGCCTGGTCGGTGCACAGCAGGGCCAGCTTCGGCCCATCCTCGACCTGGAATTCGGCACCGACGATCAGTGCTACGCCATGCGTCTTCGCCGCCTGCCAGGCGCGCACGATGCCGGCCAGCGAGCATTCGTCGGTGATCGCCAATGCGCGGTAGCCCTGGCCGGCGGCGCGCGCGAACAGTTCTTCGGCGATCGAGGCGCCACGCTGGAAACTGAAGGCTGACAGGCAGTGCAGTTCGGCGTAGCCGGGCAGTTCGCTGTGCATGGCGGCTCAGCCGAACCAGCCGTGCAGCATCCACGGCGCATGTGGATCGTTGCGCGCGCGGAAAGCCCAGCCGCGCTGGCCGTGTGCGGTTTCCACCACGTAGTAGTCGCGGCGCGCGTCGGCCTGGTCCCACCAGCCCGATTCGATCCGCTCCGGCCCGGCGACGATGCGCAGGCGCGGGTCACGCAGCGGTTGCGGGGTGTCCAGCAACCAGCCGGGGCGCAGTGGCCAGTACGACGGAGGCTTGGCCGGCGGCTGGGTGCCACTGGCGCGTTCGGGGCGATGGTCGGCCTGCACTGCCAGCGGCTGCACGGCGTCATCGCCCAGCCGCGCGCGCAGGCGCTCGCGCAGCTGGTTCCAGGGCATCGCCTGTGCCGGCCGGGTATCGAACAGGTCACGCGCGGCGGGCACGAACGGTGGCAGCTGCTCGGCCTGCAGGCGCAGTGCGCGGCTACCGGCCGGCAGGGCGAACGCTTCCATGCGGTTGCGTGCGATCTCGAACAGCAACGCGGGATCGCGTTCGGGCGCCAGCAGGCCGATGGTCAGCACGCTGGCCGGCAGCAGGTCGTGCTCGAAATGCAGGTCGAAGCGCTGCACGCCGCCATCGCGCGAGCACAGGAAGGTGGCCAGGTCCAGCAGCAGGCGGCGCAGTGGAAACAGCAGGGCCTGGCTGGATTCGATCTCGTATTCGAATTCGATGCGCGCATCGAAACGGTCCGGTGGCTGGTAGTAGCGCAGTGGCGCGGTGGGCAGGCCGCGCAGTGCGTCCAGCTGCTGCAGTACTTCCGGTGCGAAGCGCCGGGCCAGGCTGTCACGCGGCAGCGCGAGCACCGCGCCCAGCGTGCGCAGGCCGGAACGGCCGAGCACGGTCACCGCATCGCTGGGCAGGCCACAGCGCGGCAAGGGAAGCTGTGCCAGCGCCGCCGGCAGCTGCTGCGCATCGATGCCGAGGCCATCGTGGACGTTGGCCAGCACGCGCGCGGCATGCGCGCTGGGTGCGGCCACCAGGCGGTGGCGGAAACCGAGTTCATGCAGTTCGTTGCGCAGCCGCTGCTCGATCGTCAGCCAGTCACCGAACAGGGCACGGCTGGCACCGATCTCCAGCACCAGCGCATGCGGGAAATCGAGGCTGACCTGCGAGCTGTAGGCGTATGCCCAGCTGGCCAGCAGCTGCCGGGTGCGCAGTTCGGTGCCAGGGTCGTACTCATGCAGTTGCAGGTCCTGCACCAGTACCTGTGCGGCCGACAGCAGCATGCCCGGGCGCAGCCCTGCTGTACGCGCAGATGGGCTGACCGCGCGCAGCACGCGACGCTGCGCCGGCCCCTGCAGCAGTACCAGCGGCCGCTGCGGGTCCGGCTGCAGGCGCAGCACGCTGTCCAGCGCCAGCTGCGGCAACAACAGGCAGGCCCAGTGCATGGCGCGGCCTCAGTGGGCGATGGCCAGCGGCAACGGCTGCGCTGA
>DQIG01000243.1:6472-11915 GCA_003525885.1 Stenotrophomonas sp.
CGGCTGCGCTGGCGGCAGGCCGCCACGGCACTTCAGCACCCGCACCTGGCCGTGGTCGAGCTGCATACGCAGGCTGGCCGGGGAGGGATTGCGTGCTGCCTGCGCCTCGCGGAACACGAAACCCAGGCACTGGCCGCTGTCGGCGGCGACCTGCAACCGGCGCAGGGCGCGGTCGTCGGCCTGATGCGGCCAGCACAGCACCGCCGCGCAAGCAGCAGAACGCAGGCACTGTTCGGTCGCCCACAGCGCCTGCTTCGGCGCGGCGTGGATGATCTGCAGCTGGGCCAGGTCCAGCCCGGCTGCGGCCCAGGCCGGGGCATGCGGCCGGTAGGGCGGGGCGACCAGCACGATCGGGCGGTCGCGCTGGCTCAGCTTGGCCAGCGCTGGCCAGACCAGCGCCAGCTCGCCAACGCCCGGCGCCGCCTGCAGTACCTCGCACAGCCCGCTGGCCGGCCAGCCGCCGCCGGGCAGGCGTGCGTCCAATGCCGGATGCCCGCTGGCCAGATGGTCGCTGGCCGGCCCCTGGCGGGCCGGGCCGCGCCACAGCTGGCGGCCATCCAGCAGCCGGTCGAGGGCGACCACGGCCCCCATCAGCCGGTCCTCCACGGGAGGCGCCGGGTGGGCTGGAAGCGGCGGGAATGGGCGGAAACGGCAGGCATGGCGCGAGTATCGACGGGCCGGTATCAGGGGCTGAGACCGGACATGCTACTCGCGTTGTAAGTAGAATTACTAATGAAATCGGAAGGTCGGGTTTCAGGTTGCTGAAGGGGTAAAGGAGTGCCGACCCAGGTCGGCACCCACGGCCCCCGGTTACGGGCGGACCGGCAATGCCACCGGGCGCAGCGGCGCGGCATCACCGCCACGGATCTTCAGTGGGCCGCCAATGAAGGCGAACTCGTAGACCTTGTCGCGGGCCAGTTCGTCCAGCGCCACCAACTCGATGATCGGCGCGCCCTGCTGGGCCAGCAGGTAGGTGTGCAGCGGCACGTAGTCGTCGGACACTTCCGAGGGGAAGGTCTCGAAGCTGAGGTTGTCGGCACCGACGATCATCGCGCCGCTGTCCTCGACCAGGAAGCGCGCCGCGTCCAGGCCCATGCCCGGCGGATTGGCCATGTAGTCCTTGGGCTGCTCGAACAGACGCATGCGGCCGGTGCGGATCAGTACCACGTCGCCCTGCTGCAGCTTCACCTTCTGGCGTGCCAGTGCATCCTTCAGGTCCTGGCGGGTGACGCGGTAGCTGTCCGGCAGCATGTCCACGCCCTTGGCGGCGGCCACGTCGATCAGCACGCCACGCGCGATCAGCGGCGGAAATTTCTCGATGCCGGTGACATTCCAGCCGCGATCGCCGAGGTGCTTGTCGGCCTCGAAGCCGTTCCAGATCTTTCCGTGGATGCCGAAGTGGTTCAGCGCATCGATGTGGGTGCCGGTGTGGCTGTACATCGAGAACGCGGTGCCGGTGTAGCTGCGGGTGAGGTTCATGGTTTCACCCACACCCATCGGATCATCCATCACCGTGCCGCGCGGGGTATGGGTCATCCAGAACTGGTAGTGCGGGTCGCCGGCATCCTGCCAGCTGGGCATGCCGACGTAGTACTCGGTGGCCAGGTCATAGGCCTTGCCACCGCTGACCCGCGACAGGATCGCCGCGCGCGAGGCTTCAGTGATCAGGTTGAGGCGGCCGATCTCGTCCTTCGGCCCCCAGGGGCTGGTGCCGACCTGCTGGCCGGAGGGAACGCGTTCGTGCGCGGACACGGTGGTGGAAGCGGCGGTGCCGGCCAGCAGCAGGGCCAGC
Organism: Stenotrophomonas sp.; assembly: GCA_003525885.1. Taxonomy (GTDB): domain Bacteria; phylum Pseudomonadota; class Gammaproteobacteria; order Xanthomonadales; family Xanthomonadaceae; genus Stenotrophomonas. Next base: position 8,265 of record DQIG01000243.1, read on the forward strand.
GCGGTGGCCAGGGTGTGTGGGGTCATGGGAAATCTCCTTGCAGGGTGGGGGAGGGGGCGGCTCAGGTCGCGACCAGGGGCGCCAGGGCCTGGCGCAGGTGTGGCAGCGGCAGGGTCTGCAGGTGCAGGCCGTTGCCGCCGATCACGGTGGGAATGGAGCGGATGCCGAGGGCAGCGGCTTCGGCACGATCGGCCTGCACGCGCTGGCGCACTGCGTCGCTGCGCATGTGTTCAGCGAAGGCGCCACGTGGATGGCCCAGCGATTCGGCGATATCCAGCAGGACTTCGGCATCGCCGATGTTGCGGTGCTGGTGCAGGTGCGCCCATTGCACCGCGTCGAACATCGCGCCATGGGCGTCATTGCCGCCGATCAGCCCTGCGGTCTGGCAGGCCAGTGCGCCGAGCCAGCCGGACGGATACTCGAAGTCCTGTGCGCGCATGCCTTCGATATCGATGCGCGCGGTGTCTTCATGCGCGGCGCAGTCGGTCCAGTGGCGCAGGATGATCGCCTTGGCGCGCTCCATCGAGCCGAACACCTCGACCATCTGCGCGCGCGAGTCCTGCAGCACGAAGCTGCGGTGGCGCACCTGGATGCCGAGTTCGGCGGAGACCTGCTGCAGGCGCGGGGCCAGTACGAAGCACCAGCCGCAGACCACGTCGTGGAAGAAATCGACCACCGGCGCAGCGGTGGCGGGGGAAGGAACGGAAGACATCTGCCTGCCATCGGTGAGAGGGGAGGCGGCAGGTTAGGCAGCGCGGCGGGGCGGAAACAGCACGCCGCCGGCAGCTCAGTTTTCGCTGGCGGTTACGAATCCAGGCCGGCGCAGCCGGGCAGCTCGGCGTGCAGGAAATCGATGAAGGCACGCACCTTGGGTTGCAGGTGGCGCGATGTGGGATAGACCGCATGCACGAAGCGCGGCGGATAGCGGTGGTCGGGCAGCACCTGCTGCAGATCGCCACGGGCCAGCGCCGGTGCCGCCAGGAACGAGGGCAGGGCACCGATGCCCATGCCGGCCACCAGCAGATCGCGCAGCAGCAGGCTGTTGTTGACGGTGACACGCGCCGGCAGGGTGATCGTTACCTGGCCATCGGGGCCGAGCAGCGGCCAGCTGCCGGGCGAGTCGGACAGGCTGTAGGCCAGCACGCTGTGCGCCTGCAGCTCGTCCACCGCCTGCGGTGCCGGATGCTGCCGCAGGTAGGACGGCGCCGCGCACAGCACCTGCTGCAGCGAGGCCAGCCGGCGTGCCACCAGGCGTGAATCATCCAGTTCGGCACGCAGCCGCAGCGACACATCGAAACCTTCGCCGACCGCATCGAGCAGGCGGTCTTCCATCACCAGGTCCAGTGACAGCTGCGGATGCTGCTGCAGGAAGCGTGGCAACAACGGCGATAGCGTACTCAGCGCGAACGACTGCGGTGCATTGACACGCAGGCGCCCGGCCACGTCGCCGCGCTGTTCGGTAATGCCGCGTTCCAGCGCCTCCAGTTCGTCGAGCAGGCGGCAGCATTCGCGGTAATAGGCGTGGCCGGTCTCGGTCAGGCTCATGCGCCGCGTGGTCCGCTGCAGCAATACCACGCCCAGGTGCGCTTCCAGCGTGCGCAACTGCTTGCTGAGCCCGGCGGGCGACATGCCCAGGTCTTCGGCAGCGCGGGCCAGTTCGCCGCGTTCGACGATGCGGCGGAAGGCACGCATCAGGTTGAAGGAATCCATGCCGGTCCCGGGCGCGATGAGGGCGTCATTGTAGATCCACGCCATGCGTGGATGCAGGAAGCACGGTGCCGACCAGGATTGGCATCCACCTGCGGCACGCGATTGCGCCGTTTGTTCAAGCCGCCAACCCGCATGTCACGCCAGCATGCAGTCCCCTCACTTCCCGGGTTGCCTATGAAACACTGGATCCTCCGCCTGTACGCCCCGTTGTTCCTGCTGGGTTTCGTTGTCGTTGCCGTCGTCTGGGTCGGCCACTATCACGGTGACCCGCTATGGTTGCTGGCCTTGCTGGTAGTCGCCATCGCGGTCTCGTTCGCCGCCGAGCGCGCGTGGCCCTACGACCCTGTGTTCAACCACGGCCAGGACGACAGCCTGCGTGACACCCTGCATGCACTGGTCAACGAAAGCCTGAACCTGCTGTCGATCGCGGCGGTGCCTCTGCTGGCCGCAATCATTCCGTGGCAGGTGTGGCCGGTACAGTGGCCGTTCGCATTGCAGGTACTGGTTGCCATCATCGCCGCCGATCTCGGCATCACCCTGGTGCACTACGCCAGCCATCGCATCGGCTGGTTGTGGCGCCTGCATGCGGTGCATCACAGCGTCACCCGCATGTACGGCTTCAACGGTCTGATGAAACACCCGCTGCACCAGGCGGCCGAAGCGGTGGGTGGCGTACTGCCGCTGCTGGTGCTGGGCCTGCCGATGCCGGTGGCTGCGGTACTGGCCTTCGCCATTGCCATCCAGCTGTTGCTGCAGCATTCCAACGTGGACATGCGCCCGGGTGTGCTGGGCCGGGTGATGGCGTGGGCGCCGCTGCACCGCTTCCACCACATGCGTTACGGCACCGCTGGCGACGTCAACTTCGGCCTGTTCCTGACTGCCTGGGATCATCTGCTGGGGACTGCCTTCGATGCGCCAGGCTATCGGCTGCAGCAACATGATCTTGGCATCGGCAGCCAACCGGATTATCCGCGCGATTACTCCGGGCAGCTGCTGGCACCGTTCCGCGAACTGCCGCATGCCGAGGTGCCGGAGCTGCCTGCAGGCCTGCGCAGGCGCGAATGATCGAACAGGTCAGGCCGCGTGCAGCTGCAGGCCCTGCAGCTGCGCGGCACTGATGCCGAACATGCGGCGCAGGCTGCGTGACAGATGGGCCAGGTCGGCGAATCCGGCGGCATGCGCACTGTCGGTCAGGTTGTGCCCGCGCAGATGATGCATGATCGCGCGGCGCAGCCGCTGCCACAGCACCCAGCCGCGCAGGGTCACTGCCAGCTCGGTCTGGAAACGCCGGTGCAGCTGGCTGGTCGACAGGTGCGCCGCCTCGGCGATGTCGACAGCCGGCACCGGGCCGGGCAGGTGCTGGGCGATACGGGCCAGCGCCGCCTGCACGCGGCGGTCGAGTGGTTGTGCGCGGCTCAACCGTGGCAACCAGTCGCGCAGTTCCAGCGCGTTGCCCGGCAGCGCGTGCAGATGCTGCTGGATCTGGGTGGGATCGGCATGGGCCGGCTCGAGGAACACCGTGCAGCCCGCTTCTGGCGCCGACAGGATCGCATGCGTCTGGAAGGAGGGCAGCCACAGCCGTTGGCCCTGCTGCCGTACGCCATCGACTTCGACCTGCCAGGGCGTACCCTCGCTCAGCAGCAGTTGATGGGCGTAGTGCGCGTGTGCGGCGCTGTCACCGGCATTGCCGTGAAGCACGGCGGCGTGCGCATCCAGCAGCAACGTGCCATTCCAGGGCAGGGCGAGGGAGGACATGGAGGGATTGTAGATCCACGCCATGCTGGATCGAAATGAATCTGGGGTCAGATCCGTTTTGCTACGGAAAACGGATCTGACCCCATGCGATGAAATCGAATATTTCGAGATCCGAGACACATGAGCCGAGCGTGGCTCGGCTCTACAGAAGAGCGGGCAGCTCGCAGAAATCTGTCGAAGGCGGGG
>DQIG01000208.1 GCA_003525885.1 Stenotrophomonas sp.
CTTCGGCGTCTGGCCGCGCGCGGCCGACGGTGCTGCGCCGGAAGGCTTCGATGCTTGGAATGCGCTGGCCCGCTTCGGCTATCCGCTGGACAACCGCGAAGCCACCGTTGCCGCCTTCCACCGCCGCTTCCGTGGCCGCGACGACTTGCCGAAGACGCTGGATGCCGAGGACGCCCGCATCCTGCACTCGCTGCTGCTGCAGACGCCGTGACCCGGCGCATGAACGCTGGACCCCACGCTGGGTTGCCGCCCAGCGGCCGGCACTCCACCATGGCGGCATGATCGATTCCGCCACCTTCTTCAAGCGCAAGCACTGCATCCTGCTGGCAGCGGCCGTGCTCGCAGGCTGCTCCAGCACCGCTCCCCGCACCGGATCTGAAGTGCCGACGCCGGTCAGCCCGCCCGCGGCCACCTATGCCAAGTCTGCATGGAGTGCACTGCCACCGGTCTCCGACAGCGATCTGCAGGCCGGCTTCGCTGCCTGGCGCAGCAGCTGCGGCCGCCTGAAGAACGATGCGGTCTGGGCCAAGCCCTGCGCCACCGCCGCCGCGGTATCGGACAAGGACCCGGCCGCGATCCGTCAGTTCCTGCAGCGCGACCTGGATGTCTACGCGCTGCGCGCCGGTGGCCACCAGGCCGACGGATTGATCACCGGCTACTACGAGCCGATCTACCCCGGCAGCCTCACTCGTACGGCCACTGCCACGGTGCCGGTGTACGGCACGCCGGATGATCTGGTGGTGGTGCAGCTGGACAGCCTCTACCCGGAACTGAAGGGCAAGCGCCTGCGCGGCCGCCTCGACGGCAAGGTGCTCAAGCCCTATGACGACGCCGGCACTATCGCGGCCAAGGGCGCCAAAGCCCCGGTGCTGGCCTGGCTGACCGACCCGATGGACCTGCAGCTGCTGCAGATCCAGGGCTCGGGCCGGGTGCGCCTGGCCGATGGCAGCCAGGTACGGCTGGCCTACGCGGAGCAGAACGGCCATCCCTACCGTGCCATCGGCCGCTGGCTGGTGGACCAGGGGCAGCTGAAGAAGGAAGACGTCACCATGGACGCCATCCGCGCCTGGGCCCGGGCCAATCCCGCGCGCGTGCCGGAACTGCTGCGCAGCAATCCCAGCTACGTGTTTTTCGTGCGCAACCCGGACAGCCCGGAGGGGCCACGCGGTTCACTGAACGTGCCGCTGACCGCCGGTTACAGCGTGGCCGTGGACCGCACCGTAGTGCCGCTGGGCAGCCTGCTGTGGCTGTCCACCACGCGCCCGGACGGCAGCCCGGTGGTGCGACCGGTGGCCGCGCAGGACACCGGCGGCGCCATCGCCGGTGAAGTGCGCGCCGACCTGTACTGGGGCAGCGGCGATGCCGCCGGCAAGCTGGCCGGCGACATGAAGCAGAAGGGCAACATCTGGATGCTGTGGCCGAAGGGCGTGGCGTTGCCGCAGTAGCTTGGCCCCCGGATGCCTGATAATGGCGACATTCCGAACTTTCCGGCCGCGCCTGCGGCCAGGACCCCTGCAATGACCTACGCAAAGCACAACGCAAAATCCGGCGCGAAATCGGCCGCAAAGAAGTACTACAAGCACTGGGCCGAATCGGGCCTGGGCAAGGGCAACGTGCTGATGGAAGCGCGTGGCGAGAAGATCGTGCGCCAGGTGGAAATCTACGGCACCAAGATGGTCTGGGCCGACGAGCATGCCCACAGCGACGACCGCTTCCTGCTGGCCGACCAGCCGGTGTCGTTCCTGGATTTCGACGAAGACGACGAAATTTCCGCGCGTGAATTCGAAGCCGCCTGGAAGAAGGCCCGGGAAGCCACCGGCTACCCGGTGTAACGCTGCCTGGCCGGGGTCGGGTCCTTTTCCGCAGGGAAAGGGCTCTGACCCTGGGGCCAAGGCTCAGGCAGCCGCGTTGTATGGTTCAATCCGGGCAAGCACGTCGGCCAGCTTTTCCTTGGTCATCGCGGCATCGAAGTCGGCCTGCAGGCCGATCCAGAACTTGTCGGAAACGCCGAAGTAGCGGGACAGGCGCAGCCCGGTGTCCGCGGTGACTGCGCGATCGCCGGAGACGATCTCGCCGATACGGCGTTGTGAGACGCCAATTGCCTTGGCCAGCCGGTATTGGGTGATGCCCAGAGGCTCCAGGAATTCATGCAACAGGATCTCGCCGGGAGCGGGGTAGGGGGCGGTTCGCACTCGCGCGACTCCTTCAGTGGTAATCGACAATTTCGACCTCGGCAGGACCTTCCCGAGACCAGACAAAGCACAGCCGGAACCGGTCATTGATGCGGATGCTGTACTGGCCGCGCCGGTCCCCATGCAGCGATTCCAGTCTGTTCGCTGGCGGCAGACGCAGATCCCGCAGATCAGCTGCCACATTGAGCATGGCCAGCTTTCGCAGCGCGGCAGCTTCAATGGGGCGCCATCTCTGCACGCGATGACCTTCAAACAGTGCCTGCGTACGTTTGCAGGCAAAGGATTGGATCGGCATGTTGATAACGTATGACGATAGTATCGTAAGACGTTGGTATCCCCTCGGCAAGCATGGCGCGTAATTCCCGGGCGCGACGACTGGCGACGCATTCGATGCGATCTGATGCGGGACCCCCGTTTTGCACTACATTGGTGCAATGTCCGATGCCGCACCCCCGCCGTCCCTCGATGCCCTGGGCACGCCGCTGGCCTGGGCCGGGGCCGATGGCTGCATCGCTGGCTGCAATCCGGCCTTTGCCCGCTGGCTGGGTGTCAGTGTCCGGCGCCTGCTGGGCCGGCCACTGGCCGCACTTGAAGTGCAGGGCGAGGCGCTGGCCCATTTCCTGGCCCGCGATGAGCGCGACAGCCTGCGCCTGAACCGGCTGGCGCTGGCGGTGCCCGGCGAGGCACCGCGCTTCGCCGAGGGCTGGATGAGCCGCCGCGACGACGGTGGCTGGCTGCTGGAGGCGCATCCGGTCGATGAATTCCCCGGGCTCGACCCGACCCAGGCCCTGCCCAGCGCACTCAGTGCAGCGCTGAAGGGGCTGGCCCATGAGCTGCGCAATCCGCTGGCCGGATTGAAGGGCGCGGCGCAGCTGCTGGCCCGCCGCGCGGCCCAGCGCGATGCCAGCGAACGTGAGTTGATCGAACTGATCGGCTCGGAGATCGAGCGCCTCAACGGCCTGCTCGACCAGCTGCTGTCGCCGGCCCCGGCAGCGCCGCATGCCGAACTGAACATCCATGCTGCACTGGAACGCGTGCTGCGCCTGGCCGAGAACGAGGCCGGCTGGGCGGTACGCCTGCAGCGCGACTACGACCCCAGCATTCCCGAATTCCATGGCGACGCCGACCGCCTCACCCAGGCGGTGTGGAACCTGGTGCGCAACGCGATCCAGGCCGGCGCCGGCAGCATCACCCTGCGCACCCGCGTGGAGCATGGCGTGCGCATCGCCGAGCAGCTGCACACGCTGGCGCTGCGCCTGGAGATCGCCGACGACGGCCGTGGGGTGCCCGAGGAGCTGGCCGAACACCTGTTCCTGCCGCTGGTCAGTGGCCGTGCCGAAGGTACCGGGCTGGGCCTGGCACTGGCCCAGCAGGTCGCGCGCGAGCATCGCGGCACGCTGACCTACCGTTCGCGCCCCGGCCATACCGTGTTCACCCTGCTGTTGCCGATCGGCAACGGCGCCGCCCCGGCCGAGGAGGCCCCGCGCGATGTCTGAGTCCCCCATCACCGCGCAGCGCATCTGGGTGGTCGACGATGACCGTGCGGTGCGCTTCGTGCTGTGCACGGCGCTGCGCGAGGCGGGCTATCAGGTCGTCGATTTCGACAGTGCCGCACCCGCCCTGCAGGCGTTGAGCGAAGGCCCGCCGCCGGCGCTGCTGTTCACCGATGTGCGCATGCCCGGCGACGATGGCCTGGTGCTGCTGGACAAGCTCAAGGCCGCGCTGCCGCAGCTGCCGGTGGTGGTGATGTCGGCCTATACCGATGTCGCCAGCACGGCCGGTGCATTCCGCGGTGGCGCGCATGAATTCCTGTCCAAGCCGTTCGACCTGGACGATGCCGTGGCGCTGGCGCAGCGTGTGCTGCCGGCGGTGGCGCCGGCATTGGCTGCCCCCAGCCCCGCAGCTGAAACTCCCAGCGACCAGCCGCCGCAACTGGTGGGCGATACCCCGCCGATGCGCGCGCTGTTCCGCGCCATCGGTCGCCTGGCACAGGCACCGCTGGCGGTGCTGATCACTGGCGAGACCGGCACCGGCAAGGAACTGGTGGCCAATGCGCTGCATCGCGAATCGCCGCGCGCGCAGGGTCCGTTCGTTGCGCTCAATACCGCGGCGATTCCGGCCGAGCTGTTGGAAAGCGAGTTGTTCGGCCACGAGGCCGGTGCCTTCACCGGTGCGCAGCGCCGCCATATCGGTCGCTTCGAGCAGGCCAACGGTGGCACGCTGTTCCTCGATGAGATCGGCGACATGCCACTGCCGCTTCAGACCCGCCTGCTGCGCGTGCTGGCGCAGGGCGAGTTCTTCCGCGTCGGTGGCCGCGAACTGATCCGCGTCGATGTGCGCGTGGTTGCCGCCACTCACCAGGATCTGGAAGGGCTGGTCGCGCAGGGGAAGTTCCGCGCCGATCTGCTGCACCGCCTGGATGTGGTGCGCCTGCAATTGCCACCGCTGCGCGAGCGCCGCGAGGACATCGCGCAACTGGCCAGCACCTTCCTGGCCGCCGCCGCACGCAAGCTGGATACGCCGCCGAAACGCCTCACCGCCGCGGCGCTGCAGGCGCTGCGCGAGCACGACTGGCCGGGCAACGTGCGCGAACTGGACAATGCGATCCAGCGTGCACTGATTCTGCAGCAGGGCGGGTTGATCCAGCCCCAGGACTTCTGCCTGGCCATGGGCAGTGGCGCTGCACCGTTGCCGAGCCTGGCGCCTGCGCCGGTCGTCGCCGAAGCCGAGTCTGCCGGTGCCTTGGGGGATGACCTGCGGCGCCGTGAATTCCAGATGATCATCGACACCCTGCGTTCCGAGCGCGGCCGCCGCAAAGAAGCGGCCGAACGCCTGGGCATCAGCCCGCGCACCTTGCGCTACAAGCTGGCGCAGATGCGCGATGCGGGGATGGACGTGGAAGCCTACCTTTTCGCCACCTGACAAAAAGTTAGGCCGACAGGGTTTGTCGCCTTTTCTTACGAGTCGCCACGGATCTGGCACCCTTGTTGCTACCACCCCAGTAACCGCTGCGTAGTGTCAAAAAATTGCGGGTCGTCGGAGAGAGAAGGTCATGAGCCAGGGTATTGAGTTCAATCGGTTGATGTTGGATATGCGCTCCATGCAAATGGATGCCATGGCTCAACCGAAATCCGTCGCGCCAGCGCCGGAATTGGGCCAAAGCAGTTTTGCCGACATGCTCGGTCAGGCAATCAACAAAGTCAGTGACACCCAGCAAGCTTCCAGTCAGTTGGCCACCGCCTTCGAGATCGGCAAGAGCGGCGTGGACCTCACCGATGTGATGGTCGCTTCGCAAAAGGCCAGCGTCTCCTTCCAGGCGTTGACGCAAGTGCGTAACAAGCTGGTTCAGGCTTATCAAGACATCATGCAGATGCCGGTTTAAGGACGAGATTTAAGTCATGGCAGAAGCAGTCGTGGACAACGCACCCGCCAAGGCAGACGGCAAGCCGCCGCTGTTTGGCCTGTCGTTCCTGGAAAACCTCTCCGAAATGACCATGTTGCGTCAGGTGGGCCTGATGGTCGGCCTGGCAGCCAGCGTGGCGATTGGTTTTGCCGTGGTGTTGTGGTCGCAACAACCCGATTACCGGCCGCTGTACGGCAGCCTGGCGGGCATGGATTCCAAGCAGATCATGGAAACCCTCGCCGCCGCCGACATCGCCTACACCGTAGAACCCAATTCTGGCGCGTTGCTGGTCAAGGCCGACGACGTGGCCCGTGCGCGCATGAAGCTGGCCGCTGCGGGCGTGACACCGTCCGATGCCAACATCGGCTTTGAGATCCTCGACAAGGACCAGGGCCTGGGGACCAGCCAGTTCATGGAGGCCACACGCTACCGTCGTGGCCTGGAAGGCGAACTGGCGCGCACCATCTCCAGCCTCAACAACGTCAAGGGCGCCCGCGTGCACCTGGCGATTCCGAAAAGCTCGGTGTTCGTGCGTGACGAACGCAAGCCAAGCGCCTCGGTGTTGGTCGAGCTGTTTGCTGGCCGCTCCCTGGAGCCTGGCCAGGTCCTGGCGATCATCAACCTGGTCGCCACCAGCGTACCGGAGTTGAGCAAGTCGCAAATTACCGTGGTGGACCAGAAGGGCAACCTGCTGTCCGACCAGGCCGAGAACTCTGCACTGACCCAGGCCGGCAAGCAGTTCGACTACAGCCGCCGCATGGAAAGCATGCTCACCCAGCGTGTGCACAACATCCTGCAACCGGTGCTGGGCAATGACCGCTACAAAGCCGAAGTGTCCGCCGACGTGGACTTCAGCGCGGTCGAGTCGACCTCTGAACAGTTCAACCCCGACCAGCCAGCCCTGCGCAGCGAGCAGTCGACCAACGAACAACGCACCGCCAGCAATGGCCCGCAAGGTGTGCCGGGCGCCCTGAGCAACCAGCCGCCGTCGCCGGCTTCGGCGCCTCAGACTACCGGTGGCGCCACC
>DQIG01000066.1:0-405 GCA_003525885.1 Stenotrophomonas sp.
CCTCGCGCTCGCGCAGCAGGCGGGTGAAGCCGAACCCGTCGAGCACCGGCATGCGGCAATCGGTAATGACCAGATCGAAGGACTCCGTCGACAAGCGGTCCAGCGCCTGCTGGCCGTCGCCCAGCAGTACATAGGGCACGCCCAGCTGCTGCAGCCGCCACGCCATCATCGCCTGGTTGGTCGGGTGATCCTCGATCACCAGCACCCGCGCCTGGCGCAATGCGGCGGGCAGCAGCGCGGTCTGGTCCTGCTCGGCCAGCAGTGCCGCCGCGTCCTCGCTGCCAGCCTCCACCAGCGATACCCGCACTTCGGCGCGGGTTCCTTCGCCCAGCGTGCTGTGCAGGGTCAGTTCGCCCTGCATCATCTGCACCAGGCGCTGGCAGATGCTCAGGCCCAGGCCGGTGC
>DQIG01000066.1:566-772 GCA_003525885.1 Stenotrophomonas sp.
CAGGCCGGTGCCGCCGTGGTCGCGCTGGATATAGGCGCCGGCCTGGGTGAACGGCGCGAACAGGTGCTGCAGTTGTTCCGGCGCGATGCCCATGCCAGTGTCGGTCACGCTCAGGCACAGCGGTTGCACGCCGTCTTCGCTGGTCGGGCCCAGCACCTCCAGCTGCAGGCGTACTTCGCCCTGTGCGGTGAACTTGATGGCATTGC
>DQIG01000066.1:920-2226 GCA_003525885.1 Stenotrophomonas sp.
CGGTGAACTTGATGGCATTGCTGAGCAGGTTGAACACGATCTGGCGCAGTCGCACGCCATCCACTTCGTGGGCGGGGGCCAGCTGCGGATCGATCTGCACGTGCAGCGCCAGGCCACGCGCGCTGGCCTGTGCGGACAGCAGCCGGCACACGCTTTCCAGCAGGGGCCGCAGCGGCTGCGGCACCGGTTCCAGGCGCATTGCACCCGCTTCCAGCCGCGAGTAGTCGAGGATGTCGTCGAGGATCTGCCGCAACATCTGCGCCGAATCCTCGATCACGCCGAGGATGCGCTGCTGCTCGCTGTCCAGCGGGGAATGTGCCAGCACTTCCAGCATGCCCAGCACGCCGCTCATCGGCGTGCGGATCTCATGGCTCATCGTGGCCAGGAAACGTGACTTGGCCTCGGCGGCCTGCTCCGCCTCCGCCTTCGCCGCCGTCAGTGCATCGGCCTGCATCCGCGCTTCGCTCACATCCACCCAGTAGCCGCTCCAGATCACCGCGCCTTCTTCAGCGCCGTAGGGGTGGGCCTGGCTGCGCACCCAGCGCACGCCTTCCCCATCGCTGCGCAGGCGGAACTCCAGGATCAACGGCGCGAACTGGCGCGCGGCCTGCTCGATGGAGTGCAGGATGTGCGCGCGGTCCTCTTCCTCGATGCGTTCCAGCAACACCCTCGCATCCTGTTCGGCCTGCTGCCGGGTGATCCCGAACAAGGCAGGCAGGTCGCCGGCAATGAACGGGAAGCTGAGCGTGCCATCGGCGTCGCGACGCGCCTGGTACACCACCGCAGGCAGGTTGTCGGTCACCTCGGCCAGGCGCTGTTCCAGCTGGCGGCGTCCGGCCACTTCACGGCGCAACCGCCAATGGCCGACACCATGCACCAGCATCGCGGTCAGCAGCACCAGCAGCACCGGTATCGCCCACCGCAGCACGTTGTTCCAATTGACGCCGTTGCGGTACTCCACTGCCAGCCAGGCGTTGCGCAGCGCTTCGCGCTTGCTTGGGGCCATCTGCAGCAACAGGCGGTCGAAGGTAGTGGCCAACGCTGCATGTCGTCGATCCACCGCCAATGCCAGCTGGTCATTGAAACCGGCCGGAGCCGCCACCTGCAGCCGCGCCGGGAAACGGCTGCGCAGCAGGTGATCGACCAGCGCAAGATTGCCGACATAGGCATCGGCTTCGCCATCGAGCAGTCGTTGCAACGCCTGCTCGCCGCTGCGCGCGGCGATGATCCGGGCCTGCGGAGCCTGCAGCAGCACGTAGCGGCGCAGGCGCTCCGGATCGGAAAGCAGCACGCGCTTGCCCTGCAG
>DQIG01000066.1:2374-2876 GCA_003525885.1 Stenotrophomonas sp.
GCAGCACGCGCTTGCCCTGCAGGTCGGCCAGTCCCAGCAGCGCCGCACCGTCGTTCCGTGTGACGATCACGTTCGGCACGCTGATGAAGGGCTGGCTGAAGACCCAATCCGGGCCCAGGTAGCGCGAATCGGCGGGCATGCCCATCACTGCCTGCAGTTCACCACGACGGGCCTTCTCACGCACCTCGTACCAGTCGTGGCTGTTCTCGACCTGCAGGTTGGCACCGGCCTGCATCAGGCGCTGCAGGTACTCGCTGGCCAGGCCACTGGGCCGGCCATCCTCGCCGGTGAACGACAGCGGCGCGGCATTCGGGGCGAAACCGATCTTCAGCGGCTGCTCCAGCACACGCTTCTCGGCCTGGCTCAACGCCAACTGCGCCGATGCCGACCAATGCGGGGGTGGCAGCCAGCGTTGTGCCAGCGCATCGCGCTGGGCCTGGCTGGTCGCGGCCAGCGCCAGATCCAGGGCTTCGGCCAGCGGTTGCTTGCCATTGGGAATGCC
>DQIG01000001.1:0-10979 GCA_003525885.1 Stenotrophomonas sp.
GGCGTGATGAACATCATGCTGGTGTCGGTGAAGGAGCGCGTGCGCGAGATTGGCGTGCGCCTGGCGGTGGGGGCGCGGCAGAGCGACATCCTGCGCCAGTTCCTGATCGAGGCGGTGCTGATCTGCCTGTTCGGTGGCGTACTGGGCGTGCTGTTGGCCTTCGCCGTGGGTGCGCTGTCCAGCCTGCTGTCACTGGGTGTGCCGTTCCTGTTCACGCCAGGGCCGGTGCTCGCTGCGCTGGCGTGTTCGTCTGCGATCGGGCTTGGCTTCGGCTACTTTCCCGCACGCAGCGCCGCGCAGCTTGACCCGATGCAGGCATTGGCGGCGGAGTAGGAATGAACGGGCGTGCGCGCTGATGAATAAATGGAAGCTTGATAATTCGATTTGACATCAAAAACCTGTTGCTATTATAAGAAATACGCGGCGCGGGTATTTGTTGTGAATAATTATTGCGCGCGCCGTATTCAGCAGTGTTCATCCTCAATTGAATAAGGAAGTGACGAATGAACAATGTACTTGCTCTGCAGGCCCTTGAAATCGAGTGCCTCGATATCTCTGAGACCTGCACCGCCTGCCTGTCGATAATCAGCTCGGACGCAGGCATCGAAGACGGCATGGATCAAGCCTGATCGATTTCACTGCCCGTTGCCGAAGCGCGGTTTTCGGCAGCATGGGGTAGTTGATCCAACGTGCGCCGCCGGCATCTGTTGGCGGCGCATTTGCACGCGATCTGGCGGGTAGTCCCGGCTTGCGGGTAGCTCCGGATCATTCCGGCCCGGACAGGGCGACAGGGAGGTTCTTCGTGGTCGATACAACGGCACGGATGTATACGTTGATGGACGATGTCCATTTCGAGAACATCGAACGCTATACGCCGACGGAAGAGTACTCATCGATTGCACGCCGCCTGCTGCCAGCCGACTGGCGGCTGCAGCCGCACGGATTCTGGACGCAATGCCGGCCGCCAGGATGGCAGAGCCGCTCCCATGGTTGGAAGATCCACATATCCAGCATCCCGGAGAACGCCGAAGAAACCATTGTGCTTGCATGCGAGGAGATCGCGGCCGTGGGTGCCATGTTCAAGTTCTGCTCCGATCCGCGCATGCTGGCGATGTCGCTTGGAAAGGGCTGGTCGAGGTTCCAGCTCGGAAAGTTCATCACACTCTATCCTGCAGACGAGGCCCAGTTCCTCGGCCTGCTTGAGCAGCTGCATTTGCGCACGCAGCACCTGGGTGGACCGCACATTCTTACTGATCGGCCCTACAAGGGCAGCAGCGTTGTCTATTATCGCTACGGCGCCCATGCAGAGGGCTTTCGACCCGACATCTACGGCAACCGGCAGCAGGGGTTCAGGTTGGAGGATGGCTCTTGGCACGACGACGTGCGCGGAGCTCACTTCCGGCTTCCCCCTGGATGCACGGACCCGGTCGACCATCTGCAGAACGCTGCGGCCGACCCGCCCCCGGCGGATATCCTTCTCAATCAGCGCTACAGGGTGCTGGGCGCGCTTAAGTTCAATGGAACCGGCGGTATCTATCATGGCGTGGATACCGAAACCGGCCAGCGGATCGTAATTCGCGAGGTGCGCGGTTTTGCAGGGGCAATGCCGGTCGCTGCACCGCACGTGCTTTTGGGGGGTATCCAGCGTGAGGCCCGAATCCTGCAGAAGCTGTCCGGCACCGGCCTGGTGCCCGAGTTCGTGGCCTTGTTCAAGGAATGGAACAACTGGTTCCTTGTCGAGGAACAACTGGAGGCTTCGACGCTGTGGGACAGCGCGATGGATTTCTACTTCTCCGAGGAACTGCAGACAGCAGCCGATGGTTTCGGCCGGATCCGCGAGAAGATCATCCGCATCGGCGAAGCGCTGTCCATCATTCACTCGCGCGGCGTCGTGCTGCGCGACCTGACCCGTAGCAATGTGATGTTCACGGCTACTGGGCACGTGAAGTTCATCGACCTGGAGTTCGCGCATGAGATCGGTGTTGACGACCGTTGGGTGAAAGGGTGGACGCCCGGCTATGCGTCTGCGGAACAGCGTGCGTCGCGCAGGCCGACGGTGCAGGAGGATCACTACGCGTTGGGCGTGCTGATCCTGGATATGCTCACCTTCTGTGCCTCCGGCCTTGATCTGGCGCGCGCGCAGATCATCGATGGAAAGCTGCCGCAGGTGCTGGCCGATCTGGGCCTGCCTGCCGCTCTGCGCGATATCGTGACCGGCCTGACCGATCCGGATGCGGACAGGCGCTGGGACATTGCCATGGCGTTGGAGGCGCTCCGGAGAATCGAGACGCCATCGCCACGCCGGGTGATGTTCCCGTCCCGCCAGGAGTTGCTGGCCGCGCCGGCGCCAATGCCTGCAACCTGCAAGGGCCTGCAGCACATCCTTTCGGGCCTGACGGACTATCTGCACTCCGTTGCGGACACTGGGCGCGAAGATCGCCTCTGGCCAGCAGGACCGCAGCTGTTCTTCACCAATCCCGTGTCCCTTCAGTTTGGCGCAACCGGTACCGCGTGGTTCCTGCTGCAGCATGAAGGGCACCTGGCCCCGGAAATCCTTGACTGGATCCAGAACAGGGCGGTCAGCGAGCGGTGCCCGCCAGGACTGTACTCCGGGATTGCCGGTGTCTGCCTGCTGTTGTTGCAGGCCGGGAGGCCCGAGGCTGCGATGCGGATGCGTGCCCGCATCGCTCAATCGGGCGACGCACAGACAACGCCCAGCTTGTACTTTGGTGCGGCCGGGCAAGGGTTGATGGAGCTGCACTTCTGGCAGGCCACCGGTGACAGCGCGCACCTTTCTGCAGCGATCAGCATCGGCGAGCGCCTGCTTGAGAATTCCCTGCTGACTTCCCAGGGGCGATGCTGGTCCTGGCAGGGGAAGGTCTTTCTTGGATTGGGCGATGGTCAATCCGGGATTGCGCTGTTTCTCACCTACCTGGGCGTGGCCAGCAGCGACGCTCGCTTCCTGCGCGCAGCATCGGAGGCGCTGGATTTCGATATTTCCCACGGCGTCCGCGTAGCCGGGCGCCTGTTCTGGAAAAATCTGGCCGGAGCCCCCGCCAACGCGAGCAACTCCCCGCACACGCGCTTCGGTGCAGCCGGCATCGGTGCCGCCTGCCTTCGGCATTTCGCGGCAACCGGTGAGGTGCGCTATCGCGACATCGCCCTGGAGTGTGCCTATTCGGTTCGCTCAAGGGTGACCAACAAGCTGTGGCAGGAAAGTGGCAATGCCGGTTTCGGCGAATACCTGCTGGATATGGCCCACTTCCTGCGGGATGAGCGCTACGCGAATGCGGCGTTCCATCACGCCGAGGCCATCGCGCAACATGCCATTCCAATGCCTGTCGGGATGGCATTCGCAGGCCCGGCACACCACCGGATCTGCAATGAGTACAGTGTGGGTGGAGCGGGGATCGGCATTTTCCTGGATCGGCTGTTGAAGCGATCTCCACGCTTGCTGATGCTGGATGGACTGCTTGATCGGCAGTCGGGCTGGGCCCCCCGCTCTGCATGAGGCGCCCCGTTCCATCGTAGGATCAGACTGCATCCGAGGGCGCGCCTAGTCCTCGAGTGGTCTTGTATCGCGGCGCACCCGTGATCGCTCGCGATACAGCCGGCTGTCGGCACGCTGCAGCGTGTCGGCCACCGACTCGCCCGGTGCATGGTGGGTCGCACCCAGCGAGAACGGCGTAGGCGAGCGGCCGGCCTGCTGCATGTACCACTGTTCCAGCGCGCCCAGCCGCCCCGGCGGCGGCGAGGTCAATACCACCATGAACTCGTCGCCACCCATGCGCACCACATGTTCTGCGGCGCCCAGCGGAGCGCGCAGGAACGCGGCGAACTCCGCCAGCACGGTGTCGCCGCGGGCGTGGCCCTGGGTGTCGTTGATCTGCTTGAAATGGTCGAGATCGAACATCAGGCAGGCCCATGGCTGGTCGGCCAGTTCGTCCAGGCGGGGCAGGAAGCGGCGGTTGTAGCTCTGGGTGAGGGGATCCTTGAACGACATCTCGCGCAGCTGCTGTTCCTGCATCCGCAGTGCCGTCACGTCCTGCGCATGGCCCAGCACGTAGGGGGGATTGGCTTCGCTGTCGAGCACATTGTGATAGGCCCAGAAGTGGCGGGTGCCATCAGCGGCGATCAGTTCGATCACGCCGGCATCGGTGTGGTTGGCCGCGATGCGTGCGAGATACGCCTTGAAGGCGGCACGCTTCTCCGCTGGCATCAGGTCACACAGGCTGCGACCGACCATGTATCCCTCATCGAAACCCAGCGACTGCACCGCCGCCGGGTTCACCGAGGTCAGCACGCCTTCCAGCGTATGCGTGCAGATCAGGCCCAGGCTGTAATGGAACAACCGCCGATAGCGGGTCTCGCTCGCCTCCAGCGCATCCAGGGCGGCGCGCTCTTCGGTGATGTCCTGGATGGCACCGACCAGGCGCGGGCGGCCATTCACCTGCTGGCGGCTGCCGACGACGCGGGTCCAGATGCTGCGCCCGTCGGCCGTGGTCATTGGCAGCTGCACTTCCCACGAGGTGCCTTCATCGATGCAGCGCTGCACGGCGGTGCGAATGATGTTGCGGCTGTCTTGGCGATAGAACGACAGGGCCGTTTCCAGCGTGGGCTGGTAGTTGGCACGTACGCCGTGGATCAGCTTGGTCTCGCGGGTCCAGCGCACCTCGTTGCCGGCCAGGTCCAGCTCCCAGCCACCGACGCGCGCGGCGCGGTTGGTGCGCTCCAGGAAATCCTCGCTGCGCTTCAGTTCACGATGCAACGCCTTGGCCTGGCCCACCTGTGCCAGCAGCGTGCTGCGCTGTTCCAGCACCTGGGTGGTGACCCGGGCCAGGTGCACCATCAGCTCGCGCTGCGACGGTGACAGCACACCCGGCATGGCATCGAGCAGGCACAGCGTGCCGATGCGCGCCCCATGCGCCGAGCCCAGCGAGATACCGGCGTAGTGGCGAATGCGCGGGCCGCCGGTCACCAGCGGATTGGTGGAAAAGCGAGGGTCCTGGCGCGCGTCGGGAATCTCGAACAGTTCGTCCTGGCGGATCGCATGGGTGCAGAACGAAATCTCGCGGGCCGTCTCGCTGACGCCCTCCAGCCCGATGTTGGCCTTGAACCATTGGCGCTCGTCGGCCACGACCGAGATCAGCGCCATGGTCATGCCGGTCGCTGCGCGGGCCGCGGCGACGATGGCATCGAACACCGGCTCGGGCGGCGTATCGAGCAGGCTGAGTCTGTCGATTTCAAGCAGTCGGTCGGCTTCGTCCATGGCGCGTGGCGTGGCTGGGGGCGAGGGCAGTAACGGCTGGCGTCGGCATCAGGTTACGTCAGCAGGTGTTATCTATCGCCACGGAAGGGTGATGTGGGTGTGAGTCCTGGCAGGCCCTGATCAGCGCTGTGATCGGACTCACACATTGCCGATGGCGGGCGTTGCTGGATCGTGGCCGCGCAGCACCGGCGAACCCCTGTCCGCGATCTATCAGAAGCCGATCACCACATCGTTGAGTGGCAGTTGCTGCTGGCGTCGCTCTGCGGGCAGCGCGGTCCAGGGCTCACCCTGGCCGAACAGCTGCGCCTCGGTTTCCGGGCCGAAATACTGGAACCGATCGAAGACATAGGGAATGCCCTCCGAGCCTTCGAAGCGGACACCGTTGGACAGCTGGAAGTGCAGGTGGGGCGCCGCGGAGTTGCCCGACTGGCCCAGTTCACCCAGCGCCTGCCCGCGCTGCACGCGCTGGCCGGGCTTCACCTTGATGCTGCCCGTGCGCAGGTGGGCATAGCTGGCGAACACCCCCGGCGAAATTTCCAGCACCACGTAATTGCCGAACAGGCCGTGGCTGGTCAGGGATGCCGGCTCGGGTTGCGGGGTCAGCGGAGGATGCTCCGGCTCGCCATCGCGTACATCGCGGACCACACCGTCCGCCACGGCAATCACCGGCGCGGCGTAGCCCACCCAATCCGGGTGGCGGGTGCTCTGAAGGCGCTCGGGAGTGGCATGGACCGCGCGGCCCTTTGCGTCCACACCAACCAGATCGAGTGCGAACCGCTGCGGGATGGTCAGCGCGCCATTCACCGCCACCAGGCTGCCCCAATGGTGCGACTGCGCGGCGCCGGGGCCTTCATGCGCGAGCCAGCGGCCACCGCGTAGGGGTGGCCCGAGCACCGGCAGCGCCGGTGTGGCGACGTCGACCGCGGCGCCATCAAGCGTGGTGATTCCGGCCTTTTCCGTGGCGAAATCGATGTGGTGGCGGAGCACCTGGGGAATTGGTGCTTCCGCTGGCAGTGTCAGCCAGACGAACAGGACCAGACGCTTGCCGGCCGCGATCGATGGTGGCGCGCCATCTGCAGCGACAGGGCGCGCCCATGCGGCCAATGCACTGGCGTCCATGCTCAGCAGTGGCGAGGGAGAGCTGTCCGCGAACACCTGCAGCCCTTGCGGCCGCAGCGTGCCGGTGTCGCCGTAGAAATTGCTGAGATGCAGTTCATAGGCAAGATGACGTGCACCGTCACTGCCGGTGAACGGCGCGGGCACGAATGGTACGCGCGCCTCGACCGGTGCCAACGGCGGTGTTGCTGCGGGTGCTGCATCGACTACCGCGCCGGGCAGCAGCGCTGCCAGCAGCAGCCAACGGGCGATGCCAGGCGGGTTGCGGGGACAGGACACTTCAGCGCCCCTTGGGATTGAGATACAAGCGCGCCCCATCCGATTCACGGTACCCCGTCCAGCGCCCGCCGCCCGACGCGCGGAAGCGCCCGAATACGGTGTTGCTGGTGTCGGTCAGCAGCAGCTGGTTGCCCGACAGCACCCAGCGGTTGGCCGAGAAGAAGCCATCCGGGCAGCCGGCAGGCACATAGGCGCTGTAGCCACCGAACCACTCCATGTTCTTCAGCTCGATGGTGCAGTTGCTGCCGTTCTCCTGGCCCAGTGTCCAGCTGCCGAACAGATCGCTGTCGCGCACATCGCGGTCATCGCGCCGGCGGTCATGGCCCCAATCTTCGTTGTGGTCGTGGACGCCGAAGCCCACATCGATGTCTTTGCTTTCGCTGCGCGATTCGGATTGCGAGCTGCCACTGGTCGTGGTCTGCGTGGTCATCGAGCCACTGTTCCGGGTCTCGGTGCTGCTCGACCGGGTGGTCTGGCCGGTGCCGGTGGCCTGTTCGCCGATGCGGAACGAGGCATCCTGGGCCAGGGCGGGCAGCGCCAAGCAGCACAGCGCGGACAGGCAGGTACGGGCAAGCACGGCAGCCATCGCAGGAGCCTCGGGAAGGTGGACCGCGCGAGTATCCAGCCGGTGGGGCGGGAGGCGGTGTGAGGGTGGCTCAATCGGCCATCACCCGCCCGATGGCATCGGCCAGCAGGGCGCGCAGCCGGGCCGCCGGAAGTTCCGGGTCGCGTACCGCGCGCATCGCCAGGCCCTCCACCAGCAGCCGCAGCAGCAGGGTGCGCCCGGCAATCTGTTCTTCGTCCAGCGCCCGGCCAAGGCTTGCATCGCGCTGGCGCAGCCAGGCATGGATGGCCGCGCTGGTCTGTTTGTCATGGGTACGCAGCACGCCGGCCAGCTCCGGATCGCGGTGTGCCTCGGCGTTGATCTCCGCGTAGAGCGCCACGCTGGCGATGGCATTGCCGTGGATCGGCAGTACCTCGCCGCGCGCCCATTGCTGGTAGCACTCCAGCAGCCCATCCACCAGGTCGGAGGCGGCCGGCATCGCGCTGATCGAGGCCTGGTCGTGGCGCAGCTGGCGCTCGATCAGGGCCAGGATCAGGGCGCGCTTGTTGGCGAAATAGCGGTACATCAGCCCCTGGCTGATCTCGGCCTCGGCAGCGATGTCGCCGATGGATCCGGCATGGAAGCCGCGGATGATGAAGCACTTCTGCGCGGCGTCGAGGATGCGGCGGCGCTGGGCCTCGGCATGGGCCGCAGCGGGATCTTCGGAAGTCAGGGCTACGGCGGATTTAGGCGTCATTGCATGAGGTCAGGGCGTCCAGAGGCGGGATAGTACGTCACAAAAGGTGTGAATGAACGGTCATTCATTTGTAATTCCCGGCTCCCAGACTGCGCCGGTCTTCTCCTTCCGCGAATGAGTCCGATGCGCCACGCCACGTTGCACCGCCCGTTGCTCACCCTCGCCATCGCCGCCGCTCTGCCGGCGCTGGCCCATGCCGAAGACAGTCCTGGCGCCGATGCCAGCGCGTCTGCTGATGCCGCGCGCACCGTGGTTGCCCTTGATCAGGTGATGGTGACCGCACAGAAGCGCGCCACCAACCTGCAGGAGACACCGATCTCGGTGTCGGTGGTCGATGCCGAAGCGCTGAAGGACCGCAGCGCGATTTCGCTCGGCAGCCTGTCCGATGGTTCCATCCCGTCGCTGCGGGTCACGCCGTTCGCCACCCGCAGCTCTGCCCTGAATATCGGCATCCGTGGCATCGGCGCCTCCGGCGACGCCAACCAGCCTGCGCGCGATGCCGGTGTAGGCATCTACGTCGATGGCGTGTTCATGGGCCGCGCGCAGGGCCTGGGCAGCATGCTCTACGACGTGGAGCGCATCGAAGTGCTGAAGGGCCCGCAGGGCACGCTGTTCGGCCGCAATACCGAAGGTGGCGCGGTGAGTATCGTGACCAAGGCGCCGACCGGCGAGTTTGGTGGCAGCGTCAGCACGGGGGTGTCCAACTTCAGCGGCTACAACAGCGCACTGCACGTGGACCTGCCCAAGGTGGGTGACGTCAGCTTCAAGATCGACGCCGTGCAGGCCAGGCGCGGTGGCACCACCGACAACCCGATGCGCGGTGAGCGCGACTTCAACAGCTACGACAAGCGCGGCGCACGCCTGAGCGCGCTGTGGCAGCCAAGTGATGATTTCTCGCTGCTGTACGCGTTCGATCGCTCCTATGACGCTACCACGCCATACCACACACAGGTGCTGGTGCCGGGCGCCTACCTCAGCCCGCTGCAGAAAGCCGGTGCCAGCCAGGACCGCCGCGACAGCGCCATCCTGGGTGGGCCGCAGGAAGACAACATCGGCCGCACCAGTGGCCATCTGTTGAACCTGTCGTGGGTGTTGAATGACAACCTTGAGCTGAAATCGATCAGTTCCTACCGCGAGCTGACCCAGGGCCAATTCGACATGGGCCTGGTCGATGCAATCTCGGCCTATGGCGGCGCCGGCACGCCGTTCGGGCGTTACAGCCTGGCGCAGGTCTACCAGCACCAGTACAGCCAGGAATTCCAGCTGATCGGCAACACCTCGCAGGTGCAGTTCCTCGGCGGTGCGTTCTACTACCACGAGACTGCCGGCGACAATGCGCAGACCCCGAACATGCTGGTGTGGGGGCCGGGTGGCAACAGCTATACAGTGAACCCGGCGACCAATCCGCTGGATCTTTCCCGCGTGCGGATCGACCGTGCCAGCAAGGCGTGGACCGACAGCCTGGGTGTGTTCGGCCAGGCCACCTGGACGCCAGAAGCACTGCAGCGCCTGCACCTGACTGCAGGCGGTCGGTACACGCGTGACGACAAGAAAGGCAGCCTGTACATCGTCAATGGCGCGGCGACAAACCTTGCCTTCAAGGACCGCTGGAGCCGCTTCGATCCGATGGTCAACGTCGCCTACGATCTTGGCGAGCACGCGATGGTCTATGCCAAGTACAGCACCGGCTTCAAGGCCGGTGGTGCCAACTCGCGCTCCACCAACTACAGCGCTTTTGGACCGGAAGAGGTGACGGCCTACGAACTGGGCTTCAAATCGCAGTTCTGGGACAACCGCGCGCGCCTGAACTTGGCTGTGTTCGATTCGACCATCGCGCACAAGCAGATGGACTTCTCGCTGCCGTTCGACCCGAACAGTGGTGAAACCCGCACCACCATGGTCACCACCAATGCGCTGAGCGATGGAAAGTCGCGCGGTGCGGAGCTGGAGTTCAACGTAATGCCGGTGGACAACCTCACCCTCGGCCTCAACTACGCCTATACGAAGATCGATGCGCAGACTGCAACGGATCCGTTCGGTGCCGGCGTACAGGTGACCGTGCAGCCGCTGCTGGCCCCGAAGAACGCGGGCAGTCTGTCGGTGGACTACCTGGTGCCGTTCGCCAACTTCTCGGCACTGAAGTTCCATGTGGATGGCAACTGGTCCGATGGTTACTACACCAGCGAGTACGACCAGATGCTCACCGACAGCTCGTTCGTGGTGAATGCACGGGTGGCGCTGGTGGATGTGCCGGTCAACAGCACCGGCACCACGATGTCGTTCTCGTTGTGGGCACGCAATCTGCTGGATGAGCAGCACCTGTTCTACAAGATCAACAGCGCGGCGCTGGGCCAGAGCGGCATCTTCAACGACCCGCGTACCTTCGGCCTGGAAATGGCCGTCAACTTCTGATTCGAACGGAGAACCCCATGAAGAACCGCCATGCCGAACTCGCCCTGGCCCTGATTCTGAGCCTGCCGATGGCCGCGACAGCTGTTGCCGCCGATGCGCCACTGGCCGTTTCCACGAAGGCGACGACCGCCGCCAATGTGAAGCCTGTCGCCGCCGACGCACAGCGGGTCATCCCGCTGCAAGGCGCCTGGAACGTGCGCACGTTCGCCGGCCTGCAGGGCCGCCACGGCCCGATTCCGGCCGATGCGTTCGTGCGTACCGCCGATCTCGGCCGCCTGACCGATGCCGACCGTGATGCCCTGGTCGCCGCGGGCGTGAAGCTGGACATCGATCTGCGCACCGCCGATGAGGAGGCACAGTCGCCGGACCTGCTGGCCAAGGACGATCGCTTCGCCTATCAGCGCATCTCGCTGATGGGTACCGAGAAGATGGACCTGCAGAAGATGATGGCCAGCTTCCCGGATTCGCTGGGCGAAGCCTACGTGCAGTGGCTGGGCCACAGCCAGCCGCAGTTCAAGCAGGTGTTCCAGCGCATCGCAGCGCAGCAGGACGGTGCGGTGCTGTTCCATTGCACGGCCGGCAAGGACCGCACCGGCATCATC
>DQIG01000001.1:11125-11481 GCA_003525885.1 Stenotrophomonas sp.
CAAGGACCGCACCGGCATCATCGCCGGCCTGTTGCTGGACCTGGCCGGTGTGCCGAAGGCCGAGATCGTGCACAACTACGCGATCTCCGCGCATTACCTGGAGGGGCAGCCGAAGGACAGCGCGATGAACGCGCAGATCATGGCGCTGGTCAAGCAGAACCCGGAGATCGGTCGCAAGATGGCGGGCATGGCCGGTACCGCGCCGGACAACATGGAGCAGTTCCTGGCGGCGCTACACAGCGAGTACGGTGGAGCGGAAGGCTACCTGAAGTCGATCGGGGTGAGCGAGCAGGAGATCCAGCAGCTGAAGGTGCGGCTGGGGCAGGCCGGTTGATAGGTAGTGCCGGCCGCTGGCC
>DQIG01000001.1:11639-12181 GCA_003525885.1 Stenotrophomonas sp.
GCCGGCCGCTGGCCGGCTCCCCTTTGACGTCCAGAGACCGAGGGAATGCCGGCCCGCGGCCGGCGCTACCCGCCGCCGGGCATAGCCTGGCGCTACTGGTCGGGCTCCACTCTTACCACCCGTTTCCGGTACTCGTACACGTTGTCACCGCGGATGCGCTTCTCCTCGGTGCCGGTGACCCGGCCGACCTGCTGGTCCGAGCCAGTGACCGGCTTGGCCTCGATCTCGGTCTCGTGCTCGAAGGAGTGCGATTTGTCGGTGTTGCGGTAATAGCGGTACAACGCCCAGTACAGCGCGGTTGCGCCGGCCGGACCTGCCGCCAACAGCCAGAGGCCACTGTCGTCGCTCATGTCGATGCCACCAGGAAGGCAATTGCGAGGGCTTCAATGACGGTGCCGGTGGCCAGTGCCGCCAGCAGCATCTTCCATTGCTGCACGGGCACGCTGCCCATGGTTTCGCCGGTACGGCCGTTCACTGCGATGTAGTGCAGCATGCCGCCGTTCCTGCCGGGCTGGTGGTACGAGTACAGCCACACCGGCAGG
>DQIG01000001.1:12341-16585 GCA_003525885.1 Stenotrophomonas sp.
CCACACCGGCAGGTACATCGACACCCAGCGGGTGCCATGTACTTCAAGCTGCTCCTGTTCCCAGCGCACGCCACGGTTGTAACGCTTCACCGAACCCTCCACCTGCGAGCGGGCGATCGACAGCAGCTGGTCTTCCAGCCGCGGCCGCAGTTTCTCCACGTCGAGGTTGCGCTTTTCAGAGGTGAAGCCGGCCAGGTACGAAGCGTTCCATTTCACCGCGTTCTTGGTGTCGAACGGCAGGATGGTGTTGATGATGTTGTTGGTGTTGGCGCGGGTATCGAGATTGCCGCGCTCGGCCGAGGATTCCAGCGGCAGGTCATCGACGGTGAAGTCGACCTGGCGCTCGATCTGGTAGACATCGGCGTCGTACAGGGTGCGCTTGTTCTTCTCGCTGCCCACGGTGTACTGCCGGGTCTGGATTTCACCCTTGCCGGCCACGGCCGCGCTGACATTGCTGTCGACGATCATGTAGGGCAGGAACACGCCCACCACGTTTTCCGGGGTGAACTGTTCCTTGAACGCCTTCAGCGCGAACATGCGGCGCTTGTCGACGAACTGGCGGATACGCGCGACCGCATCGTCCTTCCTGATATGGAAGGGCAGCACCGCATCGGGCACCGCGCCGTTGGCGATCTGCTCGTTGACGCCGAATACATGGCGGCACCAGTGGCAGCGCGCTGTCATCGTACTCTCGGTATTGACCGTGACTTCGGCGCCGCAACCGGTGCATTTGAACGTCATCAGCGCCGAGGTGTCGGCATCGATGTCGCGTGCGCCGGAGGCGATGACCGTACCGCGCAGCTGGTCGATGGCCTCACCCAGCCCGAATTCCTCTTCGACGCGTGCGCCATGCCATTCGTGACGGCAGTACAGGCAGACGAGGATGTCGGTGCCGGCCTTCGGCCGGATGTCGGTGGCGCCGCACTTCGGGCAGCGGTTGAGGCCGTCCTTCAGCTCGCTGGCCGAGGTATCGATGGCCACGGGATCGGGCGCTTCCACTTCATCGCGGATCGCCTGTGGCAGTTTCGAGGTGTCCAGCGGGAAGCTGCCGGGCAGGGGAGGGACGTCCTGCGGCGAACCGGGCCCATTCAATGACGCCGCCGGCAAGGGCGGCGGCGTCGCGGGCGCGGATCCGGGCAGCGGCGGTGGGCCGTTTCGGGGATCGGACATGTTGGTTGTGCGTCCTGCTGTTACAGGCCCAGTGCCTTGGCTTTCAGGGCGTCATAGTCGCCCTGGGTGATCAGGCCCAGGTCCAGCATTTCCTTGGCCTTCTTCAGCTTGGCCACCGGATCGTCGGCAGCCGGGGTGACCGGCTGCTGCATGCCGCCGACACCGAACATGCCCGAGGCCATGCCAACACCGACCAGGCCGGCCGCACCGCCGTTCTCGCCGGCCGACTGGATGCCCTGGGCGACGCTGGCCTGCAGGTTGGAGTTACCGCGCGAACCCGACAGGGCATCGGCGCGTTGCACGGTCTTCAGCAGTTCGCGGGTGTTGGCGTCGTATTCGATCGAGACGATGGCGGTCTTGACGATGGCCAGGCCACGGTCCGACTTCCACTGGTAACCCTGTTCAACGGCTGCCGAGAGGCTCTGCGCGAAGCCCAGCGAGTCCTGCTGCAGCTTGGTGATGCGGTTGCCCTTGCCCGGGTCGTTGGTATACAGGCTGAAGGCCGGGGCCAGCGAACCGACCACTTCATTGAACAGCTGGCTGGCGGCGGCGTTGTCCAGGTCGGTGAAGTCGAACACCTGGCCCGGCTGCAGGTAGCTGGCTGGCACGAAGTTCTTCACGAACAGGATCGGATCGACGATCTTCAGCGTGTACGAGCCACGCGTGACTGCACCCACCTGGGTGTTGAGGAAGCCGTCGTCCCAGTAGATTTCCGACTGGGTACCGAAGCGGTTGTCCGGCAGTTCCTTGAGCGACACGAAATACGCTGCCTGCTGCGAGCCCGGCTGGCCGCCGAACTTGAAGCGTTCCCAGCTCTGCTTGATGAAGGTGCTGACCAGGCCGTCGCCGGCGAAGATCGACTGCGAGTTCAGATCGTCCGAACGCCACTCATAGCCACCCGGTTCGGCGACGAACGCAGTGATCGCGCCGTCCTGGAACAGCAGCAGGCCATAGCCTTCCGGCACGATGATCTTCGAGCCGTTGGTGATGATGTTGGACGATCCGCTGGTGTTGGAACCGCGGCCGGCGTTGGTGCCGCGCGGCACCGCCGCGAACAGGGCCGCCGTCGAGGGCAGGCCTGTCGGCACGGTGTAGAAGTCCTTCCACTGGTCGGCCAGCACACCACCGACCGCACCCTTCACCGCCTGTACCAGACCCATGTCCAACTCCCTGTGATTCGAGGGCAGGCACCATGCCTGCCGAGCTGGACTGAATATAGCAGCGGGCAGGGACCGCTGTGGTGCCGGAAGATGAATCCGGATCAGACGCCGCCAACGGCCGGTGGGTTGCCCCGGATCGCCTGCAGCACGGCCGCCATGTCCAGCCCGCCCAGCCCCATCTGCTGCGCCCGTGCGAACAGTGCATCGCTGGCGTCGATCAGGGGCGCCTGCATGCCTGCCTCATGCGCGGCCCCAGCCACCAGGCCGCTGTTCTTCAGGACATCGGTGATCGAGGCCTGGACCGCGAAATCCTGCTGGATCATCTTGTCCAGTTTGATCCGCGATACCTCGCTGGCCATCGGCCCGGCGTTGAGTACCTCGGCGAAGCGCTCCAGGGCAATGCCGTGGACCTCTGCGAAGTGCACGGCCTCGCCCAGCGCGGTGACCAGCGTGATCAGGTACAGATTCACCGCCAGCTTCATGCGCAGCGCCGCTGGCACCTGGCCGCATGCGACGCACTGCCGGCCGAGCGGCGCAAGCAGTTGCGACGCCTCTGCAACGTCAGCAGCGTCGCCGGCCAGCATGATGACCAGCTGGGCCGATTCCGCCTGCACCCGCGAGCCGGAGACCGGTGCCTCCACATAACGCCCGCCCGCCGCGCGGATCTGTTCGGCCAGCGCCTGTGAATAGGCCGCCGAGCTGGTGCCCATGTTGATCACCAGGCGGTCTTGAACGCGGGCAGGAAAGGCTGGCGTGTTCCGATCCAGCACGCTGTCGATGGCCTCATCGTTGGCCAGCATGAGCAGGATCGTCGCGCAGGCATCGAACACGTCCTGCCGTTGCGCGATGGGCTGCACGCCGGCGATGGACGCCGCCTCGTGGTTGCGATCGGAGCGGGACCAGCCCAGCACGGAGTGCCCGGCCCGCGCAAGGTGCCCCGCCATCGGCGTGCCCATCACGCCCAGGCCGATGAATCCCAGTGGCATGGCAGGTTCCCGATCATGGCAAGGCATCCATCATGCCGCAGATCCGCAGCGGGCATGTTCCGGATAGAGATTGTGGCTATCCATTTCTCGTGCTGCCTCGCTGGGAAAGATAATCCCCGATATTCACGTCATTATCATCACGATTTTAATGAAACTCGCTCTCGATAATCCCGGAGTCGAATGCGCGTGCCTGCGCAAAAGGAACCGGGATCCGTCCGACGTCCGCATCGTCGACCTACCGACGGCAATCCCCTGGGGGCTGGGGGCGGACAGTGTGCACGTTCACCTGCGTGTGCTGTGGCTGGCGCGAGGCGCGGCGGGGGCGTCGCAGCATCACGCAATGAAGCCGCACGGTACCCATTGCGCGATCACCCGCTGCAACGGCAGCGGGTTGCCATTCGAAAGGGGAGTTTCAATGCACAGGCAAGTCAGTGAGATGTTGCAGCGCGCCTATCGACCCCACCGGTCGTTGCCCGACCTGTTGGGCGCGTTCGTGAAGGAGTTCTCGCAACACCACGCGTTGCGTGGCGGCAGCGTCCGCCTGCGCGGTTCCAGCACCGGCCATCCGGACCCGGCGCCGTTGGCGGTAGCGGACGACAGGACGGGCGCCAGCCAGTGCCTGCCGATCCGCTATGGCGGCGAGGTGTTGGGTGAACTGCATCTGGAAGGCGAAGAAGGGCGGCTGGATGGCAGTGCCCTGGCGTTGGGGGAGCAGTTTGCCCAGCGTTGCGCACACCTCATCAAGCGCTACGAAGCCAAGGCCTGGGCCGAACAGGTGCTGAGCCGACCGCTGCTGCTGGTCGGCGCCGGTGAGGCGTTGAAGCAGATGGACGAATTCGTCGAACGCGCGGCGGCCAGCCCGCTGCCGGTCCTGCTGCGCGGCGAATTCGGTACCGAGAAAATGGAACTGGCCGCCGCCCTGCACAGC
>DQIG01000001.1:16766-26699 GCA_003525885.1 Stenotrophomonas sp.
CGTACCGGCAGGGCCCGTTTGTCGAAGTGAACTGTGTCCACCCACAGGGCGAAGCCGGCGACTGGTTCTCGCGCGCGCAGGGCGGAACGCTGTACTTCCATGAAGTCGACGAACTGCCGGCACCGCTGCAGGGCCAGCTGTCACACCGCATGCGTGGGCTGCCTGCGGGCCATGCCGAAGCGCAGGTGGCCGGCCCCATACGGGTGATCGCTTCGACCAGCGCGGACCTGGAACAACGAGTGAGGGAGAAGCAGTTTTCGCGTGCCCTGCTGGCCGGACTGGAGTTCCTGACCGTGGATATTCCGCCACTGCGCGAACGGGTGGAGGACATCGGCGCGCTGGCGGCGCGTTCGCTGGAGCTGCATGGATTCAATCCGCACGTGCTGGGCGACGATGTGATGGAAGCCCTGTGTGCGCACGACTGGCCCGGCAACCTGCTGGAAATGGAACGGGTGGTGGTGCGGCTGGCGGTGATGACCGGTGGCCGCTGCATCCGTCGCGACGACCTTGCACGTCACGCGCCGGATCTGGCTGCTGGCAACCTCTCCGGCGATGCCGGGCACGTGGCGCAACTGCCGCCCAGGGTTGAGGAGACCGCCATTCCCGGACCCGCGCAGCAGGACGCTCCGCGGGCTGCGCATGAAGGCCTGCACGATGGCCTGAAACGCGCCCTGGCCTATCTGAAAGACCATGCAGCGGAGCCACTCACACTGGGCGACCTCGCGCGCCAGGCCCATGTCAGCCAGTCACACCTGGGATTCCTGTTCCGCAGCGAGTTGGGCACGACGTTCAAGCTGCTGCTGCAGCAACTGCGCATCGAGCATGCCAAGCAGTTGCTGCGGGATGGGCAGCGCCTGCGCATTACCGATGTCGCACTGCAGGTGGGTTTCGGTGACCTGAGCCACTTCGAAAAGAGTTTCCGGCGCGCGGTGGGGGTCAGTCCGCGCAGTTACCGGCGTACGCCGGATCAGTAAGGCAAACGCCCCGGCGCAGGCGCGGGCCTGCCCGGGGCACTGGGATGGAAATCAGACGTTATCGCGCGTTTGTTTCGGCAGCGCGCTGTACGGCCTGCTCGGCGGCTTCGTCCGCGCGGCGTGCCGCCTCGGCGGCAGCCTCGACCGCGCGTTGCGAAACCTCCATCGCTGCGCGAATGCCTTCTTCACTGGCGGCCATCGCGGCGTCCGCCAGCTCCTGGGCGATTTCCATCGGGGTTTTGCCCGCCGGATGAGCGGGAGTGGGCTTGCCGGGAAGCGGGGTCGGGAAGGTCATCGTCGGTGCTCCTGCTGGGGATGAGGGGGGAGCGCCATCGCTGCGCTCCCCCAGGATGTGGCGCAATGCCGCCTGGGCATCGGCCAGGATCTTCTGCGCCTGTTGCCGGGCCGCCAGGCGTCCGGCAGCAACAGCCGCGCCGGCCGCCGAAGCGAGGGCTTCCGTCGCTGCCTGCACGCCATCGCCATCCGGTGCCGGAGGCGGGTTCACACCGCGTCCGCCTGATAGCCTACCTGCGCTTCATCGCCCAGGTAGCGACGGGTTCTGCGGTAGTCCTGCAGGGTGATCACATTGTCCTCCACCTGCACCATCGCCTGCGCTCTGGAACCATCGATCGCGAACTGCACGCTGGCGCCATCCTGGCCGAGCTGGCCACGGGAGACAGGATGTTCGGTGAGGAATTCCTGTGCATCGCGCAGCTGCCACCGTGCGGCTTCGCGCAGCCGGCTGTCATCCTGCAGCAGGTCGGGATCATTGTCGAAGCACGCCGCCATCTGCTGGGCGGCCAGCGAGATGCGGGCGTAGCCGATCTGCCGGTTCGCGGCCAGGCTTGCGGCGATCGCCTCGCGAACCTGCTCCGGCGACGGCAGTTGTGGCAGCTGCGGCCCGTCCAGGAAGCCGAACAGGATCGGCAGCACTTGATGCAACGCGCGGGTGGCACGCTTCAGCCGATGCTCGCGGCTTCCGCCACCCATGCTCACCCGCTGGTAGAAACGGAAGTAATCGGCAAACTCGATGGGCCTGTGCGCGTGCTGCAGCGCGAAGCTGGCGGCGTCGGTCAGGTCCTCGCGCCCTGCGATGGACATTCCCACCTCACCGGCCAGCTGGTGCAGCGCCACCGATTCACGAAAATCCAGTTGCTGCAGCAGGGGAGCATCGGCCGCACCGATCGAGGCCAGGAACGCGCGCGAGGCGCCAAGCTCGGTATTGGTCAATAGCCGGTGTCTTGCCAGTACCCCTTGTGCCTCGCTGTGCGACAGGCGTGTCTCATCGTCAAACTCCATGTGGCGCAGGGCACCAAGGTCGCTGGTGCCGAGGCTGAGCAGCTTGATCGGGCCGATCTGCAACCCGATGCGCGGCAGCCATGCCATGCGCGAACCGTGCAGGCCCTGCTGTACCCCATCAAGCATCGTGCCCTCGTCTGAGAAGGCGTAACGGTGCTCATGCGATTCCATGGCCCACTTCAGCCACTGCTCGCCGCCGTCGATGAACTGAAGAACGTGCCTGCAGGATTGACTGATCAGGTTGGCCTGGGGGATGGAACGACCGGCAATGAAAACGCTCATGCGTGACTCTCCTGGCGGCCTCACTGGGCCGGAAAATCCTTGAGGACGGTCGCAGCGGCACTGCCGACCCGGGTGAAGTCGTCGGTGGCCCCCTGCATCATGGTCTGCGCCTGCGTGAGCACCCTTGCATACTTTTCGTCTCCCGTCGCCAGGTACTGGGCCATGGCCACGCCGGCTGCGGTGGTGGCGATGGTTGAGACATTGCGCAGGGCGTCGGCAGCATCCTGCACGGCGATCGCCGCAGACTGGGCCACCGACTGATAGGCCTTGCCGGCACCACTGGTCTTCACCACGGTCGCGGACATGGTGGCCGTCTGCACCTGGTTGATCACATCGATGACCTGGGCGTTGACGTTGCTCGGGTCCATACGGGCTCCTTGATGGGCGGGTGCGGCCGCAGGCGGCCAGCGCGGTGTCAGGCCCCGGCGTCAGCGTCGTCTGCCGAGGAAGGGGAGGGGGAGTCTGGCGCGGGATCCTGGGCGGGACCCGCAGCCGGATCCGGACCGGACGAGGGGTCGGGCGCAGGACCGGGCGCGGGCGCTGCCGCATTGCCTGCAAGCGTTTCGAGTGCATGCAGGCTGCTGGTAGCGGCCGCAGCGTCGGCAGTGGCACCGTGGGTCTGTGCCTGCAGGACGCTGATGGCGGTCTTTCCTTCTGCGGTGGCCGCGGCGATCACTGCCGCAGGCGAAGGGGGCGCCGGCACCGGGCCGGGCAGCGGGATGACCTGCGGCGGTGGCGGAGGAGGGGGTTCCGGAGCGGGCGGCGGCACCGGCCAGGGGGCATTGATCATCTTCGCGCAGGTCGCGGTGACCGCTGCGTTGCTGACCATGCCCGCACCCTGCTGGCGCGCGACGGCATTGTGCATGGCGGTGCCCAGCGTCTCCAGCATCACCATGTCCAGCATGCTGAAGGACTGCGCCGGCCCCTGGGCCACCAGAAGGGTCGAGGCGGCGCTGACGCTGTCGACGATCTGGCTGTTGACGGTGTTCTCACTGCTCATGACGGAACGGCTCCCTTCTGGATGATCAGGGCCAGGACCTGGGCCAGGCTTGCGCCGGCGGTCACCTGGCCGCGTTGCTGGTTGGCCACCGCGTTCTGCATTGCCAGGCCGAGGCTGTCGGCCATCGCCAGGTAGGTGGCGGACATCGCGAACGAGGGGGCGAGGGCGATCGCCACACCGGATCCGGTGCTGGTTGCAGCCAGCAGGTAGCCGGTGGCGGGCGATTCGGCCATCGATCAGGGGCCCGGCGTGACGCCGCCCTGAGCGGGGGCGCGGTGGTTGGCGTCACGCCGGGCCGACACGTCAGCGCAGACCCAGGATTTCGCGGGTGGCCACGCCGTTGGAGGCGGTGTCGATCGCATACAGCGTGGACACCCCCTGGGTGGTCGACGCCTGCATGGTCACGTAGGACTGCTGCTGGTTGTTGGTGGCGTTATGCGCGGCGTTGGACAGCGCCTGGCTGGTGGCCACGAACAGGTTGCCCATTGCGATGGCCGGCGCATCACCAAGCACCTTGGTGTTGACCTGCGAGACCGAATCGGTGATCTGGCTGTTGACGGCGGTGGGAAATGCCATGGTGGAAGCTCCTAGGGTGGACAGCATTACAGGAACGGAGATTGCCGGCACTCAATGGAATCAGCCGAGAATCTTCCGGGTGGCGGCGCCGGTGGCGCCGGTATCGACGGCGTAGAGCAGCGCGACGCCCATCGTGGTCGCGGCCTGTGCCGTGACATACATCTGCTGCTGGGCGAGCGTCGCGTTGTGGGCGGCATTGGCCAGCGCCTGCGCGGTGGCCTGGTACAGCGTGCCCATTGCCGTGGCAGGCGCCACGCCCAGCACCTGCAGGTTGGCCTGGCTGACCGAGTCGGTGATCTGGTCGTTGACGGCCGTGGGGAATGCCATGGCTCAGCTCCTTGCCTGCCGGCGCATCACGCGCCGAGGATCTGCTTGGTGGCCACGCCGGTGGTGGCGGTGTCGATCGAGTACAGCGTGGCCACGCCCATGGTGGTGGCCGCCTGTGCCGTCACGTAGGACTGCTGCTGCGCGTTGGTGGCGTTGTGGGCGGCGTTGGCCAAGGCCTGTGCGGTGGCCTGGTACAGATTGCCCATGGCCACGGCGGGCGCGTCGCCCAGCACTTTGGTGTTGGCCTGGGTGACCGAATCGGTGATCTGGTCGTTTACAGCGGTCGGGAATGCCATGTCGAACTCCTTGGGGTTGGCGGGTCAGCTATGGAACGACGGATCAGGAGCCCAGGCCGCGAACGCGGGTGCTGAGGATTTCCCTGCTTGCCACGGCGGTGGTAGCGGTATCGACCGAGTACAGTGTGGCCACGCCCATGGTGGTGGCCGACTGTGCGGTCACGTAGGACTGCTGCTGCGCATTGGTGGCGTTGTGGGCGGCGTTGGCCAGCGCCTGTGCGGTGGCCTGGTACAGATTGCCCACCGCCACGGCGGGCGCGTCACCCAGCACCTTGGTGTTGGCCTGGGTGACCGAATCGGTGATCTGGTCGTTTACCGCGGTTGGAAATGCCATGTCCTGCTCCTGCGAAAGGGTGGAAGTGCGTGGTATCCAGTGTCACGGTGCGTTGCCTGCAGCGGCCTGGGCTTCACCGTGGGGCCAGAGTAGGAAATGGCGCGGCCGCCGGATTGGCGGAATCGACGGAGAATGCGGGCGGATCACCGTGAAGGTGCGGCGTGAATGCGGCGGAACTGATGATCAACGCCGTCGTCGCCAGAGCCGGCACGTTGCCCCGGTGGAAACACAGGGCCTGCGTGTGGGTAGTGCGGTCTGGCGGCGACGGGCTTGCGTCCACGGCGCCGCCGGATCGGGCCCGGTCAGAGCATGTACGGGATCTTGAACGCCAGCGTGAAGTCCGGTGCGTCCGGGGTCAGCCCGATGCCGAGCAGCGTCACCAGCGTGGTGTGCTGGTTGAGCGCATAGGTCACGCCCAGATTCAGCGACGCCGCGTTGGCGTCGCTGCCGATCACCTTCATCCACTTGCCGCCCTGGAAGCGGGTGGAGGCACGTGCGCTGATGCGATCGCTGAAGGAAAGGCTGAGGCTGGTGCGTTCATTGAATGCAAAGGCCACCCCGGCGCCGAAGTAGACCGAACCGCCCAGCTTCACGTCACCCGGGTTGACCGTATCGGGATTGCTGTCGATGTCACCGAAGCCACGCGGGAACGAATGCACATAGCCGAGGTTGGCGAACAGGATCGCCGGATCGGCGGTCTTGACCACCGAAAGGCCCACATTGGCCTGCCACACGCCATTGCCGGTGGGCTGCTCCTTGGGCACGGCGAAGCGGATGTAGTCATCGTCATCGCGCTCGATCACCTTCCAGTCCAGGCCATAGGGTGCGCGCCCAGTGGGGGCGGTCACGCCGGCGGTGAGCACGGTTTCCGGGCGCCAGCCGCGTTCGCCGAACAAACGGTAGTTGGCGCTCAGGCCGATATCGCCCAGGCCGTTGCCATTGGTTTCTTCCTGCGCGATCGCCGCCGCCGCGCCGCCGGCGCCGCCTTTCTGGTAGACCGTGCGCCGCGCCAGGTACGGCACGTCCAGATTGAGGGTCAGGTTCGGGCTGACGCCCCAGCGGGCGGCCAGGTTGTAGGTGAGCGAATCGGATTCGACATTCTCGATGGCGATGTTGCCGAGGAAGATCGCGTCCAGCGCCAGGAAGCCATTGAGGGTGAGCTGCTTGCGGTCGTAGCGGGCATAGGTAAGGCTGTTCTCGACGGTGAAGCGGCGTGAGAACAGTGCCGACTGCTGTTGTTTCACATCATCCACGCTGCGCCGCGATTCCTGTTTTGCCTGCTGCGCCTCGGCGGCGCTGCTGGCATAGCCTTCGCCGCTCGGCGAGGCCTGTAGGGTCGAGCCCTGCTCGCCTGCCGCAGCCGGGGCCGTAGCAATCGCAGTGGCCATCGGGCCGGTCTTCCCACTCAACCGCGCCTGCATCGCCTGCACCTGCATGTCCAGTTCGCGCAGCCGCCGCACTTCCTGCGCGTAGTTGGATTTGAGCTGCTCCAACTGGTTGGCCAGTGCCTGCACGTCGGCACCATCATCCGCCGCCGGCGGCGCGGCGAAGGCGGTGCCTGCCAGCGCCGCCAGCGCCAGCGGGGTGATCCTCATCAAGGTGTGCATGTTCGTGTCCTGCGTTGTGGAACGCTTCCCCCAACGCCGTGCCGTGCTGCTAGCGGCCCGGCCCCATGCCGCGGTTCATCGCAATCGCCTGGGCCACGTTCTGGCTCAACGGCAGGTTGCCGCCCGCGGTATCCCGCACCAGCTCCAGCCGCAGCTGGTTGCTGGCGATCTGGCCGTCACCGGCCAGGGCGATGCCCTGGCCGACGCTGCCGTTGCGTATCCATTGCTGGACCAGGCCTTGGCCGTCCACCTGCAGTTGCAGGCGCGCCTGGTTGCCGTCCAGCACCGCTGAGGCCGAGACGCCGGCCCCCTGCGCACTGAGCGAATGAGTAC
Organism: Stenotrophomonas sp.; assembly: GCA_003525885.1. Taxonomy (GTDB): domain Bacteria; phylum Pseudomonadota; class Gammaproteobacteria; order Xanthomonadales; family Xanthomonadaceae; genus Stenotrophomonas. Next base: position 23,795 of record DQIG01000001.1, read on the forward strand.
CGTCACCCGACAGGGCCGGCACCGCGCCATTGCGCACCACCAGCGTGGTCGCATTGCGGGCGACATTGCCATCGCCGGCCACCTGCACGCTCTGCACCAGGCCGCTGGCGTTGGCCAGGCCGCTGCTGTCGACATGGCGACCCTGTGTGTCCGGCAGCGGCGCGTCTGCGGCAGTCACATGTACGCTGGGCTGGAAGCTCAGTTTCGGGCTGCCGGCGCCGCGGAAGTCCATGCCCAGAGTCAACGCACCCTGCAGCACGCTTCCGTTGCTGGCCTGCCACTGCGAGACCATCGTCACCCCGAACCAGGCGACGGTATTGCCGCCCACGGTGTAGCGGCCCCGCATCAGGTTCAGTTCGGGATCCGGAATTTCCTTCAGGCCACGCCCGGGCGCCGCGTCCGCCGCCTGCAGGGGCAGGGTGGGGCAAGCCAGCAACAGGACCATCAACAGACGGTGGCGGAACATGGCGGAACCTCCTTCAGAACAGGTCGGCGTGGCTGAAGCCGAAGTCGACCAGTTCGGCATCGGTGATCGGCCCCTGCCGCGCGTAGAGCGCGCGGGCACTGGGCCGTTCGCTGGGTTGCAGCAGGACCGTGTTGCGATCGAAATCACTGCCGATCACCACGAAGACCGCACGTGATGGCCAGGCGGCCAGGAACTTGGGCAGCGCCAGACTGCGGTTGCCCAGGATCGGATCGGCCACCTCGACGACCCCTTGGCGGACCTGCTTGAGCACCACGAAGTGGCGGAAGCCGCGCACGTCCATCAGCACAAGGCCGGGAACTCGAAGCGTGCGCAGGCGTGTCTCATCGATGCGATAGCCACGCCCGCGCATGCCCAGCGATTCCACGTAGCGCTTGATGTCGAGCAGCGAAAAGCCGCGCTCGGCCACCAGCGCCGGGTCGGAAACACCCATCATCCCTTCGATCACCGTCGCCTCGTCGGTGTCCAGGTGGTAGGCATGGCGCAGGATGGTCGCCAGTGCGGCCGCCCCGCAGCTGTAATCGGTGTGCTGGCGCACCACGTTGCGGTAGCGCCGTTCCTGCATGCTTTCCACCTTCTGCTGCAGCAGTGCGCCATTGGGCAGCACGCCGGCAAAGCCGACGTCGCCCGCCCGCGCCGATGCGCCGCCCAGCAACAGCAGGCAGGCCAGCAGGCACATCTCGAGACGGTGGCCGATCATCACGTTCTCCAGCAGCAGGAGGGAGCCCCTGTCCCAAGGGGGAGGAGGAACAGGGGCTCCCGGGAACCCGGCCGTTGGCGGACGGCCGGGGTGGTGCGCCTACTCGCCGTTGCCGCCACCGCCGCCCGTGCTCGGCTGGGCGACGGCGAGCGCCAGGCTGTTGGCCTGCAGGTTGCCGGTGCCCGAGGCCACGTTCACTCCGATGTTGCCGGAGGCACCGGAGAAGGCGCTGCCGGACAACGCCGAGGTATTGGTGGCATCCACGTTCACCCAGCGCGTGGTGCTGACCGTGCCGCTCAGGCTGGCGTACAGATCGGCCACACCCAGTTCGACGAACTGGCTGGTGCCGCTTTCACGCGTATCGAAGCCCAGCCCACCCACTCCCGGCCGGTTGGGGTTCATCGTGGCGTTCTGGATCTCGTTGTCCAGGTCGATGTGGCCGGTGCTGCTGCCACCCGGATGCGGCAGTGCGCCGTTCCACGTATCCAGGTAGTAGTTGGCCATCTGGTAGGCGTTGCCGGTGCCACGATAGGTGCCTGTTCCATAGCCCCAGGTCAGGCCGCTGACGCCGCCATGCAGGCCGACCTGCACGGTGTCGGTGTAGGACTGCACGAAGCCGGCGTTGCTGACCGAGTTACCGGTGGAGACCTGGTTGGAACTGATGCTCGACTGCGCCACCGCGGTGGTCGCTACCGAGGCCGCGAGCGCGTTCTTCTGCTCGTTGTTGTTGCCCGAGGCGATGTTCACCCCGATGTTGCCCGAGGCACCACCGAAGGCATTGCCACCCAGGCTGGCGGCGTTGGTGACGCCGGCGTTCTGGGTCACGTTGCCGAATCCGGCCTGGTTGACGAACACCTCGGCGTCGGCCATGCCGAAGCTGAAGGAGGCATCGGCCGCAGACAGCGATGCGGCATTGTCCTGCGCGTTGTTGTCGCCGGATACCACGTTGAAACCGAGATTGCCGGAGGCACCGGCACCCACGCTGTCGCCGATGGAAGCGCGGTTGGTGACCAGGCTGTTGCTGGTGGCGTTGTTGCTGATCGACTGGCGGTTGTCGATCACGGCGATGGCCGCAGAATCGAGGTCGATGTCGCCGGTGATGTTCGGGTCGCCGGAGAAATTGATGTCGGTGCCCAGCCGCAGGTCCTTCTCCAGGTTCACGTCGACGCCGTGGTTGTTCTTCTCCTTGCGCTCGTCGGCCTGGATGGTGCTGTGCTTCTGCACGTTGACGTTGACGGTACGGTTGCGCACGTCGTTGTCGGTGTGGTTGTGGGTGTCGTTGCGGGTTTCGCTGACGGTATGGTTGTGGTTGATGTTCGCGTTGGCGTTCTGGTTGTCCCAGCCATTGGCCGCAGCGGCGGTCGAGGCAGTGGCAATCGCCATGGCGAGCATGGTCCGTTTGACGGTCGCTTTCATGGTGCCCTCTCTCTCATCAGGTGGTGCATCGGTTGGGTGGTTGTCACGGGCGGTCCTGCACGACCAGGCCCAGCACATTGGCCGTGTCGTTGCCGCTGCCCGCGATCTGATTGAGTTGCAGGACCCCGTCGAATCCCCGCAGCGCGGTGCTGGTGACACCGGCGCTGCGGGTGCCCGTCGCGACGCCGCGACCGGCCTCGTCCCGCCCCCCTGCCAACGCGGAACCTTCGGCGGCCAAGGCCGTATCGTCGGTTTCGCGTATGCCCTGTCGGGCCAGCGTCGCGCTGACGACGTTGAGCGTCGTG
>DQIG01000102.1:0-10249 GCA_003525885.1 Stenotrophomonas sp.
GGCGGGGAAACCCGCCGTTGCTGTATCCGCCATCTGCCGCCGATAGAATCGGGGGGCACCCGCAAAGGACTTCCGCATGAAACGACTGATCCTGCTCACCGCCTGTACGTTGGCCCTGGCTGCCTGCAGCAACCCCGAGGAAGAGCGCAAGGCGCAGGAAGCCGCCGCGGCCGCCGTGCAGGCGCAGAAGGAGGCAAAGGCCGAAGACGTGGCCAAGCAGTACGACATGGCCGTGGCCGCGCAGGACTGGGAGCGCGCGCGCCTGCATGGCGCCTCGCTGCTGGACCAGTACAAGGACACCGCCGCCGCCGAGCGCATCGCCGCAGGCTTCGACGAGGTCAAGGCCAAGGGCGATGCCGCGCGCGACCTGCGCCGCATGCAGGCGCTGTGGCAGTACAACCAGATCCCGGTGGGCAGCAAGGGCAACCAGGTTTCGGCGCAGATCTACAGCAAGGAACGGGTGGACGTGGATGGCAGCGGCGCCAAGCCGGTGCAGCTGGTGTTCCGCGATCATCCGGAGTGGAAGCGGCATGCCTACCTGGTGCTGCAGGCTGGCGACTTCCGCTGCCCGCAGTGCACGGTGAAAGTGACCGTGGACGACGGCAAACCGGTGTCGATGGCCGCGTGGCGCCCGAAGACCGATGAAGCCATTGCCCTGTTCATCACCGATCAGAAGGCGCTGTGGAAGCTGGCGCGAAAGGGCAAGTCGATCAGCATCGAGTTCCCGGTCAAGGCCGGCGGCACCCGCACCGCTGTGTTCGAAACCGGTGGCGTCGACGCCAGCCGCATGCCGCAGTGGTGGCAGTGATGGGTGCGGCGGGCAGCGCAGTGCACGCGTTGTCCGCGATCCGCCACTGGGTGTTCGACATGGACGGCACGCTGACCGTCGCGGTGCATGATTTCGCGGCGATCCGGCGCGCACTGGAGATCGCGGCCGAGGAAGACATCCTTGACCATATCGCGGCGTTGCCGGACGCACCGGCGCAGGCCAAGCGCGAGTGGTTGCTGGACCATGAGCGCGCGCTGGCCGAGGACGCACTGCCCGCGCCGGGCGCGGTGAAGCTGCTGCGCGCGCTGGCGGCCGCGGGCTGCCGGCTGGGCATCCTGACCCGCAATGATCATGCGCTGGCGAAGCTGACGCTGGAGGCGATCGGGGTCGGGGCGTTGTTCGACGACGCCGATATCGTCGGTCGTGATGAAGCGGTGCCCAAGCCCTCGCCGGATGGCCTGCAGCAGCACCTGCGGCGTTGGGGCATCGGGCCTGCCGAGGCGGTGATGGTCGGTGACCACGCCTACGACCTGGAGTGCGGCCGTGCCGCGGGCACCCACACCGTGCTGGTCAACCTGCCGGAAAATCCGTGGCCGGGCCGTGCCGATTGGCATTTCGCCGATTGCCGCGCGCTGTTGGCTGCCTGGCAGCAGAAGGGGTAGTGCCGGCCGCTGGCCGGCAGTGTCGACCAAGGTCGACACCTACCAACAGCATTCCCATTGCCGCATGACCGTGTAGAGCCGAGCGCGGGCAACGTGCCGGTCGGAGGCTCCGGTAGTGCCGGCCGCTGGCCGGCGGTGCCGCAATGCGGCGGCTTACACCCGCCGCGCGATCACCGCGGCCAGCACCGCCAAGCCGAAGGTGATCGCCAGGCACAGCAGGTAGCCGGTGTGCGGCGCGGTTTCCACGAACATGGCGAACAACGCACCGGAAACGGCCAGCGCGGTGGTCACCGACAACGCCTCGCTCAGCTGCAGGGCCGAGGTGTTGGCGCCCTGCTCATGCGGTGCTGACAGTGACAGAGTGAGCACCGACAGGCTCGCGTAGATCATGCCCATGCCGAAGCCGGTTACGGCCCAGCCCACCAGCGCGACCGGCAGCGGCATCGGGTTGAACAGCACCGCCAGCGTTGCAGCGATGCCGAACGTCATCATCACTGTGCCAACGCGCAGCAGCTGCTGGCGTGACCAGCCGCGCTGCTGGTGGCCCTGCAGCCAGGAGCCGGCGAACCAGCCCAGCGCACCGAGGCTGAGCACTGCGCCGGCCCAGCTGGGCGAGAGCCCGCGTTCGCGCTGCAGCAGCAGGGGCAGGTAGGCCTCGCAGGCGAAGAAGGCCGCCGCAGCGATGCCACGCAGCGCGATCACGCTGGGCAGACCGCGGCGCAGGATCAGCGTTCCGGCCGGCAGCAGCCGATGCACGCAGAACAGCAGCGCCAGCATCGCCACGCCGATGCAGAGCAGGGCGGCCATGCCCTGCTGCTGACCGCCAACGTAGAGCAGCAACGCCGCCAGCGACGCTCCACTGGCCCAGCGCACCACGTTGTCGCGCTCATTGTCATTGCCGGCGGTCACAGTGGACTGCATGCGTGCCAATGCCGGGCGCAGCAGCAGTGCGGCCGGTATCGCCAGCAGCGGCACCGCCAGGAACACCCAGCGCCAGCCGAAATGCTGCACGATCAGGCCACTCAACGCCGGGCCGACCATCGAGGGCACCACCCAGCCTGCGGAGAACGCGGCGAACACCTTCGGTCGCAGATGCTCGGGGTAGCTGCGGCCGACCATCACGTACAGCGAGACCGAAATCGCGCCCGCGCCCAGGCCCTGCATCAGGCGCCCGGCTACCAGCACGCCCATGCGCGTCGCAAAGCCGGCCAACAACAGGCCCAGCACGAAGCAGCCCAGGCCGTACCAGAGTGGCCGCGCAGGGCCGTGGCGGTCGGCCCAGCGTCCAGCCAGGGTCATGCCGATCACACTGGTGGCCAGGGTGCCGCCAAAGGCCAGCGCGTACAGGCGCAGGCCATCAAGTGCTTCGGCCACGGTGGGCATGGCGGCCGCCACGGCCAATGCTTCGAAGGCGTGCAGCGCGACCAGCGCGACCATGCCGATGGTGGTGGCGCGGTAGCGCGCGGACAGGATCGAGGTGTCTGCCGGCAGGCGGGCGTCGGCGGGAGAGAGGGTCGAGGTCATACGGCTCAGATGCGGGCCGCGCTTGTCAACTGGCGGCGAAGATAGCAGCATGCCACCTCAACTGTAGTTGAGGTCAAGCAATGGCATCCCAGGAACTCAGCGTTGGCGAGGTCTCCCAGCGCAGTGGCGTGGCCGTTTCCGCACTGCATTTCTACGAGCGCAAGGGGCTGATCAGCAGCCTGCGTACCTCGGGCAACCAACGCCGCTACAGCCGGGATGTGCTGCGCCGGCTGGCGGTGATCCGCGTGGCGCAGCGGGTGGGCATGCCGCTGGAGGCGGTCGGTCGCGCCTTCGAGAGCCTGCCTGAAGGCCGCGCGCCGACCAAGGCTGACTGGGCCAAGCTGTCCGCGCGCTGGCGCACCGAGCTGGAAGCGCGCATCCACATGCTGCAGCTGCTGCGCGATGAACTGACCGGCTGCATCGGCTGTGGCTGCCTGTCGCTGCAGCATTGCCGCCTGGCCAACCCCGGCGACGTCCTCGGCGAACGCGGCGACGGCCCGATGCGCTGGGAATGAAAAAGGGGACGGAGGGGATTAAGTCGCAAGTGCACAAACGACTTAATCCCCTCCGTCCCCTTTTTTCTTACCAGACCGTGATCGTCTCGCCGCTCTGGATGCCTTCCACCGCGCGCTGGAAGGCCAGCGCCGCGCGTTGCGCGCTCACCGCCTCAAAGCCCGGGAAGTAGGGGCCATAGGCCGCCATCGATTCGATCAGTACGTTCGGGCTGACCACGTTGATGCGCAGGCCGCGCGGCAGCAGCTCAAGTGCGGCTGCGCGCACGAAGCCTTCCAGTGCGGCATTCACTGCGGTGGCGTTGACGCCATCGCGGATCGGCTGCGCGCTGATGATGCCGCTGGTCAGGGTGATGGAACCGCCCGCATTGAGGTGGTGCTGGGCGGCCAGTGCCAACCGCACCTGTCCCAGCAGTTTGTCCTGCAGGCCGATGTTGAACTGTGCCGGCGTCATGTCCTGCAGTGGGCCGAAATGCACCGAGCCGGTGGTGGAAATCACTGCATCGACCGGACCGGTGCGCGCGAACAGCTCGGCAACGCTGGTGTCGTCGGTGAGGTCCACGCGCAGCTCGCCGCTGTGGCGGCCGGCCGCGAGGATCTGGTGCTGCGGCCCGAGCTGGCGGGCAACTGCCTGGCCGAGGGTGCCGCTGGCACCGACGAGGAGGATCTTCATGGCCGTTCCTTGCGTGGGGGAGTCAGCGCAGTCTGCGCCGTCACGGCGGGGTTAGGTAAGCGGCGTATGCTTCGCAGATTCCTAACTTTGGATTAGCAATGGATACCCTTCGCTGCATGCAGGCCTTCGTGGCGGTAGCCGAGCGCGGCAGCTTCGCCGGCGCCGCCGAGCAGTTGCAGGTGTCGGCAGTGATGGTGGGCAAGTACATCCAGCAGTTGGAGGCGCACCTGGGCACCGCGCTGCTGCAACGGAACACCCGCCGCCAGCGCCTGACCGAAGCCGGCAGCGCCTACCTGGCCGGGTGCCGCCAGGTGCTGGAGCAGGTGCAGCAGGCCGAGGCCGATGTGGCTGGCCTGCAGGTACAGCCGCGTGGCCTGTTGCGGGTCAGCGCGCCCACCACCTGGGGCAGCTGCGTGCTGGCGCCGCAGCTGGCCGGCCTGCTGCGCGCGCAGCCGCAGTTGAACATCGAGCTGGACCTGAGCAACCGCCGCGTGGACCTGATCGAGGATGGCTTCGACGTGGCGATCCGGGTCGGGCCGTTGCCATCGCAGGAGGTGGTGGCGCGGCCGCTGCCGCCGTATGCGATGAGCCTGTGCGCGGCGCCGTCTTACCTGCGCAGGCGCGGCACGCCGCGAACACCGGATGACCTGCAAGGGCACGACTGCCTGAGCCATCTGGCCTGGCGCGGTGGGCATGGCTGGCAGTTGGCCAATGGCCAGCAGGTGGACTGGGAGGCGCGGCTCACCTGCAATGATGGTGTCGCGCTGCGCGAAGCCGCCGTGGCCGGGGCCGGGTTGGTGTTGCAGCCCACCGCGCTGTTGGCGGGGGAAATTGCAGCAGGGCGCTTGAAGCCGCTGCTGCGCGACTACCTGCCCGAACCGCGACCGATGCACCTGATCTACCTGCCCGACCGACGCCCGCGCCCGCGCTTGCAGTGCTTCGTGGATTTCGTCATGGCCACATTGGGGCAATGAGCATCCACGCCATGCGTGGATGAATGGTAGGTGCCGACCGTTGGTCGGCACACATCGGCATCAGTCATTCGCCGCAGACAGTTCCTGCCCACGCACCTGCGCGGCGCGCAGTGCGGTGTCCACCAACGCTTCGAAACCACCGGCCTGGAAGCTCTCGATCGCGGCCTGGGTGGTGCCGTTCGGCGAGGTCACCCGGCGGCGCAGTTCGGCCGGGCTTTCGCCGGCTTCATCCAACATGCGCGAGGCACCCAGCAGGGTCTGCACCACCAGCGCGCGCGCGGCGTCGGGCGGCAGGCCCTGGGCGATACCCGCCGCTTCCATCGCTTCGGCCAGCAGGAACACGTAGGCCGGTCCGCTGCCGGACACGGCGGTGACCGAATCCATCAGTGCCTCGCGTTCGATCCACACCGTGCGCCCGGCGCTGGCCAGCACCTGTTCGGCCTGCGCGTGCTGCTGCGCATCCACCGACGGCGTGGCGTACAGGCCGGTCACGCCGGCACCGAGCAGGGCCGGCGTGTTCGGCATTGCACGCACCACCGGCAGGTTGCCACCCAGCCAGCGCTCCAGCTGCGCGCTGGTGATGCCGGCGGCGATCGACACCACCAGTGGCCGGTTTGCCTGGGCCAGTGCCTGCAGCGACTGGCAGACCTCACGCAGCACCTGCGGCTTCACCGCCAGCAGCCAGGTGCTGCCCTGTGCGGCCGCATCGGTCGCGTTGTCGTGCACCTGTACGCCGAAGTCGGCAGCCAGCGACTCGCGCAGCGCTGCAACCGGTTCGGCCACATGGATGTGCGCGGCCGGCACGCCCTGGCGGATCAGGCCGGCGATCAGGCTGCGCGCCATGTTGCCGCCGCCGATGAAGGTGATGGAATCAGCTGCCATGGAAGTCTCCTTGGAAAATCAGGCCGGGCGCGGGCGCGCGCCAAACAGGGCGGTGCCGATGCGCACCAGTGTGGCGCCCTCGGCGATGGCTTCGGCGTAGTCGCTGCTCATGCCCATCGACAGCGTATCGATCTGTGCGTGCTGGGCGGCCAGCGACTGGAAAAGTGTGCGCATGCGCACGAACGCATCCCGACGACGCTCGGCCTCGGGCCATGGCGCGGGAATCGCCATCAGGCCCCGCAGGCACAGCGAGGGCTCGGCGGCAATCGTCGCGGCCAGCGCCTCGACATCCTCCGGAGCACAGCCGTGCTTGCTGGATTCATCGTCGATGTTGACCTGGATCAGCACATTCAGCGGGCCGCGTGCGGCCGGGCGATGGCGCGCCAGCGCCGCCACCAGCTTGGGCCGGTCCACGCTCTGCACCCAGTCGAAATGGATGGCCACGGCATCGGCCTTGTTCGACTGCAGGTGGCCGATCAGGTGCCACTCCAGCGCCAGGTGCTGCAGCGCCTGCATCTTGGCTAGCGCTTCCTGCACATAGTTCTCGCCGAAGGCATGCTGGCCCTGTGCAGCCAGCGCGGCCACGGCCTCGGCAGGTTGGGTCTTGGAAACAGCCAGCAGGCGCGGATCGGGCCGGCCGACGGCCTCGGCGGCGGCATGCAGGTTGCTCAGGATCTGGGGCAGGGGAGTGGCCACGTAACGCGTTCCGTTGAATCAGGAGGCTATACTGCCGCCCGGGGAAAGATCCTTCCAGTCGAAGCCGTTATTGGGGAGTAGCCGCTCATGGATATCGCCGAACTGCTGGCGTTTTCCGTAAAGAACAAAGCGTCCGACCTGCATCTGTCCGCAGGCCTGCCGCCGATGATCCGCGTGGACGGCGACGTTCGCCGGATCAACATCCCAGCCCTGGACCACAAGCAGGTCCATGCGCTGGTGTACGACATCATGTCCGACAAGCAGCGCCGCGATTACGAGGAATTCCTCGAAGTGGACTTCTCCTTCGAGATCCCGTCGCTGGCGCGCTTCCGTGTGAACGCGTTCAACCAGAACCGCGGCGCCGGTGCGGTGTTCCGTACCATTCCGTCCGAGGTGCTCACGCTTGAGGACCTGGCCTGCCCGCCGCTGTTCCGCGAAGTGATCCAGCAGCCGCAGGGCCTGATCCTGGTGACCGGCCCGACCGGCTCGGGCAAGTCGACCACGCTGGCGGCGATGATCGACTACATCAACAAGAACGAATACGGCCACATCCTCACCGTCGAGGATCCGATCGAATTCGTGCACACCTCGCAGAAGTGCCTGATCAACCAGCGCGAAGTGCACCGTGATACGCATGGCTTCAATGAAGCACTGCGCTCGGCCCTGCGTGAGGACCCGGACATCATCCTGGTCGGCGAACTTCGCGACCTGGAAACCATCCGTCTGGCACTGACCGCCGCGGAGACCGGCCACCTGGTGTTCGGCACCCTGCACACCAGCTCGGCGGCCAAGACCATCGACCGCATCATCGACGTGTTCCCGGCCGGCGAAAAGCCGATGGTGCGCTCGATGCTGTCCGAATCGCTGCGTGCGGTGATCTCGCAGGCCCTGCTGAAGAAGGTCGGCGGTGGTCGTACCGCAGCGTGGGAAATCATGGTGGGCACCCCGGCCATCCGCAACCTGATCCGCGAGGACAAGGTGGCGCAGATGTACTCGGCCATCCAGACCGGCCAGCAGTACGGCATGATGACCCTGGACCAGCACCTGCAGGACCTGGTCAAGCGCAGCCTGATCACCCGCAACCAGGCCCGCGAGTACGCCAAGGACAAGCGCCTGTTCGAGTAAGGCGGGGCCGCAACGGGGCGGCGTGCGCCGATGCGCCGCCGTTCCCGCGCCGTTTCCTCCACCGACCGTTACCTGGTAAACCGCTTTCCGGGAGCCCGCCGTGAACACCACCGCGACCACCATCGATTTCACTTCGTTCCTCAAGCTGATGGCGCACCAGCGCGCCTCGGACCTGTTCATCACCGCCGGCATGCCGCCGGCGATGAAGGTCAACGGCAAGATCTCGCCGATCACGCAGACCCCGCTTACGCCGCAGCAGAGCCGCGACCTGGTCCTCAACGTGATGACCCCGGCGCAGCGCGAGGAATTCGAGAAGACCCACGAGTGCAACTTCGCCATCGGCCTGTCCGGTGTCGGCCGCTTCCGTGTCAGCTGCTTCTACCAGCGCAACCAGGTCGGCATGGTGCTGCGTCGCATCGAGACGCGCATTCCGACCGTGGAAGAACTGAGCCTGCCGCCGATCATCAAGACGCTGGCGATGACCAAGCGCGGCATCATCCTGTTTGTCGGCGCTACCGGTACCGGTAAATCGACCTCGCTGGCGGCGATGATCGGCTACCGCAACCAGAACTCGACCGGCCACATCATCACCATCGAAGATCCGATCGAATTCGTGCACAAGCACGAGGGCTGCATCATCACCCAGCGCGAAGTCGGCATCGATACCGACAGCTGGGAAGCCGCGCTGAAGAACACCCTGCGCCAGGCGCCGGACGTGATCATGATCGGCGAGGTGCGTACCCGCGAAGGCATGGACCACGCCATCGCGTTCGCCGAAACCGGCCACCTGGTGCTGTGCACCCTGCATGCCAACAACGCCAACCAGGCGATGGACCGCATCGTCAACTTCTTCCCGGAAGACCGCCGCAACCAGCTGCTGATGGACCTGTCGCTGAACCTCAAGGGCGTGGTCGCGCAGCAGCTGGTGCCGTCGCCCGATGGCCGCTCGCGCAAGGTGGCGATGGAGATCCTGCTGGGCACGCCGCTGGTGCAGGACTACATCCGCGATGGCGAGATCCACAAGCTGAAGGAAGTGATGAAGGATTCGGTCCAGCTGGGCATGAAGACCTTCGACCAGAGCCTGTTCGAGCTGTACCAGGCCGGCGAGATCAGCTACGAGGACGCGCTGCGCTACGCCGATTCGCAGAACGAGGTGCGCCTGCGCATCAAGCTCAGCCAGGGCGGCGACGCGCGCACCCTGTCACAGGGCCTGGATGGCGTGGAGATCTCCGAGATCCGGTGACCCGGCCGGCATCGGTCGTGACCGGATTGATGAGTTCCAGTCATGACCGACTGCCATCCAGTCGGTTCAATCCATCGCCCATGCAGGCGTATCGTCAGCGCTCCCCCTCTGGAGCACGACGATGCAGACACGTGAACTCGGCCGCAGTGGCCTGAAGGTTTCCGCCCTGGGCCTGGGCTGCATGGGCCTGAGCCATGGCTACGGCCAGCCGGTCGAGCGCAGCGAGGGCATCGCCCTGCTGCACGCCGCCGTCGAACGCGGCGTGACCTTCTTCGACACCGCCGAAGTGTACGGCCCGTACACCAATGAAGACCTGCTCGGCGAGGCGCTGGCGCCGTACCGCGACACGCTGGTGATCGCCACCAAGTTCGGCTTCAAGGACGCACGCGTCGATACCGGCCTGGACAGCCGCCCGGAGAACATCCGCGCGGTGGCCGAGGCCAGCCTCAAGCGCCTGCGCACCGATCATATCGACCTGTTCTACCAGCACCGTGTCGACCCGAACGTGCCGATCGAGGATGTGGCCGGCACCGTGCGCGACCTGATCGCCGAGGGCAAGGTCGGTCACTTCGGCCTGTCCGAGGCCAGTGCCGCCACCGTGCGCCGCGCGCATGCGGTGCAGCCGGTCACTGCCGTGCAGAGCGAGTATTCGCTGTGGTGGCGCGAACCGGAGCGCGAACTGCTGCCGACCCTGCAGGAACTGGGCATCGGCTTCGTGCCGTTCAGTCCGCTCGGCCGCGGCTTCCTGACCGGCGCGATCAACGCCGATACCACCTTCGACGCCAACGATTTCCGCAACACCGTGCCGCGTTTCGAGGTGGAAGCACGTCGCGCCAACCAGGCACTGGTCGATCGCATCAGCACGATCGCCGCGGCCCGTGGCGCGACCCCGGCGCAGGTAGCACTGGCCTGGCTGCTGGCGCAGGCGCCGTGGATCGTGCCGATCCCGGGCACCACCAAGGTCCATCGCCTGGAAGAGAACCTGGGTGCGGCCGACCTGCAGCTGGCGCCGGGGGAACTACAACGCATCGCGCAGGCGCTGGATGAAGTATCGATTGTTGGTGAGCGCTACAACGCGCAGCGTGCGGCGCAGGCCAAGGGCTGACCACCCGGTGGGTGCGGACCGCAGGTGGGTGCGCACCGTTGGTGGCGGGTGCGGACCGGTGGTGGTGGGTGCGGACCGTTGGTC
>DQIG01000102.1:10408-10884 GCA_003525885.1 Stenotrophomonas sp.
GCGGACCGTTGGTCCGCACTCCTCAACCCTCACCCCATCGGCCCGCGCAGCGCATCAAGCACGGTGCGCATCGCCACGGTGACGTGGCGGCGCGACGGGTAATACGCGTAGTAGCCATCGAAGTGCGGGCACCAGTCGTCCAGCACCGACTGCAGGCGGCCATCGTCCAGCATCGGCTGCACCTGGTCTTCCGGCAGCCACGCCAGCCCGCTGCCCGCCAGCGCGGCGGCGCGGGTCATGCCCATGCTGTTGAAGATCCACTGGCCGGACACGCGCACACTGAGTTCGTTGCCGTCCTGGCCGAAATCCCATGGCATCAGCCCGCCATGCGTGGGCAGGCGCAGGGTCACGCAGTTGTGGTCGGCCAGTTCGTCCGGGTGCCGAGGTACCACGTGCTGGCGGAAGTAGCTGGGTGCGCCGACCACGCGCATGCGCAGTGGCGGGCTGACCGGCACGGCGACCATGTCGCGGGCCAG
>DQIG01000101.1:0-12971 GCA_003525885.1 Stenotrophomonas sp.
CGCATCGGCCGATGCGGGTTTTTTTGTGCCCGGGCGCAGCCCTACCCGGGCCTGGATGGCCGGTCGAACACCTTCCCACCCGTGAAATCCCCCAACAGGAGCTTCCTCATGTGTTCGATCTTCGGAATCTTCGGCCTGCAGGCCGGTGACGATCTTCCTTCCCTGCGCCGCCATGCGCTGGAACTGTCGCAGCGCCAGCGCCACCGTGGCCCGGACTGGAGCGGCGTGTACCTGGACGAAGGCGCGCTGCTGGTCCACGAGCGGTTGGCCATCGTCGACCCGGCCGGTGGTTCGCAGCCGCTGCTGTCGGCCGATGGCCAGCTGGCGCTGGCGGTGAACGGCGAGATCTACAACCACCAGGCATTGAAGGCGGCGCTGACCACCGCCTACGACTTCCAGACCGGGTCGGACTGCGAGGTGATCAACGCGCTGTACCGCCAGGGCGCTTCGCCGGCGCAATGGCTGGAACAGCTCAATGGCATCTTCGCGTTCGCGCTGTGGGACCGTGACAGCGGCCGGGTGCTGGTGGCGCGCGATCCGGTCGGCGTGGTGCCGCTGTACTGGGGCCACGATGCCCAGGGGCGCCTGCGCGTGGCCTCGGAAATGAAGGCGCTGGTCGATACCTGTGCCGACGTCGCGCAGTTCCCGCCAGGCCACTATTTCGACAGCGCCAGTGGCGAGCTGGTGCGCTACTACCAGCAACCGTGGCGCGACTATGCCGACGTGCAGGGCCGCCAGGCCGATCTGGCCGAACTGCGCCAGGCGTTCGAGCATGCGGTGGAACGCCAGCTGATGAGCGATGTGCCGTACGGCGTGCTGCTGTCCGGTGGCCTGGACTCATCCCTGGTGGCGGCGGTGGCCGCACGCTACGCGCGTCGCCGCATCGAGGACGGCGGCCAGACCGAAGCCTGGTGGCCGCGGCTGCATTCGTTCGCGATCGGCTTGAAGGGCTCGCCCGATCTGGCCGCCGCTGCCATCGCCGCCGAAGCGCTCGGCACCGTGCATCACGGCTTCGAGTACACGTTCGAGGAAGGCCTCGATGCGCTGCCGGAAGTGATCCGCCACATCGAGACCTACGACGTCACCACCATCCGCGCATCGACGCCGATGTTCCTGCTGGCACGGCGGATCAAGGCCATGGGGGTGAAGATGGTGCTGTCCGGCGAGGGCAGCGACGAGATCTTTGGTGGCTACCTGTATTTCCACAAGGCACCGGATGCGCGTGAGTTCCACGACGAGCTGGTACGCAAGCTCGACGCCCTGCACAACTACGACTGCCTGCGTGCGAACAAGTCGATGATGGCCTGGGGCGTGGAGCCGCGCGTGCCGTTCCTCGACCGTGAGTTCCTCGATGTGGCGATGCGCTTCGATGCCGCGCACAAGATGGTCGGCGCAGGTTTTGGCGGCCGCCGCATCGAGAAGGCAGTGCTGCGCGAGGCGTTCGATGGCTACCTGCCGGACAGCATCCTGTGGCGGCAGAAGGAACAGTTCAGCGATGGCGTCGGCTATGGCTGGATCGATGGATTGAAGGCGCATGCCGAAGCGCAGGTGAGCGACCGCGTGCTGGCGGCGGCCGACAAGCGCTTCCCGCACAACCCGCCGCAGACCAAGGAGGCGTACTACTACCGCCACCTGTTCGAGCAGTTCTTCCCGAGCCGTGCGGCCGCTGAAACCGTGCCGGGCGGCAAGTCGATCGCCTGCTCGTCGCCGGCAGCCATTGCCTGGGACGCCAGCTTCGCTGCGGCCGCAGATCCGTCGGGTCGCGCGATCGCCGGCGTGCACGCGCAGGCACTGGCCTAAGCACCCAAAAAGGGGACGGAGGGGATTAAGTCGTATGTGCCCCTAACGACTTAATCCCCTCCGTCCCCTTTTTGTATCATCGCCCCCCTGCACATTGGGGAATGTTCATGGACGTACAGACCGGGGGCCAGGCGCCGCCGATGAAGTGGGGATGGCGCTACCTGTCCTGGGCCGGAGTGCCGTTGCTGGCCGGCGTGCTGCTGGCGCGCTATGCCGGGCCGGCGGCGCCCGAGGCGGTTGCCGGTGCCACGGCTGCGGCCGAAGGCAGCTGGGTAGAGCATCTGGCGTCACCGCTGGGCCTGTTCCTGCTGCAACTGCTGGTGCTGCTGCTGGTGGCCAAGGGCGCAGGTGCGCTGCTCAAGCGCTTTGGGCAACCGGCGGTGATCGGCGAGATGGCCGCTGGCCTGATGATGGGACCGCTGGTGCTCGGCAGCCTGTTGCCGCAGCTGCATGGTGTTCTGTTCCCGGCCAGCTCGCTTGGCCCGCTGGGCATGCTCAGCCAGCTGGGCGTGCTGATGTTCCTGCTGGTGGCCGGTGCCGAGCTGGACCTGGCGGCGCTGCGTGGACGCCGCCGTTTCGCCTTCACGGTCAGCCATGCCGGTATCGCGGTGCCGTTCGTGCTCGGCGTTGCCCTGGCGATCTGGCTGTATCCGCAGCACGGCCCGCAGGGCGTGGGCTTCACTGCATTCGCACTTTTCGTTGGCATTTCGATGAGCATCACGGCCTTCCCCGTGTTGCTGCGCATCCTTGCCGATCGCGGTATCACGCAGACGTCACTGGGGCAGACCGCGATCGCCTGCGCTGCGTTGGGCGATGCCACTGCGTGGTGCCTGCTGGCGCTGATCGTGGCCGCCGCCCAGGCCAGCGGGTGGCTGCCGGCCAGCCTCAACCTGGTGTGCGTGGTCGCGTTCGTGGCGCTGATGCTGGGGCTGGTGAAGCCGTGGTTCGCCCGCCAGCAGATCGCGCCGGGCCGTGAGGGACGCTGGCTGCTCGGCATCCTGCTGCTGTCGCTGGGCAGTGCGCTGGTCACCGAGATGCTGGGCATCCATGCGCTGTTCGGTGCGTTCGCTGCGGGCGTAGCGGTGTCGTCCAACGCGCAGCTGCGCGACCTGCTGATGGCCCGCGTCGAACCGTTTGCGGTAACCCTGCTGCTGCCGTTGTTCTTCGCCATGACCGGGCTGCGCATGCGCGCCGATACGCTGCAGGCCAGCGATATCGTGTTGTGCGTGGTGGTGATTGCGGTGGCCACGACGGGCAAGCTGCTGGGCACCTTCAGTGCCGCGCGCAGTGCCGGCATGCCCACGCGCGAGGCGTGGCGGCTGGGTGCACTGATGAACACCCGTGGCCTGATGGAGCTGATCGTCCTCAACCTGGGTTACGAGCTGGGCCTGCTCGGCGACCGCCTGTTCGCGGTGCTGGTGATCATGGCGCTGGTGACCACGGCGATGACCGGGCCGCTGCTGAACCTGATCGAGCGGCGCTACCGTCGGTGATCGGGTCAGATCCCTTTTCCCTTGGAAAAGGGATCTGACCCCTGGTCTTCCGGGGTTGCCGGCCAGCGGCCGGCACTACCGCGCCGGCACCAGCGTCATCGTGTGCTGTGCCTTGCCTGGCAGGAACGGTGTCGGGCGCCCATGCACCCAGTCCTCGTGGCCGGCGCCCCAGTACGGTGACAGCGGATGGCCGCTCTGGCCGCCTGGCATGTGCACGATGCCGTCGGCCTCGTGGCCGGGCGAAACCACCATGCGTTCGGAGGCGCCGAAGTTCGGCGTCTGCACGCGCGGCATGTCACGGTCGCCGGGCAGGCGGTCGGCCGGCATGCACAGCCAGCGTTTGGCGATGTCCGGCAGCGCCCGTGCGATGGGATGACAGATCGCCGCGGTATTGCGTTCGCCCCAGGTGCGTTTGGGCAGCGGTCCCTGCTTGGCCAGCGTACTCTCGGTACGGCGTGCCGCGTCGATCAGCAGCGCATCCCAGCTGTCGAAGGCCGGTGGCAGCAGATTGGCCGGACGCTGTTGCAGCATCGGCCAGGCCACGCCTTCCAGTTGCGCCAGGCGCGGGTCCAGGTAGTCATCGCCCAGTTGCGCGTTGGCCGGTGCCAGCAGTGCGTCTGACAACGTCTCCATCACCTGCGTACGGAATTCGCGCACCACCCGGTAGCTGACCGAGCTGGCCGAGGCACGGCCGCCCCATTGATGGCTGGCCTCCTTCAAACGCTTCAGTGCGGGGTCGTCACTGCGTTCGGTGACGTCGTGCAGCAGGGCCCACCAGCGCTGCAGGAACACGGCGCGGTCGTCGAGCTGGATCGCCAGCAGGTCGCGCTCGTCGAAGCGTTCCTGGATCGCCAGCAGGTCGCGGATCTGCCGCGCGCGGGCACCAAGGTCATATCCACCGTTGCCGACGCTGGCCAGTGCTTCGCCGTCAAGGACGCGGCCGTTGGCGGTCCACAGGCGATGGTTGGGTGGGTCGATCAATGCTGGCGAGGCATCGCTGCGGATCGGCCAGGGGGCGCAGTCCTGGTTGTTGGCGGCCGTGAAGCCGGCCGGTGCACAGCCCGGACCGCGATCCGGGCGGGCGCCGATCAGGCGCCAGGCGATGCGTCCGCTGCGGTCGCCGACCACCAGGTTCTGTGCGGGGATGCCGGCGTGGTCGGCGAACTGCAGGGCACCTTCCAGATCACCGGCACGGGCCAGGTCACCGAAGTCCAGGCGCACCGCGCCGGGCAGGTGGGCGACCCAGCGCAGCGCATCGCCACTGCCATCGGCATGGGTATGCAGGATCGGGCCCCAGGCGGTTTCGCGTACCGGGAACAGCACGTCGGCCTGGCCGGCCACCGCAATCCGCTCCTCATGCACGGTCACTGTGGCGTTGGCCGGTTCAGTGCGGTAGTCCGCCGTGTCGATGTAGCTGTTGGTGAAGCCCCAGGCGACGTGCCCGTTGCTGCCGACGATCACGGCTGGCAGGCCCGGCAGCGAGAAGCCGGTGACATCGACCTGGCCGCCGGCAGCCTGCGGGTCCGGGTAGCGCAGGCGCACGCGGAACCACAGGCCGGGTGCGCGCAGGCCCAGGTGCATGTCGTCGGCAACGATCGCGCGGCCGTCGGCGGTGAGTGCACCGGCCACCGCGAAGTTGTTGCTGCCGATGACGTCGGCTTCTTCCTGCTCGGTGCCCGACTTTCCCTTCAGCGTGCGCAGGTCCAGCTGGCTGGCATCGGGCAGGGGGGCATTGCCGGTGGGTTCGCCGAACAGCGGTGCATCCCATTCGGTGCCTTCGTGGGCGATGAGCGCGTACAACGCCGGCGGCACCACCGCGCGGATGCGGCTGAGCGCAAGCTCGGTCTGGTTGTCCGGGTCCTGCAGGTCGGCGTACATGGCCAGCCCGGTCAGCACGCTGTCGCTGGCCTGCCACGGTTGCGGTGACTGCCGCAGCAGCAGGTAGGCCCATGGCCGCACGGAGAGATCGGCCAGGCCTTCGTTGACGCCGTCCACGTAGGCACGCACGGCATCGCCGTTGTCGCCCAATGCCGTGTCCAGGTGCGCTTCGGTGCGAGCACGCAGGCGGTGCACGCGCATGCGCTTGTCGGCGTCGATGGCCTTCGGCCCGAACAGTGCCGACAGTTCGCCGGCGGCGCTGCGGCGCATCAGGTCCATCTCGAAGTAACGTTCCTGTGCATGCACGCGGCCCAGTGCACGCATCGCGTCGGCCTGGCTGCCGGCAGTGATGGTGACCACGCCCAGCGCATCGCGCTCGATGGTGACCGGCTTGGCCAGGCCGGGTAGTGCATGCTCGCCATCCAGATCGGCCAGGCTGCCGCGCAGCAGCAGCCACAAGACCAGTACGGTGACCAGCACGATGGCGATCAATACGCCCAGCACCCAACGCCATGTACGTCGCATCGCACGTCCTTTCCGAACTCGTGGGCTGATTGTAGCCGCAGGCGCAACTGCGACTGATTCCGATTAGATCACCGTATTTTGAAATGCGGCACCCTATGTCACATCGATTCACAGGAGCCCCCCATGAAAGGCAACCCGGATGTCATCGCCTGCCTGAAGGAACTGCTGCGCGGCGAGCTTGCTGCCCGCGACCAGTACTTCATCCATTCCCGCCGCTATGAGGACCAGGGCCTGTTCGCGCTGTACGAACGCCTGAACCACGAGATGGAAGAGGAAACCCAGCACGCCGATGCGCTGCTGCGCCGGATCCTGTTCCTGGGCGGCGACCCGGACATGCGCCCGCATGCCACCGAGCCGGGCAAGACCGTGGAGGAGATGCTGCAGAAGGATCTGGATACTGAATACGCCGTTCGGAACAATCTCGCCGCCGGCATGAAGCTGTGCGAGGAGAAGGGCGACTATGTGAGCCGCGACATCCTGCTGGCGCAGCTGAAGGACACCGAGGAAGACCATGCCTGGTGGCTGGAACAGCAGCTGGGCCTGATCAAGCGCATCGGCCTGGAGCTGTACCAGCTGAGCAAGATCGACGGCAGCGGCGCCCCGGCGCACTGAGCCGGCGCTCCGACCCGGTAGGGCCGACTGTTGGTCGGCCGCTCTCCAAACGGCAGCCGAATAACAGTCGGCTCTACCAGAGGCAGAAAGCAGCCGACTAACAGTCGGCTCTACCGAGGGCCCAGAGCAGCGACCAGCGGTCGGCTCTACCAGCAGCACAGCGTTCTGTCGCCCGCCAGCACCGGAGCACCGCCAGCCAGCCTTCGCCAGCCAGCTGCTCCACCGCCCGCCAGCCGACAACGAAAAAGCCGGGGAATTCCCCGGCTTTTTCGTGTCTGGGGTCGGATCCGTTTTCAACGAAAACGGCTCTGACCCCATGGGGATCGAAAACGCCAACCGAGGTTGGCGTCTACAGGGGCAAAGCGTGTCAACCAAGGTTGACACCTACCAGGAGAGGTGCCTCATTCCACCGACAACCCTTCCACCTTCTGCCAGCCGCGCGGCAGCAGGTGGCCGCGGGTGGCGCGGGCGCCCAGGTAGGCTTCCAGCTCGTTGAACTTCAGGCCCATGGTGCGCTGGCCACTGCGCACCTGCAGGGTCTGGCCGGGGCTGATCGCAACCACGGCGACCACGCGTTCGGTGGCGAGCTTGGCCTTCGGGATCTCGATGATCTTGTTGCCCTTGCCCTTGTCCAGTTCCGGCAGGTCGTTGGCGGCGATCGCCAGCAGATTGCCGGAGCTGGTCACCGCCACGATGCGATCGGTGGCGACGTTGGCGACCACCGACGGGGTCAGCACCGACGAGCCGGCCGACAGGTTCAGCATCGCCTTGCCGGCCTTGTTGCGGCCGATCAGGTTCTCGAAGCGGGTGACGAAGCCATAACCGTGGCTGGAGGCCAGCACGAAGCGGGTCTCCGGCTCGGCGCTGGCCAGGGTCACGAAGCTGGTGCCCGGTGCCGGCGAGAAGCGGCCGGTCAGCGGTTCACCATTGCCTCGTGCGGAGGGCAGGGTGTGCACCGGCGTCGAGTAGGCGCGGCCCTCGCTGTCGAGGAACGCGACCTGCTGGGTGCTGCGCGCGCGCACCGCGCCCTGCAGGGCGTCGCCGTCGCGGTAGGACAGGGCGGACGCATCGACGTCGTGGCCCTTGGCGGCACGGATCCAGCCCTTCTCCGACAGCACCACGGTCATCGGCTCGCTCGGCACCAGCTCGGTCTCGTCGATGGCCTGCGCGGCCTGGCGCTGCACCAGCGGCGAGCGGCGTGCGTCGCCGAACTTCTTGGCGTCGGCGGTCAGTTCGTCGCGGATCAGCTTCTTCAGCTTGGCCTTGCTGTCGAGGATGCCGAGGATCTTCTCGCGCTCCTTGGCCAGCTCGTCCTGCTCGCCACGGATCTTCATCTCTTCCAGGCGGGCCAGCTGCTTCAGCTTGGTTTCCAGGATGTACTCGGCCTGTTCCTCGGACAGGCCGAAGCGCGCGATCAGCGCTGCCTTCGGTTCGTCCTCGGTACGGATGATGTGGATCACCTCGTCAAGGTTGAGGAAGGCGACCAGCAGGCCTTCCAACAGGTGCAGGCGGCGCTCGACCTTCTGCAGGCGGTGCTGCAGGCGGCGGGTGACGGTGTTGCTGCGGAAGGTCAGCCATTCGCTGAGCAGCATCTTCAGGTTCTTCACCTGCGGACGGCCGTCCAGCCCGATCACGTTGAGGTTGACGCGGTAGCTGCGTTCCATGTCCGTGGTTGCGAACAGGTGGCCCATCAGCTGCTCGGCGTCGACGCGGTTGGAACGCGGCACCAGCACCACGCGCACCGGGTTGGCGTGGTCGGATTCATCGCGGATGTCTTCCAGCCACGGCAGCTTCTTGGCGCGCATCTGCGCGGCGATCTGCTCGATCACCTTCGACGGCGACACCTGGAACGGCAGCGCCGTCACCACGATGTTGTTGGCTTCCTTGGTGAAGGTCGCACGTGCACGCACGCTGCCGTTGCCGGTCTCGTACATGTTCCGCAGATCGTTGGCGGCGGTGATGATCTCGGCGCTGGACGGGTAGTCCGGTCCCTGCACGTGCTCGCACAGGTCGCGCACGCTGGCATCGGGGTTGTCCAGCAGGTGCAGCAGCGCGCTGACGATCTCGTTGAGATTGTGCGGCGGCACGTCGGTGGCCATGCCCACGGCGATGCCGGTGGTGCCGTTCAGCAGCAAGTGCGGCAGCCGCGCCGGCATCCAGGTCGGTTCCTGCAGGGTGCCGTCGAAGTTCGGTGCCCAGTCGGTCGTGCCCTGGCCCAGTTCGCCCAGCAGCACTTCTGCGATCGGGGTCAGCTTGGATTCGGTGTAACGCATCGCCGCGAACGACTTCGGGTCGTCGCTGGAGCCGAAGTTGCCCTGGCCCTCGATCAGCGGGTAGCGGTACGAGAACGGCTGCGCCATCAGCACCAGCGCCTCGTAGCACGCGCTGTCGCCGTGCGGATGGTATTTACCGATGACGTCACCGACGGTGCGCGCGGACTTCTTCGGCTTGGACGCGGCATTCAGGCCCAGCTCGCTCATCGAATAGATGATGCGGCGCTGCACCGGCTTCAGGCCGTCGCCGATGAACGGCAGGGCGCGGTCCAGAACCACGTACATCGAATAGTCGAGGTAGGCGCGTTCGGCGTACTCGCGCAGCGGCAGTTGTTCGAATCCGTGGAACACGGGGCGGGCAAGTTCGGTCATGCGGCGTTGTTACCTGTTGTCGGGAGGCGGCGACGGCGGTCGCCGCTCGCAATCCTGTGATTATCCGGATGCGGCGGGGGATGCCAAGCCGCGTGCAGGGTCCAGCCCGGTTTCCAGGCCGTGGCCGGCACGCGCCAGATAGCGTCCGGGCGGCAGCCCGAAGTGGCGGCGGAACACGGTGACGAAGGCGCTGGCGCTGCTGAAGCCCAGTGCATGGGCGATATCGGCCACGCTGCGGCCGTCGGTCAGCTGGCGCAGGGCCTCGGCCAGGCGGGCCTGCTGCCGCCATTGGGCGAAGCTGAGCGTGGTCTCGTCGCGGAAGTGACG
Organism: Stenotrophomonas sp.; assembly: GCA_003525885.1. GTDB lineage: Bacteria > Pseudomonadota > Gammaproteobacteria > Xanthomonadales > Xanthomonadaceae > Stenotrophomonas. The sequence continues at coordinate 9,281 of DQIG01000101.1, forward strand.
GGTCAGGCTGCGCGGTGACAGGCCGGCCCAATGCGCCCATTCGGCCAGGCTGCGTTCGTCGGAGGGGTCGGCCAGCAGCTGCGAGGCGATCTTCAGCAGGCGCCGGTCATGCGGCATCGGCAGGTGCATGCGCTGGCGCGGCGCGGTGCGGATCTCGTCCAGCAGCACGTCGATGATGTGTTGGCGCTCGGGCGTCGTGTCATAGCGCAGCGGCCATTCGCAGATGCGGTCGGCCAGCGCCTGCGCCAGCTTGGGCAGGCCCAGCACGCAGGGATCGGCGGGCAGGGTGGCGCAGGCCGGAGCGGCCAACGCCATGCCCCAGCCGCGCAGCGGGCCGTCCAGGGTGACCGTATGCGGCTCCAGCGGCGGCATCCAGCCGGCCGAGCCCGGCGCCAGCGACCAGGTGCCGTGCGAGGTACGGGTGGTCAGCAGGCCGCGTTCGACACAGATCAGCTGGGCGCGCTGGTGGTGGTGCCAGTCCACTTCCCGCACCAGCCCCTGCGGGCTGTCAAAGCGGAAACCGACCACCGGCGGGCCATCGTTGCGCTCGAACCAGTCCAGCGCGTCGTCCCGCAGCAGCCGCTTGGGAGGGGGGATCTCTTCCTTGTTCATCATGTCCGCTGGCTGAAATGTGTCATCCATTGGCTGGATTGTACTACCGGGCCACCTGACCAGATCATTAAGGTAGGCGCCTTCACCGATCCAGCCCACTGCTGCAACACAGCATTCGATGCCAGATCGAATATTTCCATTGAGAAATATTTTTTTTGGAAGAGAATGCTCCCCCATGATCTGTCCTGCAACCACTCCCCCCAGCTTTGGCCTGCTGCTGCGCCAGGTGCGCGACGGCCTGGTCCGACAACTCGACGCGTCCATGGCTGAAGAAGATCTGGGTATCGGCTTCACCCACTACATCGGGTTGAAGGTGCTTTCCCATATGGCGCCGTGCACCGCCAACGAACTGGCCCAGGCCATCGATCAGGTGCCCAGCGCCGTGACCCGCCTGCTGGACAAGCTTGAAGCGCTGGGCTGTGTCCGCCGCGAGCCGCATGCGCAGGACCGGCGCGCGCTGCAGATCGTGCTGACCGATGAAGGCCGCGCGCTGTGGGCGCGGCTGAAGCTGCGCGGCGACGCGGTGATGGATTACGCCCTACGCGATCTTTCCGCCGACGAGCGCACGCTGCTGCTGTCCCTCCTTACCCGAATCCGCGATTCCCTGACGACCCCATGAACCCGATCCCGCATTCCACTCTCCGCCGGTCCGGGCGCGCGCTGCTGGTGTCAGCGCTGGCCCTGGCCCTGGCCGCCTGCGCCAGCAGTCGCGGCCTCACCCCGCAGGGCCACGTGCTTGACGTGGACAGCCTGCACAGCGAACGCACCCTGGCCGACACCGACCTGAGCGCCACCGGCTTCCCGGCGCAGGACTGGTGGAAGGCGCTGGGCGATGCGCAGCTGGACGCGCTGGTCACCGAGGGCCTGGCCGGCCACCCGAGCCTGGACGCCGCCGATGCGCGCCTGCGCCAGGCCCAGGCCCAGGTCGGCACCGCACGTGCCGATGAGCTGCCCAGCCTGTCGGTGTCTGGTGGCTACACCGGTCTGCGCCTGCCCGAGTCGATGGTCGGCAGCGAGATGGGCGGCCGCTATGGCGGCAGCAGCCAGGTCGCCTTCGATTTCAGCTATGGCGTGGACCTGTGGGGCGGCAAGCGCGCCGCCTGGGAAGCGGCGGTCGATGGCGCGCACGCGGCCACGGTCGAAGCGCAGGCGGCCCGCCTGAATCTGTCCACTGGCATCACCCAGGCCTATGCCGACCTCGCCTATGCGTGGCAGCTCAACGATGTGGCCGAGGAAGAGCTGGCGCGCTCGCAGAAGTCGCTGGAACTGACCCGCCAGCGCCGCAGCGCCGGCATCGACAGCGACCTGCAGGTGCGCCAGGCCGAGGCCCGGGTACCGGCCGCGCAGCAGCAGGTGCAGGCCGCACAGCAGCGCATCGACGCGGCCCGCACTGCACTGGCCGCGCTGGTCGGCAAGGGTCCGGACCGTGGCCTGTCGATCCAGCGCCCGCAGCCGCTGAACCCGGTGGCGCTGCAGCTGCCGGGTGTGCTGCCCAGCGAACTGCTGGGCCGTCGCCCCGACATCGTTGCAGCACGCTGGCGCGTTGAAGCGGCCGACAAGCAGATCAAGGTTGCAAAGACCAAGTTCTACCCGAGCTTCAACCTGACCGCGCTGGCCGGTGTGGTCGCCCCGAACGTGGGTGACCTGTTGAAGAGCAGCTCCACCTTCGCCTACATCGGCCCGGCGCTGAGCCTGCCGATCTTCGAAGGCGGCAAGCTGCGCGCCAACCTGGCCAACACCGATGCGCAGTACGACCTGGCGGTGGCCAACTACAACCAGGCGGTGCTGGACGCGCTGCGCGACGTGGCCGACCAGGTCAACGCGGTGCGCTCGCTGGCGCAGCAGGCGCACTCGCAGCAGCAGGCCGTGGACACCGCACGCTCGGCCTTCGATCTGGCCCAGCAGCGCTACCGCGCCGGCATTGGCAGCTACCTGGACGTGCTGACCGCGCAGTCCACCCTGCTGCAGTCGCAGCAGCAACTGGCCGGCCTGCAGTCGCAGCAGGTGCAGTCCTCGGTGCGCCTGAGCAAGGCGCTGGGCGGTGGCTTCCAGCCTGCTGACGCCGACCGCGCACCGATCGCCTCCCATTCCGATTCCTCGCATTCCTGAAGACCTCCGCCATGAGCCAGACCCAAGACACCGCGGCCCCGGCCGCCTCCAACCGCCGTGGCAACCTGCTGCGCGGCCTGTTCGTGATCGTCGTGCTGCTGCTTGCCGCACTGGCGCTGTGGTACTTCATGTTCGGCCGTTGGTTCGAAGAGACCGACGATGCCTACGTGCAGGGCAACCAGGTGCAGATCACCCCGCTGGTGGCCGGTACCGTGGTCGCCATCAACGCCGATGACGGCATGCGCGTCGAGCGTGGCCAGCTGCTGGTGCAGCTGGACCCGTCCGACACGTCGGTGGCGCTGCAGCAGGCCGAAGCCAACCTGGCCAAGACCGTGCGCCAGACCCGTGGCCTGTACCGCAGCGTGGAAGGCGCGCAGGCGGACTTGAACGCGCGCCAGGTGACCCTGAAGCGCGTGCGTGATGACTTCGCCCGCCGCAAGGACCTGGCCGCCACCGGCGCCATCTCCAACGAAGAACTGGCCCACGCCCGTGACGAGCTGGCTGCTGCCGAAGCGGCCGTGGCCGGTTCGCGTGAGACCGTCGAGCGCAACCGCGCGCTGGTCGACGACACCGTGATCGCCACCCAGCCGGACGTGCAGGCGGCTGCCGCGCAGCTGCGCCAGGCCTTCCTCAACAACGCCCGCGCCGGCATCGTCGCGCCGGTCACCGGCTACGTCGCCCGTCGTTCGGTGCAGGTCGGCCAGCGCGTGCAGCCGGGCAATGCCCTGATGGCCGTGGTGCCGACCGAGCAGATGTGGGTCGAGGCCAACTTCAAGGAAACCCAGCTGCGCCACATGCGGCTGGGCCAGGAAGTGGAGCTGAAGTCGGACCTGTACGCCGGTGACGTGAAGTACAAGGGCCGCATCCAGAGCCTGGGCCTGGGCACCGGCTCGGCGTTCTCGCTGCTGCCGGCGCAGAATGCCAGCGGCAACTGGATCAAGATCGTGCAGCGCGTGCCGGTGCGCATCGC
>DQIG01000101.1:13165-13503 GCA_003525885.1 Stenotrophomonas sp.
GCTGCGCATCGGCCTGTCGATGAAGGCCGAAGTGAGCCTGCGCGACCAGAAGGGTGAAGTGCTGCCGAGCACCCCGGCCAAGGGCACGGTGTTCGACACTGATGTGTATGCCAAGCAGCTGCATGATGCCGACGAGGTGATCCACACGATCATCCAGGGCAACCTGCCGCAGCAACAGGCGAAGGTGGGCTGAGGTCGCCATGTCCGCACAAGCTCCAGCCGCGCCCGGCGCACCGGCGGCGCCGGGTGCGGCCTCCGGGTTCCTGCCGCCCAGCGTCGCCCTGTGCACCGTGGGCCTGGCGATGGCGTCGTTCATGCAGGTGCTCGACACCACCATC
>DQIG01000103.1:0-1158 GCA_003525885.1 Stenotrophomonas sp.
GGTGCAGGACGCCTGCCTGTGGCTGGCAGGGCTGCCGCTGCTGCCGGGGCGCGAGTATTCGATCGCTTCCACTGCCGACGATGGAGCGGTGGAACTGGTGGTGAGGCTGGTGCATGACGCCTCCGGTCGTGCCGGGCTGGGCTCGGGATGGCTGTCACTGCATGCACCGATCGGTGCCAGCATCGTTGCCCGCGTGCATCGCAACCCCGGTTTCCATCGCGTCAGTGGTGTGCCGATGGTGCTGATCGGCAACGGCACCGGTATCGCGGGCCTGCGCAGCCTGTTGCGCGAGGCCGCCCACGCAGGCGATCACGGGCACTGGCTGCTGTTCGGCGAACGCCAGCGTGCGCACGATTTCCTGTTCGCCGAAGAGATCGAAGCGTGGCAGGCCCAGGGCCATCTCGCGCGGGTGGACCTGGCGTTCTCGCGCGATGACGACGGCGGGTATGTGCAGGACCGCCTGCAGGCGGCCGCCGGGACGCTGCGCGACTGGATGCAGCGTGGTGCGGTGATCCACGTCTGCGGTTCACTGCAGGGCATGGCCGAGGGCGTGGACCAGGTGCTGCGTACCGCGCTCGGCGATGACGTGGTGGAAACGCTGTTGGAGAACGGGCGCTACCGCCGCGACGTATATTGAGCCATTCGGTGGTGCCGGCCAGCGGCCGGCACTACCCGGGCAGGTTCAGGCCGCCGCGCGTGCCGCCGGCGGCGCCGGCAGCAGACGGAATGCACCCACCGCTTCGGCCAGGGCATGCACCTGTGCCTGCATCTGCGCCGTCGAGGCACCGGCCTCTTCCACCAGGCTGGCATTGCGCTGGGTGCTGGCTTCCATCTGCACGATGGTCTGGTTCACCTGCGCGATGCCGGCATGCTGGTCGTGCGACGCACTGCGGATGCCAGCCAGCAGGTCGGCCAACTGCTGCACGCTGCCGACGATCTCGCCCATCGTGGTGCCGGCCTGTTCGGCCTGCTGGTTGCCCTGGCCGACACGCGCCACCGAATCCTCGATCAACCCCTTGATCTGCTTGGCCGCGTCGGCGCTGCGCTGTGCCAGCAGGCGCACTTCCGCGGCCACCACCGCGAAGCTGCGGCCCTGCTCGCCCGCGCGCGCCGCTTCCACCGCCGCATTGAGGGCAAGGATGTTGGTCTGGAAGGCGA
>DQIG01000103.1:1319-10371 GCA_003525885.1 Stenotrophomonas sp.
TCTGGAAGGCGATGCCGTCGATCAGCTGGGTGATGTCGCCGATCCGTCGCGAGGCCTCGCTGATGCCCTGCATGGTCGCGACTACCTGGCCGACAGCCTCGCCGCCACGCTGCGCCACCGCAGCCGCGCCCTTGACCAGTGCATCGGCACGCCCTGCGGCATCAGCATTGCGACCGACTGTGTCGGTCAGTTCGTGCATGGAAGCGGCGGTCTCTTCCAGGTTGGCGGCCTGCTGCTCGGTGCGCTGTGACAGATCATGATGGCCGGCAACGATCTCGCCAACGCCGGTATCGAGACTGGAGGTGGCGTGCTGGATGCGGGTGACGATGCGGCCCAGCTGCGCGACCGTCGCGTTGGCATCATCGCGCATGCGCGCGAACACGCCCTGCAGCTCACCCTCCATGCGCACGCTGAGGTCACCACGGGCCAGCGCGGCCAGCAGTGCCTGCAGGTCACCGAGGTTGGTCTCAAACGTGGCCAGCAGGCGGTTGACGCTGGTCGACAACGTGCGCACGAAGCCCTGCTTGCCTTCCAGCGCGATGCGGCCATGCAGGTCGCCGTGGGCTGCAGCGTCGACCAGGGCAGCGACCTCGGTTTCCAGCAGGGTCTCCAGCGCGCGGCTGCGCCACTCCACCGCTACGCCGAGGAATTGCCCTTCGTCGATGACGGGGTTGGCAATCAGCTGGTAGCGCACGCCGGCATGGCCGATCTCGCGCTCCTCGCGCTGGCGCACGCCGGCCAGGCTGGCCAGCGCCGGATGCAGGCGTACTGCATCACTGCCCACCAGATCTTCGACCTCGCGCTCGAGTTGCTGCAGCAGTGCTGGATTGACGTATGCCACCTGGCCCTCGGCATCGATCACCATCAGCCCGGTCTGCGCACTGTCCAACGCCTGGCGCACGCGGGTGTTGCCCCGCGCCACCGCACGCTCGGTCCCGATGCGCGCGCGCAGGCGCTGCTGCATGTCGACCAGGCGCTGGGCCAGTTGGCCGATCTCGTCGTTGGCGTTGTAGACACGCAGGGTGGTGTCGAGGCGATCGTCGGCGATGTCGCTGGCGAAGCGCAGGGTGTCCTCGATCGGCTGGCGCACTGCACGCAACACAAGCACGAGGCTGGTGATCAACACTCCGGCGACCAGCATCAGGGTCACTGCAAACAGCACGCTCATCGTGCGCGCACCGGCCTGCTGGCGCGCCTGGGCACGGGCCAGCGCCGTGACCTGCGCCTGCTGGAATGCGGCCAGTGCCGGTGCCACGCTGGCGGCGGTATCCAGCAGCGACTGCGCTTCCACATCCAGCCCGACGCGGGCGGCGGTGTAGCCCAGCAACGCGATCTGATAGCCGTCCATTCCGCTGCGCAGGCTGCCCTGCACGTCGGTGGGCAACCCAGCCAATGCGAGGTCGAAGGGCAGCTTTTCCTCGCTGGCGCGGTCGGCGTGGGCGGAATCACCGTCAAGCAGCAGCAGCGCTTCCTGCCTGCGCATCTTCTGCAGCGACAACGCCAGCAACGGCCGCTGCAGCGCATCCACCTGCGCCTGCAGGGCATCGGCCGCCTGCTGCAGCTGGGCAGCGAGGCCGGTGTCACCACGCCCCATCTCATCGACGCGCTCGAACAGGGCGGCCACACCCTGCGAGAACGCGTCGGCGGCTTCGGTCAGCGCCTGCAGTGCCTTGCGCCGGCCGGCATCCATCGGCATCGCGCGCAGCGCCTGCAGATCGATCTGCAGCCCCTTCTGCGTGGCCAGCAGCTGCGCACGATCGGCATCGTCGAAACTACGTGCATACTGGGTCTGCAGACGACGCGCCTCGGCCACCCGCGTAGCCAGGCTCGCGGCCAGATCGCTGCCGCGCTGGTAGCTGGCCTGGCTGCGTGCAGCCTGCGTGTTGGCATGGCCGGTCCAGGCATAGACGGCGGCGATCGCGATCAGGCCCAGGCCACAGACCCACAAGGTCGCCTTGAGCTTGTTGGCCACACTCAGCCGGTGCGGTTGCAGCCACAGCAGCAGGCCGGGGGACGCCGAGCGCAGCGCGGCAAGCCGCATGCGCAGGGACCGGAGGTAGGGGACAACGGCCGACATGACAGGCTCCAGACGGAAGGACGCACCTGTATCGGCCAGATCTGGAGCAACTTTAGGGATCTTTTGGTTCCGCCCCACCGATGACTGGCGGACGCGGCCTTTGTACCCGGCACAGGCGACGGGGGGATGACACCCGCGCGGTGCTTGACCTCAACCCCGGTTGGGGGAGCACAGTGGACCTCCCTCCCCCGCCCGGTGCCTCCATGACGACGCTCGATGTCCCCCGCTACCTGCAACGCCTGCAGCTGGATGCACCGCCACCGCTGACGCTGGCGGGCCTGACGCTGCTGCAGCAGCGTCACAACGCACTGCTGCCGTTCGAGACCCTCAGCTGCCTGCTGCGCGATGCTGTGCCGATCGACCTGGACAGCGTGCAGCGCAAGCTGCTCGACGACTGCCGTGGCGGGTATTGCTTCGAACTCAATGGCGGCCTGCTGGCGCTGCTGCAGTCATTGGGCTTCGATGCGCAACCATTGAGCGCGCGCGTGCTGCTGGCCGCCCAGGATGGCGAACTGACGGCACGTACCCACCTACTGCTGCGCGTGCAGGTGGATGGCGATGATTGGCTGGTGGATGCCGGTTTCGGCAGCCTGACCCCGACCGTACCGCTGCGCCTGCGCGACCCGCAGCCACAGGCCACGCCACACGAGCGCTATCTGCTGCAGCGCCTGCCCGATGAAGGGGATTTCGTGCTGTCCGCCGAATCCGCCGACGGCTGGCGGACGATGTACCGCTTCGACCTGCACGCACCCGCACCGATCGACAACGTGGTGGGCAACTGGTACGTGTGCACCCATCCCGATTCCAGCTTCCCTGGCCAGCTGCGCGCGTCGCTGACCGGCCCGGACTGGCGACGCACCATCGGCAGCGGCAACTACACCGAGTATCGCCCCGGCCAGGCGCCGGACAAGCGCCCGCTGCATGATGTTGGCGACGTGCGCGACGTGTTGCAGCAGCGCTTCGGCATGCAGCTGCCGGACGACCCACGTCTGGATCCGGCGATCAACGACTGGCTGCAGCGCTCGCGTGCCGCGATCTTGTAGAGCCGAGCCCATGCTCGGCTGCGCTTGGGCGGTTGGGTCAACAGCAGCCGAGCGTGGGCTCGGCTCTACAGAACTGGCCGGGCCTGCAGGGCGATGCGGTTGCCTTCGCTGTCGCGGATCTCGGCCACACGCCAGTCGCCGGCGTCGGCCGGGCCGAAGCACAGTTCGGCGCCCGCCTGCAGTGCGCGCTCCAGGCTGGCCGCCAGATCGTCTACGCCGAGGTAGACGCGCGCGCCCTGCTCGGAGGGCCGGTAGTCCGCGCCTTGCACCAGCGCCATGCTGGCACCCTCGGCGTCATCCGGGAACGGCAGGTACGCCATGCGGCAGTCATGCAGCAGGATCGGCGCATCCACGACCACCTGCAGCCATTGCTGATAGAACGCGATGGCACGGGCCAGGTCACTGGCGGGGATTTCAACGTGCAGGATCGGGTTCATGCGCTTTCCTGGTGCCGGCAACTCAAATGATGCGCAGGGTAATCGCCTTCAGCACCGCGCGGGTGCGGTCGCGGGTACCGAGCTTGTCGAGGATGGCCGAGACATAGTTCTTCACCGTACCCTCGGCCAGGAACAGGCTGCGCGCGATTTCCTTGTTGCTGTAGCCACCGGCCAGCAGCCGCAGGATCGCCACTTCGCGCTCGCCGAAGGTGTCTGTCGGTGGTGCCTCGTCGTGGAAGCGGTAGCGGGCGCGCACCGGTTCGGTGCTGACCGGCAGCAGCAGGGTTTCGCCGGCGGCGACGCGCTCGATCGCCTCGCGCAGATCCGCCGGTGCCGCGTCCTTGAGCAGGAATCCCTGCGCGCCTGCCTCGCTTGCGCGCAGCAGCAGATCGCTTTCATCGAAGGTGGTCAGCAGCAGCAGTGGCGTGGCGTCACCGCGTTCCCGCAGCTGGCGCAGTGCTTCGATGCCATCCAGGCCCGGCATGCGGATGTCGCTGAGCACCACGTCCACCGGCTGGGTGGCCAGCGCATCCAGCAGCGCCTGGCCGTCTTCGGCTTCCAGTACCACTTCCACGCCCAGCCCCTGCAGCAGCGCGCGCAGGCCGGCACGGACCAGCGCCTGGTCATCGGCCAGGGCAACGCGGATCGCGCTGCTGCTCATGCCGGCAACCACGCGGTCAGGTGCATGCCGCCCTGTGCGGTGCGGGCCAGTTCCAGCTGGCCGCGCGCCGCCGCCAGGCGCTCGCGCATGCCCACGATGCCGTTGCCCTCGCGGATACGCTCGGCGCGCTGGCCGTCATCACGGATATCGATACGCAAGCGGGAGTCCTCTTCGTTGATCGTCAGCCATACGGTGTCTGCGTTGCCATGCCGGGCGGCATTGGTCAGCGCTTCCTGCGCCAGCCGCAGCACGGTCTCGGCGGTCAGCGGGTCGGTCACGCGCACGCCCTCGCCGATGCGCAATTGCAGCGCAGGGCGCGGGAAGGGTGCGGCCAGCGCGTGCAGCGCGGTGGCCAGGTCGAGGCCGCGATCATCGCGCATCGACTGCACCACCTGGCGGATGTCACCGAGCAACTCGCCCGACAGCCGCTCGGCCAGCACCACTCCTTCGCGCCCGGCCAGAGCTGGATCGGCTGCCAGCGCGCGCAGATTCAAGCGCATCGCGGTGAGCTTGTGGCCAGCCACATCGTGCAGTTCGCGGGCCAAGCGCAGGCGCTCGGCGTCGCGTGCACTGTCGGCCAGCAGTGCACGCGTGGCCAGGAGATCGGCATTGACACGGGCCAGGTCATCACGGGCCTGCGCGGTACTGCGCGCGTAATGCGCGGTCAGCGCGGCAAACGCCTGGAAGCCGCCATACAGCAGCACCACCAGCAGCGGTTGGCTGAAGCCACTGTGGCGCAGCACGACGTACATACCGAGGTTGGCCAGCAGGGCGACAACCAGTACGAAACGCGATGGCCAGTGTTCGCCCAGCTGTGCCACCAGCACCACCAGCAGCACCGGCGCGGTTCCGGTGCGCGGCTGCAAGGCGACCAGGGCAAGTGCCAGCAGCGCCTGCAGGATCGCGGCGACCGCGCGTACCCGGGTCGGCATCGCCGCCCATCCGTGCAGCACGAACAGCAGCAGGAACGCACCGAGCAGCAGCAGGCTGAGGATGCCGTTGCGGCCCTGCACGGCAAACGAGAGGCCCACCGCCAGTACGGTGACCAGGCCAGCGAGGCTGAGGGGACGCATCAGGTGGCGGCGCAGGCTGGGCATGGCCAGATGCTGACGGCCGCGCCCGCCGCCGGCAATGGGTCCGGCGCAGAAAGTGACTTCTGGCACGTCGAATCGATGACCACTGGCCCTGAACCCGGTGCCGCGCCCCGCGCAGACTGGCTCCACACCGCAGCACACCCCCCACTTCCGGAGCCACCGCCATGATCCGCACCGCCCTGCTCAGCACCGCCCTGACTGCCCTGGCCCTGGCCGGCGGCGCCCACGCTGCCGATCTGGCGGTGACCGTGCACGATGTCCGCGTGCAGACCGGCACGCTGCGCGTGGCCCTGGTCGACAACGCCAGCGCGTGGGACGGCAAGGCCACGCCGGTGCAGGCGCAGCAGGCCAAGCCCAGCGGCGACAGCGCCCACTTCGTGTTCAAGAACCTGCCGGCCGGCAACTACGCAGTGCTGCTCACCCACGACGAGAACGACAACGGCAAGCTCGACACCAACCTGGTCGGCATGCCGGTGGAAGGTTATGGCTTCAGCAACAACCCGCAGGTGATGCGCAAGCCGACCTTCGACGAAGCGCGCGTCACCGTGCCGGCTGCCGGCGCGGCCATCGACATCACCTTGCGCTGATTCCTGCATCCAGACCCGAGGCCACCATGGACCGTCGCCGCTTCCTCCGTACTCTGCTCAGCAGCAGCGCCTGCCTGGCCCTGGGCGCCACCGCACTGCGCAGCGCGCCCGCCTTCGCCGGTGATCCGGCCCGTTTCGCGCAGGGCCTGCAGGAGCATCCGTGGCTGCTCGGCTGGCGCAGCGTCACCGACGAGAGCCTCGGCCCGGCAACCGTGCAGTTGCAGGGCCGGCTGCCGGCTGGTCTCGCGGGAACGCTGTACCGCAATGGCCCGGCCTGGACCGAGCGCGATGGCTTCCGCTACGACCACTGGTTCGACGGCGATGGGATGGTGCATGGCTGGCGCTTCAACGGCGATGGCAGCCTGACCCACCACGGGCGCATGGTGGCCACGCCGAAGTTCAGCCGTGAACAGAAGGCCGGCCGCTTCCAGTACCCGGCGGCCGGAACCAGCGTTCCCGATGCCCTGGCGGTGCGCAACAACGATGACGCCAACGTGGCCAACACCTCGGTGGCGATGATCAACGGCCGTCTGTTCGCACTGTGCGAATCCGGCTCTGCGTTCGAAGTGGACCCCGATTCGCTGCAGACCCTTGGCCCGGTCACCTGGCGCCCGGACCTGGCGGCGTTGCCGTTCTCCGCGCATCCGCTGCCGGACCGCGATGGCAGCGTGTGGAACTTCGGTTCGATCAGCCTGATGGGGGGCCACGGCCTGCTGGTCTGGCACATCGGCAAGGACGGCCAGCTGCGCAGTGCCAATGTGATTGAAACGCCGGAACATGGCTACCTGCATGCCTTCGCGATGACTGAGCAGCACCTGGTGTTCGTGCTGATGCCGTTCGACTTCACCGGCACCGGCGGCAGCTTCTTCGAGCGCATGCAGTTTGCGCCGCAGCGCCCGGCACGCATCGCGGTGGTCGCCAAGAATGCGCCGGACAAGGCGCAGTGGTTCGAGGCGCCGTTCGCCGCAATCTATCACTTCGGCGATGCCTTTACCCGCGATGGCGGCATCGTGCTGCGCGCAGTGCGCCACGACGACATCAACGAAGCGCGCTCGCCGATGAAGGAGGCGATGGCCGGTGACGGCGCGCACGCGGCCAACAGTGGTGCCAGCCTGGTCGAGCTGCACCTGGACCTGCGCCGTGGCCGGGCGCGCTGGGAATCGCTGGGCATCAGCGCGGTGGAGTTCCCGCTGTTCGACCCGCGCTCGCCGGGCAACCGGGGTGCGCGAGTGTACGCACCGGCCATCGATGGCCCGGCGAACGCGCCGTACTTCAATGCGGTGGCCGCCTTCGACATCGAACGCGGGCGTCGCCAGCTGTGGCACTACGGGCCGGACATCATGGCCGAGGAGCACGTTTTCGTACCGCGCCCGGGCAGCCGCAACGCCGACGACGGCTGGTTGATCGGCACCCTGCTCGATCCGGTGAACAAGCGCAGTGGCCTGGCCGTACTCGATGCGCGCCACCTGGACGACGGTCCGCTGGCACAGGCATGGCTGCCCTACGCGGTGCCGCTGGGCTTCCACGGCACGTTCGCCGCACGCGGTTGAGTCCACGCCGTGCGGACGCCGGCGCTGGCATGCTGGGGCTCCCCTTCCTGCGGAGCCCTGCATGTCCCTGGCCGACCATCGAAGTGCGCTGGCACCGCAGGGATTCCTGCGCGTGGCGATCAACCTCGGTAATCCCGTGCTGGCACAGGGCGATGCACGCTCACCGCGCGGGCCGTCACTGGAACTGGCCACCGCGTTGGCGCAACGGATGGGCGTGCAGGCCCGCTTCACCTGCCACGATGCTGCGGCTTCGGTGGTTGCCGCGGCCGCCGAAGATGCCTGGGATCTGGCCTTCCTGGCGATCGATCCGGCGCGCGCCGACCGCATCGCCTTCAGCGCGCCGTATGTGAAAATCGAAGGCACCTACCTGGTGCGCGAGGACAGTCCGGCACAGCAGGTGGCCGACCTCGACCGCGACGGCCTGCGCATCGCGGTCGGACGGGGTGCGGCCTACGATCTGTTCCTGAGCCGGGAGCTTCGCCACGCCACGATCGAACGCGCGGACACGTCGGCGGCCGCCATCGACCTGTTCGACCAACAACAGCTGGATGCCGCCGCCGGCGTGCGCCAGCCGCTGGCGGCCTGGGCGAAGGCGCATCCCGGCCATCGCGTGCTGGCCGATCGCTTCACCGCGATCCAGCAGGCGGTGGCGGCACCGGCCTCGCGACCCGCCGATGCGCTGCGGGCCCTGTTCGAGGAGGTGGAAGCGATCATGGCCGGGCCGCTGCTGGGCGAAGCGTTCGCGCGTGCCGGGCAGGCAGTCACGCTGGTGCGGTGATTGCAGGGTCGAGCTTGCTCGACTGCCTGTGCACGAAGACAGTCGAGCAAGCTCGACGCTACAGATGCACGTCTGCCATGTGGTGCACATGCTCGGCGGCCTGCGCATGCAGCCAGTCGCGGAAGGCGAGGAAACCGCGATGGCGGGCCGAGCGCTGCGGGTAGACCAGCCAATGCGGCCACGCAGTTTTCAGGCGCAGGCTGGACAGCGCGACCAGTTGACCCGAATCCAGCAGCAGGCGCGCGCGCGTCACCCGCCCCAACGCCACGCCTACCCCGTCCAGCGCCGCACGGTGGTGTGCCTCCGAATCATCCAGCACCGCCACGAAACGCGGCGGTGGGCTCTTCCCGCTCAACGCGAACCAGGCGCCCCACGCGCCATCGGGATCCCCCAGCAGCGGCCACTGGTTCAGCGGCACGCGGTCGATCCCTCCCATGCGTTCGATCAGTGCCGGACTGGCCATCGGCAACAGCCACTCGTCGAACAGCGGCTCGACCACCAGGCCCGGCCACTGCCCGCTGCCCAGCCGCAGCGCGGCGTCGAACTGGCGCTGCCGCTCGAAATCGATCAGGCGTTCACTCGACTGCAGGTTGATCTCGATCTGTGGATGTTCAGCCACGAAGTGACCCAGCCGCGGGACCAGCCAGGCCGATGCCATCGACGGCACCGCGCTGATCGTCAGCACGTGCTCGGCGCGTGCCGCATAGGGCTGGAACGCTTCGTTGATCGCATCCAGATGCGGGCCGACCTGGTCGAGCAGGCGCTGCCCCTCAAGGGTGAGGGTGACGCCACGCGGCTGGCGGACCAGCAGCGGCTGCCCGAGCC
>DQIG01000021.1 GCA_003525885.1 Stenotrophomonas sp.
CCGGCCAGCGGCCGGCACTATCCGCTACCGGGTCAGCGCTTGGGCTGCAGCATGGTGCCGGTGCACTTGGGCGAGCCGCAGCGGCATTCCCAGATCTTCTTCAGCTTGGCGGTGTGGCGCTCGGCCAGAGTGATGCCGTAGTTGTAGGTCAGCTCTTCGCCGGCCTTGATATCGCGCAGGGCCTCGATGAACACCTTGTCGCCACGGCTGTCGCCGTCTTCGTCTTCCTCGATCACCGCCTCGCAGTTCGGGTCACAGCTGTGGTTGATCCAGCGCGCGTCGTTGCCCTTGTAGTTGGCATCGATCACCCAGTCGTCGTTGAGGGTGAACAGGAAGGTATGGCCGCTTTCGACATCACCGCTGTCATCGGCATCGACGTCGCCGTGGCTGCGCAGCAGGCCCTTGTACTGGATCACACGCTCGCCCTGCTTGATCGGGGCCACGGCGAACACGCCGTTGCCATGGATGGCGGACTTGCGGGCTTGGATCTTCTTCGGCATCGGCACGGGCTGTTTGCAGCGAATGGAACGGGGATTCTCGCCCATTCCGGGTGATTGCGAAAATCACCCCGTTGGCGCAGCATTGCGCCCAGGCAACGGCCCGGTGCGTGTTCCCGGCCCGTCCCCAGCGCCGGCTGAATGCCCGGGTTGGATGGTGGCGAATAAAAGCGTACAATTTCAGTCCGCTTTAAGAACCACTCGCATCCCCATGTTGCGCGTCACCAAACTCACCGATTACGCCACCGTCGTGCTGACCGTGCTCGCCGCCCGTCCGGGCGAAGTGCTGAGCGCGACCGAGCTGGCCGAATTCACCGGTCTGGAGCCGCCCACCGTCAGCAAGGTGCTCAAGCCGCTGGCCCAGGCCGGCCTGGTCGAAGGCCTGCGTGGCGTCCGTGGCGGCTACCGCCTGACCCGTCCGGCCATCGAGATCTCGCTGTTCGAAGTGGTCGAAGCGATGGAAGGGCCGCTGGCCCTGACCGAATGCAGCCACGACAACCACCAGTGCGGCATGGCGCCCAAGTGCGGCGCGCGCAGCAGCTGGCGGTTGATCAACGACGTGGTCTCCGAGGCCCTGCGCGATGTCAGCCTTGCGCAGATCCTGCCCCCCCTTCCCCTTGCCGATGACGAACAGCGCCGCACCATCGCTGTCGACGTCGTCTCCTGATCCGTAGGCAGCCCCCCATGGCCACCGAAACCATCGAAAACGTCGCCCACGACGACACCCCCAACCGCGAGATCCACGAGCAGCTCGGCCGCAAGTATTCGGCCGGATTCATCACCGAGATCGAATCGGACTCCCTGCCGCCGGGCCTGGACGAGGACACCATCCGTGCCCTGTCGGCCAAGAAGGACGAGCCGGAGTGGATGACGCAGTGGCGCCTGGACGCCTACCGCCACTTCCTGACCATGCCGATGCCCGACTGGGCCAAGCTGGAGATCGCGCCGATCGACCTGCAGGCGCTCAGCTATTACTCCGCGCCGAAGGGCCCGAAGTACGCCTCGCTGGATGACGTACCGAAGGAACTGCTCGATACCTACGACAAGCTGGGCGTGCCGCTGCACGAGCGCGCCAAGCTGGCCGGCGTGGCGGTCGATGCGGTGTTCGACTCGGTCTCCGTCGGCACCACCTTCCGCAAGGAACTGGCCGAGAAGGGCGTCATCTTCTGCTCGATGTCCGAGGCCATCAAGGAACATCCGGAGCTGGTGCGCCAGTACCTGGGCACCGTGGTGCCGGTCGGCGACAACTACTTCGCCGCACTCAACTCGGCGGTGTTCTCCGATGGCAGCTTCGTGTTCATCCCCAAGGGCGTGCGCTGCCCGATGGAGCTGAGCACCTACTTCCGCATCAATGCCGGCCACACCGGCCAGTTCGAGCGCACCCTGATCGTGTGCGAGGACAAGGCCTACGTCTCCTACCTGGAAGGCTGCACCGCGCCGATGCGCGATGAGAACCAGCTGCACGCCGCGGTGGTCGAGCTGGTGGCGCTGGAAGATGCGGAGATCAAGTACTCCACGGTACAGAACTGGTACCCGGGCGACGAGAACGGCGTCGGCGGCATCTACAACTTCGTCACCAAGCGTGCCGAATGCCGGGGTGCGCGCAGCAAGGTCACCTGGACCCAGGTCGAGACCGGCTCGGCGATCACCTGGAAGTACCCCTCGTGCGTGCTGCTGGGCGACGATTCGGTCGGTGAGTTCCACTCGGTCGCGCTGACCCATCACCGCCAGCAGGCCGACACCGGCACCAAGATGATCCACGTCGGCAAGCGCACCAAGAGCAAGATCGTCAGCAAGGGCATCAGCGCCGGCCGTGGCCAGAACACCTACCGCGGCCTGGTGAAGGTGGATCGCAACGCCGACGGCGCACGCAACTACACCCAGTGCGACTCGCTGCTGATCGGCAAGCAGTGCGGCGCGCACACCTTCCCCTACATCGAGGTGAAGAACCCGGGCGCCACCGTCGAGCACGAGGCCACCACCTCGAAGATCTCCGATGACCAGCTGTTCTACTGCCGTGCCCGTGGCATCAGCCAGGAAGACGCGGTGTCGATGATCGTCGACGGCTTCTGCAAGCAGGTGTTCCGCGAACTGCCGATGGAGTTCGCGGTGGAAGCCAAGAAGCTGCTGGAAGTCTCGCTGGAAGGTTCGGTGGGCTGACCGCCCGCCCCTGCCCCTCGCAAACGCATTCTCTTTACCGGCGGGCCGCGGCCCGCCCCACGGAAACCCCCACCATGCTGAAGATCGAAAACCTCCACGCCCGCATCGGCGACAAGGAAATCCTCAAGGGCCTGTCCCTGGAAGTGAAGCCCGGCCAGGTGCACGCCATCATGGGCCCCAATGGCGCCGGCAAGTCCACCCTGGGCAATGTCCTGGCCGGCCGTGACGGCTATGAAGTGACCGAAGGCAGCGTGCAGTTCGAAGGCAGCGACCTGCTCGACCAGAACCCGGAAGCGCGCGCCGCTGCCGGCCTGTTCCTGGCCTTCCAGTACCCGGTGGAGATCCCGGGCGTGAACAACACCTACTTCCTGCGCGCGGCACTGAACGCCCAGCGCAAGGCACGCGGCGAGGAAGAACTCGATTCGATGCAGTTCCTCAAGCTGGTGCGCCAGAAGCTGGCCGTGCTGCACCTGAAGGACGAACTGCTGCACCGTGGCGTCAACGAAGGCTTCTCCGGTGGCGAGAAGAAGCGCAACGAGATCTTCCAGCTGGCCGTGCTGGAACCGAAGCTGGCGATCCTCGACGAAACCGATTCGGGCCTGGACATCGACGCCCTGAAGATCGTGTCGGAAGGCGTCAACGCCCTGCGCGCGCCCGATCGCGGCATGCTGGTCATCACCCACTACCAGC
>DQIG01000104.1:0-383 GCA_003525885.1 Stenotrophomonas sp.
CACGGTGTGGGGCATCATGAACAGTTTCATCGGCATCGCGCACAGCAACACCACCAACCTTGCGGTGGTTGCGCCCGGCATCGCCGAGGCCCTGCTGGCGACCGCGCTGGGGCTGGTCGCGGCGATTCCCGCGGTGCTGGTCTACAACCATTTCAGCCGCGTGCTGGCCGGCTTGCGTGGCCTGCTCGGCGATCTGTCGGCGGCCGTGCAGCAGTTGGTCTCGCGTGATCTCGATCGCACCGCTCCGCGCACCGCAGCGACGCCGCTGCGCGCGGTGCACTGAGGTACGCCGATGGCGATCAGGACCGCGTCCGACCGCGATGATGCCCCCGAAGAAGCGCACGAGATCAATGTCACGCCCTTCATCGACGTGATGCTGGTGC
>DQIG01000104.1:555-1106 GCA_003525885.1 Stenotrophomonas sp.
TGATCATCTTCATGGTGGCCGCGCCGCTGGCCACCGTGTCGGTGCCCGTGCAGCTGCCGGCGAGCAGCGCCGATGCCACGCCGCCGGAACAGGCGCCGGTGTATGTGACCCTGCAGGCCGATCTGTCGCTGCGCGTCGGCGAGCAGGCGGTGGGGCGTGACGGGCTTGCCGCTGCATTGCAGGCGGCCAGCCACGGCGACACCGCGCAGCGCATCTTCCTGCGTGCCGATACCCACGTGCCCTACGGCGAACTGATGGCGACGCTGGATGCGCTGCGTGCAGCGGGCTACCTGAAGGTGGCGCTGGTCGGCCTGGAGCAGGGCGCACGATGAGTGGACTGCGGCGCTGGGCGACCAGCCTGGCGATCGTGCTGCTGGTGCACGCGCTGTTGATCGGCGCGGCCTACTGGTGGGGGAGCCGCGCACCGGTGCAGGCTGCAACGGCTCCCCCTGCAGCGTTGATGCTGGAGCTGGCGCCGATGGCGCAGGCACCTCCAGTGCCGCCGCGCGAGGTCGCCACCGGGCCGCTGCAGCAGCAACAGCAGCGGCAGG
>DQIG01000104.1:1259-1801 GCA_003525885.1 Stenotrophomonas sp.
CAACAGCAGCGGCAGGCGCCGAAGCCGGCGCTGCGCGAGCAACCGAAGGCGCCCGTGCAATCACGGGGTGAGCTGCCGCCGCCGCGCACGCCTGAGCCGGCGCCTTCGCCGGATACCGCCGAGGCCAATGTCGCGCAGACCAGCGCACCACCGCAGGTGGCCGCCGACGCGGCCGCGCGCTACACCGCACCGCAGACCACAGCGGGTGAGCGCAGTCGTGCCGAAGCAACCTGGGAAGCTCGCTTGCTGGGGCACCTGCAGAAGCATCGCCGCTATCCGCGCCAGGCCGAACGGCTGCGCCAGCAGGGCGTGGTCTACGTGCGCTTTGCGGTGGCCCGCGATGGCGCGGTCTCGGGGTTGAAACTGGGCCACAGCAGTGGCTTCGCGCTGCTCGACCAGGAGACGTTGGACACCGTGCAGCGGGCCAGCCCGGTCCCGGCGCCGCCGGCCGAGGTGGCCGGCGACCCGGTGGACGTGATGGTGCCGGTGTCGTTCTTCCTGCGAGGGCGGTGATCGCCATCGGGGTCGGATCCCTTTCCGCA
>DQIG01000104.1:1940-9146 GCA_003525885.1 Stenotrophomonas sp.
GGTCGGATCCCTTTCCGCAGGAAAGCGAACCGACCCCATCGGAGCCGCCATCCACGCATGACGTGGTTTACAGCAGCGGCACCAGCAGCAGCGCCACGATGTTGATGATCTTGATCAGCGGGTTGATCGCCGGGCCGGCGGTGTCCTTGTACGGGTCACCGACGGTATCGCCGGTCACCGCGGCCTTGTGCGCTTCGCTGCCCTTGCCACCGAAGTGGCCATCCTCGATGTACTTCTTGGCGTTGTCCCAGGCGCCGCCGCCGGTGGTCATCGAAATGGCCACGAACAGGCCGGTCACGATCGTGCCGATCAGCAGGCCGCCGAGTGCGCGCGGCCCCAGCAGCAGGCCGACCACCACCGGCACCGCCACCGGCAGCAGCGACGGCACGATCATTTCGCGGATCGCCGAGCGGGTCAGCATGTCCACCGCCTTGTCGTACTGTGGCTTGCCGGTGCCCTGCATGATGCCGGGAATCTCACGGAACTGGCGACGCACTTCTTCCACCACGGCGCCGGCTGCGCGGCCGACTGCTTCCATCGCCATCGCACCGAACAGATACGGAATCAGGCCGCCGATCAGCAGGCCGATGATCACCGTGTGGTCGCTGAGATCGAAGCGGAATTCCTGTCCGGGATTGGCCGCCTGCAGGTTGTGGGTGTAGTCGGCGAACAGCACCAGTGCGGCCAGCGCCGCTGAGCCGATCGCATAGCCCTTGGTCACCGCCTTGGTGGTGTTGCCCACGGCATCGAGCGGGTCGGTGATGTCGCGGATCTCCGAGGGCAGTTCGGCCATCTCGGCGATGCCGCCGGCGTTGTCGGTGATCGGCCCGTAGGCATCGAGGGCGACGATCATGCCGGCCATCGACAGCATCGCCGTGGCGGCGATGGCGATGCCGTACAGGCCTCCCAGCGCGAACGCGCCCCAGATCGCTGCACACACCGCCACCACCGGCAGCGCGGTCGACTTCATCGAAACGCCGAGGCCGGCGATGATGTTGGTGCCATGGCCGGTGGTCGAGGCCTGCGCCACATGCTGCACCGGCTTGTACTGGGTGCCGGTGTAGTACTCGGTGATCCACACGATCAGGCCGGTCAGGACCAGGCCGATCAACGCGCAGCCGTACAGCGCCATCGGCCCATGCACGTTGTCACTCATCAACCCGGTGGTGATCGGGTAGAAGGCGATCGCGGCCAGCACGCCGGAGACGATCACGCCCTTGTACAACGCGCCCATGATCGAGCTGCCCCGGCCACTACCCGGTTCGCCCACCTTGACGAACAGCGCGCCGATGATCGAGGCGATGATGGATACGCCACCCAGCACCAGCGGGTAGAGCACCGCGTTGGCACCTGCCTCGGCCAGCATCAGGCTGCCCAGCAGCATGGTGGCGATCACGGTCACCGCGTAGGTCTCGAACAGGTCGGCGGCCATGCCAGCGCAGTCGCCGACGTTGTCACCAACATTGTCGGCGATCACCGCCGGGTTGCGCGGGTCGTCCTCGGGAATGCCGGCTTCGACCTTGCCGACCAGATCGGCCCCCACGTCGGCACCCTTGGTGAAGATGCCACCCCCCAACCGCGCGAAGATCGAGATCAGCGAAGAACCGAAGGCCAGCCCGACCAGGGCATGCAGCGCCTGTTCCATTGGCAGGCCCATGCGCAGAAGCAGCGCGTAGTACCCGGCCACGCCCAGCAATCCCAACCCGACCACGAGCATGCCGGTGATCGCGCCGCCGCGGAAGGCAACGTCCATCGCCGCGCTGATGCCGTGACGCGCCGCCTCCGCAGTGCGCACGTTGGCGCGTACCGACACGTTCATGCCAATGTAGCCGGCGGCGCCGGACAGTACCGCGCCGACCGCGAAACCAATCGCGGTGTACCAGCTGAGGAAGATGCCAACCAGGACGAACAGCACTACGCCGGCGATGCCGATGGTCAAGTACTGGCGGTTGAGATAGGCACGCGCACCTTCCTGGATCGCGGTGGCGATCGCGATCATGCGTTCATTGCCGGTGGGTTGGCGCAGGATCCAGCGCGCCGAGACGATTCCGAACAGGATCGCGAGGATGGCGCAGCCCAGCGCCAGTGACAGCCCGTGACGTTCCAGCATTAGACCCCTCCGCAGAATGGATGTAGGCATCCAGTGGCGATGAACGGCACCACGAGGGGGACGACGGGCTGCAGCCTGGAACCAACCCGTACCGACCTTGGTGGTCGTCCGACGTATGGCGGTGTTCAGCATTCCCTGGTGCCCGCAGTATGCGTGCACCCGCGTCTGGATGGTAGCGCCGGGCCGCGCCCGGCGAGCGCAGCGGCACGGACGTCTGCAGGTCCTGGCGCGCCTTTGCACCCCGTTAAGCCATCTTCTGCAAGCCTGCGTGGAGTCCTGAAGGAGTTCCTCCATGCGCCTGTCCCTGTTGATGCTCGCCGCCCTGGCCCAGGCCGTGCCGGCACTCGCCGCTGAAACCCCGGAACTCCAGCGCGCAGTGGGCGCACCCCAGGCCGTGGGCGCGGTGCATACGCTGCGCCAGATCCCCGAGGCCTGCGCGCGCCTGGAAGGTGCGTTCACCGGCGATGCCGCCGCGCCGTACCGCTTCTCCGCCGTGCGTACCAGCGAGCAGTGCCAGCCACGTGCGCGCTTCGTCGACTACACCAAGGCACAGCCGAGTGCCGACAAGGGCTGGAAGCTCAACGATGTGATCCGCGTGCCCAACGCCGCGTGCCCGGCGCAGCAGGCGGTGGTGCGGGTGTGGCGCCTGCCGTCGAGCAACAAGGTCGAGCTGGACGGGCAGGGCCAGTCGCGCATCTATCTGGAAGAGGCGAAGAAGCAGGCGGCAGCCGGCCAGATTCCGCAGGTGACGATGTTCGCCGCGCAGCTGCAGATGGAAGGCAAGGCCTGCAATTGAAGTTGCGTGGGCGGTGCACCCGCGCCGCCACCCTCGGGTAGTGCCTGCCGCTGGCCGGCAACCCTGCCATCATCACTCAGCCAGCATTGCCCCGCGCGCCACCAGCAGCTCGCGCAATACCCTGCGGTGGCAGTGCGCTTCATCCTCGCAGTAGCAGCCCACGCTGATGTCACTGTGCTTCGACATCGCGGCCAGAAGGTCCAGCGCGTGGGCGGCATCGGGCGCCTTCATCTCGGCCTTGTAGTGGCGGAAAAAGGCATTCCAGTCGGCGGCGGTCTTCGCTTCATGGGCCTGCTTCACCAGCTCGGCGCTGGGTGACAGGGTTGGAAACCAGACGTCGTACCAGTCCTGCCTGGCGAATTCGCTGCGTGGCACGCCGCGCGGCGGGCGCCGGACGGTGCCGATGCGCAGTCCCTCGCCGGGTTGGCGCGGCGTACCCAGTCGAACAACACGCAGTGCCATGATGATCTCCAGGCGGGGCATCCATCATCCTGCGATGCACGTGCGCCAGGCGTGAACCGCTGTGGGAATGAAAAGGCCCGGGCACCTGCGTGCCCGGGCCTTCGTTCAAACCGGCAGCGGTCAGTTGCCGCGGCAGTCCTTGAGCCATAGCACGCGGCCGATCTGGTCGTAATTGTCGACCACGCCAGTCAGCGTGACTTTCTCGCGCGGGCGCAGGGCCAGCGCATACGCGGCCTGGTTGGCTGCGAACGAGCAGGAAATGGCCACGCGCTCAAAGTCGATGCTGCCATCGCTGGGCAGGTCGAAGCTGGTGTTGTAGGTACCGCCACTGCGCAGCACGGTGGTGATGCGACCGGTGATGGCGTAGGTCTTGCCCTTGTAGCGCGGCTCGACCGCGGCCGGGTTGTCCTTGTTCTGGTTGCGCAGCTGGAAGCCGAAACGGTCGGCGGCAATCGTTACCACCGACGCCTGCGGAGTGACCTTGGCCGCCTGTTCGCCCGCCTTGCCCGGCTTGATCTGGTTGAGCAGCTTGCACATTTCTTCGCGCACGCCGTCGGCCGGGGCGATGGCGCCCTTGTTGACCTTCACCACCATGCCGACGGTGCCCTGGCCGCCTTCGGAGGTGGCACTGATGATCATCGGAATCGGCTTGTGGGCCATGGATTCCGGCTCTTCGATCAGCATCGAACCGCCTTCCACGTCCTCGCTGAGGACGTCCATGTTGGCGTTCTTGGCGATCACCCGCATCTGGCCGATGGCGCTGGCCACGGTCAGGTCCGGATGGGTGACCGACGAGGTGAAGGTAGTGCCGACGAAGGGATTGCCCTTCTTCTGGAAGTTGCTTTCGCAGGTCGCAGCGAAGGCGGGCGTGGCAGCACCGCACAGCAGCGCGGCGATCAGGATCGGGTGCTTCATGGTTACAGTCCTTGTGGAATGGCAGCACAGGCCCTGGCCTTACAGGCCGGGCGGCGTCGAATCTGGCTTGCGGCGGCCCCTTTGCCCCGGGCCGGAGCCCGATTGTGGGGTGCTTCGGCGGTCACCGCAACGCACGGGGCTGGTCGCAGTGTGGGGCCTTGCCCGCCAGTACACGCTTCAGACTGAGACCTGGCGCCCGATCAGTACCACGTTGTCTTTCGGCAGCTGCAGGAAATCGGCGGTGTGCAGCGAGTTTCGCGCCATGAACGCGAACAGTCCCTTCTGCCAGCGGGGCGGGCCTTCGCGGGATTCGCCGGGTACCACTTCCAGATAGCCGATGTAGTAAGTGGCGTTGGCCAGGGCCAGCTCTGGCGCCTGGGCAGCCACCTGCTGCAGGGCGGCGGGCACGTCGGACTTTTCCATGAAACCGAAGCGGGCGGTCGCGTGCCAGTAGCCTGGGCGCACCTGTTGCAGCTGCAGGCGTTGGCCGTCGCTGATCCATGGAATCGATTCGTTGACCACGTTGACCACCAGCAGGTGCTGGTGCAGCGCGCCGTTGTGGCGCACATGCCAGGCCATCACCGCCGGCACGCCCTCATCGCTGCGCGACAGGAACACCCCGGTGCCCGGCACGCGCGGGATGGACTGTGCCTGCAGCTCCTCCATGAACGCGTCCAGGTCGATGGCCTGCTCGCGCACATGTGCCAGCACCGTTGCCGCGCCGCGATGCCAGACCAGCATCAGGCAGAACACTGCCGCAGCCAGCAGCAGCGGTACGTAGCCGCCATCGGCGAGCTTGTCGAAGTTGGCCAGGAAGAAGGCCAGGTCGATGCACAGGAAGAAGCCGGCCACCAGCGTGGTGCGCAGCCGGCCCCAGCCCCAGATCTCGCGCATGGCCACGGCCAGCAGGCTGGAGGTCAGCAGCATGGTGGTGGCCACGGCCAGCCCATAGGCCGAGGCCAGGTTGTCCGATTTCTGGAACACCAGGATCAGGGTGACGGTCACCGCCATCAGCAGCCAGTTGACCACGCCGATGTAGATCTGGCCGTGGCCCTGCGCCGAGGTCTGCTTCACCCGCAGCCGCGGCAGCCAGCCCAGCTGCATGGCCTGCCGGGTCATCGAGAAGGCGCCAGTGATGATCGACTGGCTGGCGATGATGGTGGCCAGCGTCGCCAGCCCTACGAAGGGCATCAGCAGCATGTCCGGGCACAGCCGGAAGAAAATGTTGTCGGTGGTGGGCGTGCCGGTCACCACCAGCGCGGTCTGCCCGGCATAGTTGAGCAGCAGGCTGGGCAGCACTACTGCCGACCAGGCGACGCGGATCGGCCCGGCACCGAAATGCCCCATGTCCGCATACAGGGCTTCGGCACCGGTGACGCAGAGGAAGACGCCGCCGAGTATCAGGAAGCCGGTATAGCCGTTGGAGAACAGGTAGTGCAGGCCGAGCAGCGGATTGAGCGCCTGCAGCACCTGCGGGTGGCGCAGGATGCCGGCGATGCCGAGCACGGCCATGGCCAGGAACCACAACAGCATGATCGGCCCGAACGCGCGGCCGATCTTCGCGGTGCCCAACGGCTGGATCGCGAACAATCCGATCAGCACGGCCGTGGCGGCCGGCAGAACATAGGGCTCGACGTCGGCAGTGACCAGCTTCAGGCCTTCCAGCGCCGACAGCACCGAGATCGCCGGCGTGATCGCGCCATCGCCGTAGATCAGCGCGGCGCCGAACAGGCCCAGCGCCACGATGACCGGGCGGTTGTGCTTCTTGATGCCCAGCAGTGACATCAGCGCCAGGATGCCGCCTTCGCCATCGTTGGTGATGCGCATGGCCAGCGTCACGTACTTCACCGAGGTGATGACGATCAGCGTCCATACGATCAGCGACAACACGCCGAGCGCGATCGTCCCGGTGGCCATGCCAGCAGCGTGGCTCATGCCGAGGACGGTCTTGAGGGTGTACAGGGGGCTGGTGCCGATGTCGCCAAAAACGACACCCAGCGCGGCCAGGCCAGAGGCCGACAGGCCAGCGCCGCGCAGCGGGGAGCCGGATGGGGAAGGCGATGGGGCAACGGAACGGCTCAGGGGCTACCTCGCCCGCAGCGGGCTGTGCAGGAGGACCGGTCGCCAGGCCTATCGGGACCGTGCGCGACGCGCCCGGACCGGAGGCCGACACGCGCATGGAGCTTCATGCGCGTGCCGTGGTGATGCGGTGAAACTCCGCAGGTGCCAAGTGCTGGCTCAGCCTTCGAATGCCGGCAGCTTCTGTTTCACCGCCACGTTCTTCAGGGTGACGTACTTCGGAAGGCCATCGGCGCCATAGGGCAGCGGCGCCTCGCCCTTGATCAGCGGTGACAGGTAGGCACGTGCCTTGGCGGTGATGCCGAAGCCATCGCGGCGGATGAAGCCGGCCGGCATCTTCTTCTCGTGGTTGGCGATCTTCGACAGCGGTGCCGCTTCTATCTTCCAGCGATAAGGCGCATCGCTGCTGCGCACGATCACCGGCATCACGCCGTTCTGGCCCTTCAGCGCCAGCTGCACGGCGGCCTTGCCGACTGCCTGCGCCTGCTCCCAGTCGGTCTTGCTGGCCAGGTGGCGGGCCGAGCGCTGCAGGTAGTCGGGCAGGGCCCAGTGGACCTTCAGGCCCAGCTGGTCCTTGACCCGTGCGGCCAGGTGGGCAGCCACGCCGCCCAGCTGCGAGTGACCGAACGAGTCCTTGCCGCCCCCAGCGTCGGCGACGAAGCGGCCATCGGCGGTGGCGATGCCCTCCGACGCCACCACCACGCAGTAGCCGACACGCTCGACCACGGCCTTCACCTTGGCCAGGAATGCGGCCTCGTTGTAGGCGCGCTCGGGCAACAGGATGATGTGCGGTGCTTCGTCATCACCGTTGCCAGCCAGGCCGGCGGCCGCGGCCAGCCAGCCG
>DQIG01000104.1:9306-26810 GCA_003525885.1 Stenotrophomonas sp.
GGCCAGCCAGCCGGCGTGGCGGCCCATCGCTTCGTAGATGAAGACGCGGGTGGAGGTCTCGGCCATCGCCGCGACGTCCAGGGCCGCCTCGCGCACCGAGACGGCAGTGTACTTGGCCGCCGAGCCGAAGCCGGGGCAGGTGTCGGTCACCGCCAGGTCGTTGTCGATGGTCTTGGGCACACCGATGCAGGTCAGGTCGTAGCCAGAGGCCTTGGCCAGCTGCGAGACCTTCAGCGCGGTATCGGCCGAGTCGTTGCCACCGTTGTAGAGGAACCAGCGCACGTCATGTGCGCGCAGCACCTCCAGCAGGCGGTCGTAGCGGGCGCGGTCGGCGTCCAGCGATTTCAGCTTGACCCGGCACGAGCCGAAGGCGCCGCCCGGAGTATGGGCGAGGGCGCGGATCGCGGCGGCGCTCTCCTTGCTGGTGTCGATCAGCTCCTCGCGCAGGGCGCCGAGGATGCCGTTGCGGGCGGCCAGGACCTTGATGCCCTTGGCCCGGGCCTGCTCGATCACCGCCGCCGCCGTGGCATTGATGACGGCGGTGACACCGCCGGACTGGGCATAAAGGAGAGTACCGTTGCGCATGCTTCTACCTGCTCGGGGGAGGGGACATTGCAGGGACATTACCCGGATGCGGTAAAGTGGCGCTATTGCGGTGCAGCGATACCGGACCGTCCGGGACGCGAACCTTCTTTGTTTTCAACACGTTGGAGTCAGGTCAATGCGATTGGTTCTGTTGGGACCGCCCGGTTCGGGCAAGGGGACACAGGCGACGCGCCTGAAGGAAAAGCTGGGGATCGCCCACATTTCGACCGGTGACATGCTGCGCGCGGAAATCGCCGCCGGCACGGAGCTGGGCAAGCAGGCCAAGACGGTGATGGATGCCGGCAACCTGGTGTCGGACGACATCCTGCTGGGCATGCTGGAGTCGCGCCTGACCCAGGCTGATGTCGCCAAGGGCTTCATCCTCGATGGCTACCCGCGCAATGTGGCCCAGGCCAATGCGATGGACGGTCTGCTGGCCAAGATCGGCCAGCCGCTGGACGCGGTGGTGCAGCTGGACGTGGCCACCGAGCTGCTGGTCGATCGCATCGCCGGTCGTGCCAAGGAGCAGGGCCGCGCCGATGACAATCCGGAAGCGGTGCGCCAGCGCCTGCAGGTCTACAACGACCAGACCGCCCCGGTGGTCGATTTCTACGCCGGCCGTGGCACCCTGGCCCGCGTCGATGGTGTCGGTGAGCTGGACGAGATCGAAGCCCGCATCCTGGCAGCGATCAAGGCCTGATCCGGCAGCGCCGGCATGCTTCCGGTCTTTCGGGCGTAAAAAAACACAGGCCTGGTCCGCGAGGATCAGGCCTGTGTCGTTTGATAGGCGCCAGCGATGGGCTTGCTCAGGGCCCCGCAGCATGAGCTCCCTTGGGGATGGCCTCTTGGGGAGTAGGACCGGTTCGGGTACTGCGGCTGGCAGTTCGAATTGTGTCCGGGTTCACAGAACATCGCTATCGGGAATTCCCTGACAGCTGATTGGAGTTTTCTCACATCCTGTGTAGGACTTGTCTTACCCGGGAGCGGACATTGGCCCTATACAGCCGTCATCGGTCACAATCCTCGGTCATGAGCAGCGTACATATCCTTGCAATCGCCGGCACCTTCATGGGCGGCGTGGCCGCCCTGGCGCGGGAACTGGGCCATGCGGTCAGTGGCAGCGACCAGGCCATCTACCCGCCGATGTCGACCCAACTCGAGCAGCTGGGCATCACCCTGGACCAGGGCTACCGTGCCGACAGCGTGCCGGCTGGTACCGACGAGGTGGTGATCGGCAACGCGCTGTCGCGCGGCAATGCCGCGGTGGAGGCCGTGCTCGACGCCGGCCAGCGCTACATCTCCGGTGCACAGTGGCTGTCCGAGCAGGTGCTGCCGGGGCGCGACACGCTGGCCGTGGCCGGTACCCACGGCAAGACCACCACCACCACCATTCTCACCTGGCTGCTGGAAAGCGCCGGGCGCTCGCCGGGCTTCCTGATCGGCGGCGTCGCCGAGGATTTCGGCGTCTCCGCACGCCTGGGCCAGGGCCGCGAGTTCGTGGTCGAAGCCGATGAGTACGACACTGCCTTCTTCGACAAGCGCAGCAAGTTCGTGCACTACCGGCCGCTGGTGGCCATCCTCAACAATCTCGAATACGACCACGCCGACATCTTCCCCGACGTAGCGGCGATCCAACGCCAGTTCCATCACCTGGTGCGGACGGTGCCGGCGCGTGGCCGCCTGATCGTCAACGGCGAGGATCAGCATCTGGCCGAAGTGCTGGCGATGGGCTGCTGGACCCCGGTCGAGCGTTTCGGATTCGATCCGTCGCTGGAGTGGCATGCCGAGCTGTTGGCCGCCGATGGCAGCGCGTTCCGCGTGCACCATCGTGGGCAGGCGCTGGGCGATGTGCAGTGGTCGCTGCTGGGCCGCCACAACGTGCTCAATGGGTTGGCCGCGCTGGCCGCTGCGCATGCAGTGGGCGTGGCGCCGGCCGAGGTGATCCCGGCGTTGGCACGCTTCCGCAGCGTCAAGCGCCGCATGGAAGTGATCGGCAGCCATGATGAAATCACCATCTACGACGATTTCGCCCACCACCCGACCGCGATCGCCACCACGCTGGAAGGCCTGCGTGCCAAGGTGGGCGCTGCGCGCATCGTGGTCGCGATGGAACCGCGCAGCAACTCGATGCGGCTGGGCGCACATGCGCAGGCGCTGGCACCGTCGCTGGCGCTGGCCGATGAAGTCGTGTTCCTGCATCGCCCGGAACTGGCCTGGGATGCCGCTGCGGTGATTGCCGCAGTGCGCGGTGAGGCGCACGCAGTGCCGGACACCGACGCATTGCTGGCGCAGTTGCAGGCCAGCGCACGCCGTGGCGACCATGTGGTGTTCATGTCCAACGGTGGCTTCGACGGCGCGCCGCGCCGCTTCCTCGCCGCCCTGCAGTCCCGATGAGCAGCGACGGTTCGCTGCCGCTGTTCCCGCTGCACACCACGCTGGTGCCGGGTGCGGCGGTGGGCCTGCGCGTGTTCGAGCGGCGCTATCTGGACCTGGTCCGCGACAGCGGCCGTAGTGGCGAGGGCTTCGGTGTCTGCCTGATCCTCGATGGCCAGGAAGTGGGGCCACCGGCGACGCCGGCCGCCTATGGCGTGCAGGTACGCATCGAAGACTTCGATGTCGGTGCCGATGGCGTGCTGCAGCTGCGCCTGCGTGGCACCCGCCGCTTCCATGTCGAGCGTACCCGCGTGCGCGACAACGGGCTGTTGGTCGCCGACGTGCGATGGTGTGACGAAGACCCCGACGACGAACTGCAACCGCAGCACGCGCTGCTGGCCACGGTGCTGGGGCACATCATCGAACAGGCCGGCGAGGCCTATGCGCCGTCCAGCCCGGCGTTGATGGACCAGGCCAGCTGGGTCGGCTGGCGGTTGGCCGAGCTGTTGCCACTGAGCGAGCAGCAGCGCCTGCAGCTGTTGCAGATGGATGATCCGCACCAGCGCCTGCAGCAGTTGCTGGGCTGGATGCCGTAGAAGCCATCCTCGGGTGGGTGTGCACCTTGGTGCACACGTTGGGGTATCCGTGGAATGCCATCCACGCATGGCGTGGATTTACTGGAACCCGCATCCACGCATGGCATGGATCTACTGTAGAGCCGAGCCTATGCTCGGCTTGATGGATTCCGCGAAGGGCAGCCGAGCATGGGCTCGGCTCTACAGTGGGTGATCGCGACCGGTACCCGTCAGGGCGTGGTGGTCTTCAACCGCAACACCGGCAACCCGGTTTCGCTGTGCACATCCTCGCGCTGCGGCAGGTCCTGCACGGCGTCCTTCACCGCGTTCAGCGCCGGGTCGACGCCACGTAGCGGGTGCCACATGCCGATCCACTCGAAGTGGCGCTCGTAGCGCAGGGTCTGCGCACTGCCCAGCCACAGTGGCGTGTTACCCGGTTGCAGCTGGGCCGGCGCCGGCCACAGGCGCAGCACATAGCGCTCATCCGGCTGCGCACCTTGGCGCACCATCAGCAGCGCCTCCACCCGCGTTTCCAGCGTGGCCGGCAGCACCGGCAGTTCGTCGGCACCGGTGTTCTTGTCCAGCATCAGCAGCGCTTCCTGCCAGCCGGCCTGTTCCTGCCGCTTCCAGCCGCGCGCTTCCAGCTGCGCCTGCAGCGGCGCCAGCGGGCCCGCCACCTGCACGTCCAGCGGCCAGCGCTGGTCGTCGTCGAACTCGTTGCGGCGCGCGGGCAGCTTCGCCCAGTCGTGCTGCCACCAGGCCTGCGTGTCCATTGCCTGCGGGGCCGGCAGGGTCGGCTCGAAGCGTTCCAGCTTCACCGGAATGTGGCGCGGTGCATACCACATCGCGGCGACGGCGAAGACGCCGTAGAACAGCCACGCCACCGGCTTCACCCAGAACGAGCGGTTGAAACGGCGGCGGTAGGCGATACCCAGCACCAGCAGCCAGAACGTGCCGAACAGCATGCCGCCGACCACATCGCTCAGCCAATGCGCGCCCAGGTACAGGCGCGAGAAACCGATCAGGCTGACCACGATGCCCGACACCAGGTACGGCCAGACGCGGGTGCGGCCGGGCATCTCGCGGGCGATCAGCACCGCGAAGAAGCCGAAGGTGATGGTGGCCATGGTCACCGACACCGATGGGAAGCCGAAGCCACTGCTGGCATCGATCGGCCGCACCACATCAACGGTGGCACCGAGCAGCATGGTCAATGCCAGGCCGAAGGCGAGGGCGGCGAGCCAGTGCGCGGCCGCCATCCAGCGCCGGCGCCAGATCAGGTAGCCCATCGCCGCCGCGGTGGCCGGCAGCAGTACCTGCCAGGCGCCCAGCGACGCCAGCGCGGCCATCGGGTAATCGGCCAGCGGATTGCGCAGCGCCAGCATGGCCTGGTGCACCAGCAGGTCGATCGCCAGCGGTTCACCGTGCGCGACCACCACGGTCAGCAGCGCGAACCAGCCCCAGCCCAGCACCAGCAGCATCAACGCCAGCATCGCCAGCGGCACCGACTCGCGGCGCTTCGGGTCCAGCACACCGACGGTATAGCGGCCCAGTGTCGGGTGGCGGTTCGACCAGTCCAGCAGGCGTGCCAGCCAGTTGTCCATGCGCGCGGCCGACCAGCGATAGCCGTACAGCACGATGGCCCAGACCAGGCCGAGAATCACTGCCAGCAGGCCGACCACCACCACCAGTCGCCCAGCCACTGCGGCCACCGCGTCGTAGGCCTCGCCGAGCACCCAGCCCGGTGCCAGGAACAGCACCGCCCACGAAATGCTGGCGATGCCACTGGCCTGCATGTAGCGGCTGGCGGGCATCTTCATCATGCCGGCGATGGCCGGCACGAACGGGCGGATCGCGCCCACGTAGCGTGCAATCAGGATGCTCTTGAAGGCATTGCGGCGGAACAGGTTCTCGCCGCGGTCGAGCAGCTGCGGGTAACGGCTGAACGGCCACACGCCACGCAGGCGGTCGCCCCAGCGGCGGCCGATCCAGTAACTGATGCCATCACCGGCGAACGCACCCAGTGCCGCCGCCGCCACCGCGTACGGTCCGGAGATCTGGCCCAGGCCGATGAACACGCCCACAGCGAACAGCAGCGGCAGGGCCGGCACGATGGCACCGAGGATGATCACCGCATCGCAGAAGGCGATGAGGAAGATAACGGCACCCGCCAGCAAGGGGTGAGCGGCAATCCACGCGAGGGTGGCGTCGATCCATGAAGAGTCCATTGCCCGATTATAGGGGCGTGAAGGTGACTGGTTCCCAGCCGCTTCGTGACCGTTTGCAACCGGCGCCATCGCCTAGAATGAGCACATGCCGCATTCGCCAGACACGCCCCCGCACGCCCTGAAGGCCGACAGCTTCGGTCGCATCCTCCTTGTGGAAGGGCCTACCGGCCCGTTCGTACGCCGCGATCTGGGCGCCACGCCGCTGTGGCTGCGGCTGCCGGCCTGGTGGCTGGCCCGGCGCGAGGCCCGCGCGCTGCGCCATATCCACGGCATGGCTGATGTGCCGCAGCTGCTGGCGTGGGATGGCCGTCATCTCGACCGCAGCTTCATGGCCGGCGACGCCATGTACCAGCGCCCGCCCCGCGGCGACCTGGCCTGGTTCCGCGCCGCGCGTCGCCTGCTGCAGCAGTTGCATCGCAATGGCGTGGCCCACAACGATCTGGCCAAGGAAGCCAACTGGCTGGTCACCGACGATGGCCGCCCGGCGCTGATCGACTTCCAGCTGGCGGTGATCGGCAACCCGCGCTCGCGCTGGATGCGCCTGCTGGCCCGCGAGGACCTGCGCCACCTGCTCAAGCACAAGCGCATGTATTGCCGCGAGTCGCTCACCCCGGTTGAGAAACGCGTGCTCAAGCGCACTTCGTGGGTGCGCGAACTGTGGTTCGCCACCGGCAAGCCGGTTTATCGCTTCGTTACCCGCCGCATCCTGCATTGGGAAGACAACGAGGGGCAGGGGCCCAAGCCGTGAGCCGTGCGCAGGTGGTGACCGGCCCGCCGAGTGCGGGCAGCGTGCTGCGCCCACAGCTGGCTGGCGCCGATTTCGTGCACGCCTGCCAGGCAACCACCCGTCGTGATGGGCGCTCGGCCTTGCAGGCCTATCGCGACATGGCAGCGACCATTCCCGGTTGGTTCGATGGGCTGATGGCGCTGCGCAATCGCGGCATGCAGCTTCTGGGCATGAAGCACCTCGGCTCGTTGCGTGCGGTGCAGGACAGTGTCGATCCGATTCCCGGCCAGCGGCTGGGCATCTTCACCCTGCAATCGCTGGACGACGACGCCATCGTGCTGGAAGACGACGACCGCCATCTGCGTGTGCAGCTGGCCCTGCAGTGGCACGGCGACGTGCTGGAAGTGGCGACAGTGGTGCATACGCACAACGCGTTCGGGCGCCTTTACATGCTGCCGGTTGCACCGGTGCATCGGCTGATCGTGCCGCATCTGTTGAAAAAGCAGGTGCAGGGGTACCGGTAGTTCCACGCGATGCGTGGATGCATTAAGCCATTCAATGGTCGCGTGCAAGTGCCAGATGATTG
Organism: Stenotrophomonas sp.; assembly: GCA_003525885.1. Lineage (GTDB taxonomy): Bacteria > Pseudomonadota > Gammaproteobacteria > Xanthomonadales > Xanthomonadaceae > Stenotrophomonas. Next base: position 16,381 of record DQIG01000104.1, read on the forward strand.
CAGTTGAAGACCCCTTCCATCGGTTCGCAGCGCTCGCCTAGAATCGGGAACGAGAGAGTCGCATGGAAGCAACGTCGCGCCGTCCTGGCGCGGCTACGCATGCGGACGCGAGGGGAAAATTGTGAAGCGAGTTGCTGCTTGGCAGTGCCGTGTTGCTACGGCACTGACGCTGTGCGTGGTCGCAGGTTCGGTCTCGGCAGTCGAGCCCTACCAGGAGTACCGCAAGCTCATTGAGTCCGCCCAGAACCTGACGGCGCTGAAGGATGATCTTTTCGGCGAGAGCGTCAGCCTCTACAACGGCAAGACTGAGTTTGCCGTCACCGACGTCAGCCTGCCAGGCAACAACGCCCTGCCGGTGCAGATGCGGCGCCGGTTCAGTGTCGAGATGGACCTGGTCGGGAGTGGCAGCTTCAACGCCAGTCTCGATGGTGTGGGCGGCTGGGAGGTCGACACGCCGTACATCACCGGCATGTTCCCAGGCGCGAGCGCCTGGCTGAACAATCGTTGCAGTGGCGACATGGTGCCTCAGTGGCCCATTTCCTTCCGGCTCAACGAAGTCTGGCAGGGCAACATGATCCATGTCCCGGGTGGCGGTGATCGCACCATGTTGGGGGCCTGGAACAACACGCCGATGCCGACAGACGGCGTTGCACGCAAGTGGAGCACCTCGCATCGCGATGCCATCGACTGTATTCCGATGAAGTCGGGTCTGGCTGGCGAGGGCTATCGGGTCAGGACCACCTCGGGCGAATCGTACTTCTTCGATACCGCGTTCACGCGCTTTGGCGGCACGCTGGAGCGCTCGGGCGGCGAAGGAGACAGGACCAAGATCGCCCGCACGCGCATCTACCTCATGGCCAGCCGTGTCGAGGACCGGTCGGGCAATTGGGTGCAGTACGAGTACAACGGCAATGGTCACCCGACCCGGATCTGGTCCAGCGATGGCCGCGAGATCACGCTGGCCTACAACGGCACGCTTCTGGTGTCGGTGACTGCCGGGGGCCGTACCTGGAACTATGGCTACGGTCAGGTCGAAGGTCAGAACCGCCTCACCGCAGTTACCCAGCCCGATGGAAGCACCTGGTCCTACGCCTACTCCAGTGCGTTGCGCGCCTGGGAAAAGGTGAACTGGGACGGCAACAGCAACGAGACCTGTCAGGAGCAGCCGCCGGAGCGTGACGGTTCGCTGGTCATGACCATCAAGCATCCGTCCGGCGCGATGGGCGAGTTCCAGTTCTCGAATGGTCGCCAATACCGCAGTGGCGTCCATGCCAGCGAGTGCATCCGTCGGATCGCACAGTCGGCGTACTACTACGAAATCGTCACCCCGTTTTTCTACGACGTAGTTTCGCTGAGAGCCAAGAAGATCTGGGGGCCGGGCCTGCCGAAGGTGCTGCAGTGGAGCTATGACTATGGCAGCGGCTACGAGCCGCTCTGGGGTGGCGTGGGCGGTGCAGCCATCTACCCCTGCACGACCTGCAAGAAGGAAAAACAGGTCACGATCTCAAATCCCGACGGAACCCGCACGGCCTACCGCTATGGCTCGCAGTACGCGCTGAATGAAGGGCGGCTGCTGGGTAGCAGCGTCATTGACGTGGCCGGGAATGTGGTCAAGAGCAGCACCTCGGTCTACATGACCGAAGACGAAGTGAAATCACAGCCATTCGCCCCGCTTCACGGGATGATCTACAGTGGCGACGAGCCGAGCACAGCCCAGGTGCGGCCGGTCGTGGCCGAGGCCATCCAGCAGGATGGCGTGACCTACCAGACCAGCATGTTGTCGTTCGATGATCTGGCTCGCCCATTGCGTGTCAATAGCTCCAGTCCTCTGGGCAGCCGCACCGATGCCACTCAGTATGCGGACGACCGAAGCAGATGGATTCTGGGTGCGACCGCGAAGGTCACCAACGAGAATACCGGCGTGGTGGTCGAGCAGACGACGTTCGATGGCCTGATGCGGCCCACGGAAGTGCGTTCGTATGGGTTGTTGAAGCAGGTACTGGGCTACAACCCTGACGGAACCGTGGCCACGGTGGACGACGGTCGTGGCAATCGCACTACGCTTTCCGGCTGGAAGCGCGGTACGCCACAGCAGATCCAGTTTGCCGACGGCGCTGTGCAGTCGGCGGTGGTGGACGACAATGGCTGGGTCAGCAGCATCACCGATGAGAACGGTGCAACCACCCAGTACGGCTATGACGCGATGGGACGCGTGGCCACCATCGACTGGCCGGCGAGCGACAGTGTGGCTTGGGCACGTACGACACAGAGCTTCACCGCCATCAATGGCGACGAGTACGGTATCGGAGCGGGTCATTGGCGGCAGACCGTCGCAACCGGAAACGCGCGGCGCAACGTCTATTTCGATGCCTTCTGGCGTCCACTGCTGACTGAGGAATATGACGAGTCCTCGCGTGGTGTGACCCAGCGCTACCAGAGGTTTGCCTACGACGAAGCGGGGCGGCAGGTGTTCGCCTCGCACCCTGGCGAGTCTGCTGTGCTGAGTACAGGTACATGGACCGGCTACGACGCGCTGGGGCGACAGACCTCGGTGTCCGTCGACAGCGAGACCGGTCTGCTGACATCGCTGACCAGTTATCTGGCGGGTGGTGGCCTGAAAGTGGTCGACCCCAAGGGCAATACGACGCTGACCACCTTTCAGGCGTTCGGTGCGCCGTCGACGGAAGCCCCGGTGTCGATCATTCATCCGGCGGGCGCGTTCACTGATATTGATCGCGACATCTTCGGCAAGCCGCGTTCGATCGTGCGCCGTAATCAGGACGGCAGCGCCCGGATTGCCCGCAGCTATGCGTATGACAGCCACCAGCAGCTCTGCAAGAGTGTGGAGCCGGAGACCGGCGCAACGCTGATGGGATACGACGCAGCGGGCAATCTTGCCTGGAGCGCAGCTGGCCTGGACCTTCCCAGCACCACAGCATGTGACGCCGATGCTGGACCGGTTGCGGCTCGCAGGATCGTTCGCGGCTACGATGCGCGCAATCGGCTGTCGACACTGGCGTTCCCGGATGGGAATGGCAACCAGGGCTGGACGTACACAAGGGACGGCAAGCCGGCCACGGTGACCACGGCAAACGATGCGGGGACGACGCAGGCGGTCAACACCTATACCTACAACAAGCGTGGGTTGTTGACGGCCGAAACCTCCAGTGACAGTACTCTCGGCATCCAGTCGCTGGGATATGCCTACAACGCCAATGGTGCACTTTCAGGCCTGACCTATCCGAGTGGGCGCTTCGTTGACTATGCTCCCAACGCGCTGGGCCAGCCGACCAAGGCGGGAGGCTACGCCTCAGGGGTGACCTACTACGCCAATGGGGGCATGAAGCAATTCACCTATGGCAATGGCATCGTGCACACGATGGCGCAGAACCAGCGCCAGTTGCCTACCCGGGTGGTCGACAGCGCCGGAGCGCTGGACACGACCTATGCGTACGACGCCAATGGCAACGTCGCGCGTATCGTCGACAATCTGGATGGACAACGCACGCGCACCATGGCCTACGACGGACTGGATCGTCTGATTCAGGCCACCTCGCCTTCGTTTGGCGGAGATGGCGTGTACCGCTACACCTACGATGCTGTGGACAACCTGCGTTCGGCCGCGCTGACCGGCGTCAAGGATCACGTCTATTGGTACGACACCCACAACCGGCTTACCAACGTACAGAACAGTGGGGGCGCCACCACTCTGGGGCTGAGCTACGATGTACAGGGCAACCTGTCCAGCCGCAACGGCGTCGGCTACAGCTTCGACTTCGGCAACCGCCTGCGCAGTGTGGCCAGCGCGGAGCGATATCGTTACGACGCACATGGTCGGCGCATTCTGTCGGCGGGCGCCAGTGACGGCAGTACCATTCGTTCGCTTTATGGCAACGACGGTGTGCTGCGCCGGCAGGAAAATGCCCGGGAGGGCCGCAATACCGAGTACATCCACCTCAATGGCAGCCTGGTGGCGCAGGCCATCCAGGTCGTCGCGCCGGTTACACCGGTCCTGGCCGCGCCCGCGTTCAGCAATAACGGTGCCTATGCACTGCAGTGGACGGCGGTGTCCTACGCCAGCCGTTATGAGCTGCGTGAGCAGGCAGCTGGCGGTGCCTGGGCCACGATCTACAACGGCGCCGAACGTAGCTGGAACACGTCCGCGAAGGCGGAAGGAACGTTTGGCTATGCTGTCCGCGCTTGCCAACAGGACAGCTGCAGTGGCTGGTCGGCGACGTCCAGTGTCGTGGTGCAGCGTCCTCCCGCAGCAAAGGCTGCTGTAAGCACGCCCGCAACGGCATTCAATGGCAGCTACAGCATTACCTGGACGGAAGCGGCGGGCGCGGCAACCTATCGCCTGCAGGAGCAGGTGGGAGCGGGCGCCTGGCAGACGGTGCAGGAGAGCGCGGCGCGCAGTCTCGCGGTCTCCGGCAAGCCGGCCGGCACGTATGGATACCGGGTCTTTGGCTGTAACCCAGCGGGCTGTGGTCCTGAATCAGATGTTGCCCGGACCCAGGTGATCTATCCGCCTGCAGCGGCACCTTCGATCAACGTGCCGGGGCAGAGTCTCGATGGCAACTACACGATTGCGTGGAGCAGCGTCGACGGTGCATTGCGCTATGCACTGGAGGAGAGCTTCAACAATGGTGCGTGGGCACAGGTTGCTTCACTGGCCAGCACCAGTCAGGCATTCGGTGGCAAGGGCACCGGCAACTATGCCTACCGCGTCCGGGCCGGCAACGATGCAGGGTGGGGCGGGTACTCGGCGACGAGTGTTGTTTCAGTGATCCGGCCACCGGCACCGCCCAGCCTGAGTGCGCCCGCAGGAACCTCGTCGGGCAGTGTCACGTTGAATTGGACGGGCGTTGCCATGGCGGCAAGCTACCTGCTGGATGAGAGTGTCAATGGCGGAACCTGGACGGCGGTCCAGAATGACGGTTCGACCCAGTCGCAGCGCAATGGTCTGGTGTTCGGCAACTACGCCTATCGCGTAAGGGCATGCAACATCTCTGGCTGCAGTGACTTCTCCAACACGGTGGTCGTCGCTTCCAATCCGCCCCCGGGTACGCCGCAGTTCATTCATTCCATCAAGTCGCAATGGAAGGAAGGGCGCGCTACCAAGATTTCCTGCGAGGTCAAGTGGACCAGCATGCCGGGTGCAACCAACTACGAGATGATGGCCTACGGCGGAAGGCTCGAGTATTCCGGTCCGGAGAGCTCAATTGAAGCCCAGGGCGCGGTTTACTGCGCGGAAGTGCAGGTTGTACGCGCCTGCAATGCCAGCGGTTGTTCAGCCTGGTCCAACCCGTATCCGCAGAGCGTTGTGGATTATGGCGACCTGACCAACCCTCGGTGACCTGAAATGAAGATCAAGCAAATTCTGGTTGGTGTCACTGTTCTGTCGGGACTGCTGCTGGGGACGATGAGTGCCTCGGCGCAGGAGATCGTCCAGTATGTGCATACCGATGCACTGGGCTCCCCGGTTGCCCTTTCCGATGCCAACGGCGCGATCATCGAGCGCACGGTGTATGAGCCCTATGGTGCGGTTGTCGGTGGCGCGAAGGGCGATCGGCCTGGGTTTACCGGGCATGTGTCGGACTCGGCGACGGGTCTGACGTACATGCAACAGCGGTACTATGACCCGCAAGTGGGGAAGCTCCTCAGCGTTGATCCAGTTGGCGTGAACGAGGGGGAATTAAAGCACTTCAATCGGTATGGGTATGCTTACAACAATCCTTACAGGTTTACTGACCCAGATGGCCGATGCCCGGTTTGCCCATTATTTGTTCCAATTCTAATTGGTGGGGGTAGTGGGGCACTCGCTGATTACGGAATTCAGAAGGCCGTAAATCCAGGTCAGCCAGTGAATAGAGTCGAAGTTACTATTGCGGGTGTCGCAGGAGCTGTGAGCGGCGGGGTCGGAGGGGCGTTGATCGGTGCCATTGGTCGAGGGACAGTTACAGTGGGAGGAGCTGTCGCGATTCAAGCGGTGACCAACGCCTTCACGGGAGCGGGCAGTGTTCTTGCTCAGAATGCCTATGAAGGAAAGCCCACGTCCGGTGCGGAGCTTGCGTCAGCGACTGCGGGTAGTGTCGGTGGCGGTCTGGTTGCGAGCGGAATTGGTGTGGCTGCTGGTGATTTTGCGGGAGCTGCGGCCAAAGGCAATCTACAAAGGATGGTCGCCTCCTCTGCACCCGGGGTGCCAAATATGGCCCATGCGACCGCGTCAACTGCAGCAGCTATTCCAAAGCAGAGCTTGGGGCAGGCCACCATGTCACAGACTGCCCAAGCATCAGCTCAGATGGCGACTGGGGCAGCACAAAAGGAACTGGAGAAAAAGAAGTGAAGGCATCAACGCGTTCTTTGTTGGTTTATGAGATAGGAGGGGTGCTGTTCTTTGCGCTGATCTACGTCATCCTTGACTACAGAGGGATTGGCAACGCGGCCCGAATCGCTCTTTACCCTTTTCTTGTGTTTCAAGCCTTTCTGCTGTTGTCATATTTTGTAGATGCCTTGAAGGGTAGATGGCGTCGCTGAGTTTGGAAGCTGGCAACAGAACGAAAATGAGCAACCCGATGCGTACCGTTTCCAGCGTTGAAAAAGCGCTGATTGAAGCTGCGGCAGCCCGTCTACCTGCGGCCTCTGCTTTGCAACTTCAATCTGACCTGGCTTCCGCGACGGCCGTGGAAATGGGCCCTGGCGGAGCTAGGGTGGGATTCGTCATTTCTGGATATGAGCGTCCGCCGTATCAGGGGCAGCACGCGTATCCGTTGAGCTGCAGATGCAGGACGCAGACGGTGCAGAACTCACGCCGATTCTTCATGCGGACGCAAGTGACCGATTGCTGGAGCTGGAGATCATCCGTTGGGATGGTGCCGAGCTGATATCTCCGCAGATTGAGAGCTTGGTCTGCTATGCCTGAGATGGCGATGAAGGATTCTGGTGACAACAACGGCAATCTGCGGTGAAGAAGCAGTGGACGTCGCGGAAGCGCTGGCGATGTACCAGCGCTTGATGCTTGAACGAAGCTATGCGGAGTTCGTCGCCGACTTCATGGTGTTCTGTTGGCAGTCCGTTGACCCCGGGCGCGTCGCCGGATTGGACCTGCCTGGGGTCGTTGTGTTCGCAGAAGGCTCGCAGCATCCGGAATAGAGATAAGCGACCAGAGAACTGTTGAGGTGATGTATGTGGTACTGCGCACACGCCATTTTCTATTACGAGAGCCCAGGGCAGGACTCGGTCCTGGTGCATGAGAACGTGTACCTGGTCAGTGCTGATAGCAATGCGCACGCTCTTGAGTGTGCAAACGCGCTTGCTTCCGGGTATGAGGATCTGACCGGCCGCCTGATGGGTGAAGACGGTAGACCGTCCTTCTATCGATTCGCCGGAATCCGCAAGCTCATATCGGTGGAGACTGATGAGGACACTGCCGAGGGGCGCCTGCGTTCCGGAGTGGAAATCACGTACTCCGTCATGGCAGTGGATACGTTGGATCAGGTGAGACGTCTTGCCCGTGGTGAAGGCGTGGAAGTGCTGTACCAGGAATAGAAGTGTAGAGCCGAGCCATGCTCGGCTTTATTCAATGGGTCGAGCAAGCTCGACGCTACGACAGGGTCGGTCCGGTCGCCCTACGGCGTTGCCGGTACCACCTGCTGACCAATGAAGTTGCGCTTGGCGTCGAAGTCGTAGGCGATCTGCAGTTGGCCCACATCCGGGCAGGCGTGGCAGTCGCGCAGTGGCGTGCGGTACATCACGCGGATGCCGCCGTTCTCCAGTGGCGTGGCCCCGGCCGACTGCGCCGGGGCGAACGGCGTGGCCTGCGGGTTGGTCTTCAACAGCTCCTGCACGGTGGGGTCGGCGCGCAGGGTGTCGTCCAGCTGCACGGCATCCACGTCGATGCGCTTGCCGCTGGCGTCGACCAGGCGGGTGCCTTCGTTGGTGTTGGCGCGGAACGGGTATTCGACCGTGGCCACGCCCAGGCCACCGTTCTCGTGCCAGGCGGTCACATAGGCCAGCTCGCCACCGGTGGACAACTGCTCGGCGGCAGTAATGGCATCGGCGCTGGCGCCGCCGGCGCGCATCGCATCGCGCAGGCACTCGCGGGTGGCCGCGTTCTCACCCTGGCGGCAGGCGTTGAGGTCGCCATCCCACACCACTGCCTCGCTCCAGCGCAGCTTGCCGTCGGCGGCGGCCTTTTCTGCGCTGGGCGCGTCACCGGCTGGCGGCTCCTTGCCGGGTTCCGGCGAACGGCCCTGGCAGGCGGTCAGCAGGGCAAGCCCCAGGGCAGGCAGCAACAGGCGGGAACGGCGCATGGCGTGGACCTCGTGCGTTGTCTGGAAGCCCGAGTATCGTCAAGGCCGGGTGAACTCCGCGTCGGCGCGGCATACTAGCGGCTCATTGCATACGCTGGAGTGTGGAACGTGGGCAGTCTGCAGGGCAAAACCCTTTTCATCACCGGTGCCTCGCGCGGCATCGGCCTGGCCATCGCACTGCGCGCTGCGCGCGACGGGGCCAACGTGGCGATCGCGGCCAAGTCGTCGGTGCCGAACCCGAAGCTGCCGGGCACCATCCACAGCGCAGCCGAGGCCGTTACCGCCGCCGGTGGCCAGGGGTTGGCGCTGAAGTGCGACATCCGCGAGGAAGAGCAGGTGCAGGCGGCGGTTGCGGCCACGGTCGACACCTTCGGTGGCATCGACATCCTGATCAACAATGCCAGCGCGATCTGGCTGCGCGGCACGCTGGACACGCCGATGAAGCGCTTCGACCTGATGCAGCAGGTCAATTCGCGCGGCAGCTTCCTGTGTGCGCAGGCCTGCCTACCGTACCTGCTGCAGTCGCCGAACCCGCACATCCTTACCCTGGCGCCGCCGCCGAGCCTGGAACCGAAGTGGTGGGGCGCGCATACCGGCTACACGCTGGCGAAGATGGGCATGAGCTTCGTCACCCTTGGCCTGGCCGCGGAATTCGGCCCGCAGGGTGTGGCGGTCAATGCGCTGTGGCCGCGCACCGTCATCGCCACCGATGCGATCAACATGATTCCGGGCGTGGATGCAGCCGGCTGCCGTACGCCGCAGATCATGGCCGACGCCGCGCATGCGGTGCTGGTGCGCGAAGCGGCCGGTTTCCACGGCCAGTTCCTGATCGACGACGAAGTGCTGGCACAGGCGGGCGTCACCGATCTGTCCGGCTATGCAGTGGACCCGTCGCGGCCGCTGCTGCCGGACCTGTTCCTGGATTGAGCCCGGGGATCCACGCAGGGCGTGGATCTATTGAAACTGCACTGATTCTGTCGCAATCGGGCGGGTGGATTGCGACATGGCGCTCCACGGCCCCCGGCCTGACAGGCTCTGGGGCCGTGTGGGTGCAGGGAAACTGGCACGCGGCGAGAATGAAAGGCTTTTCTGCTACTGCAAGGATTCGTCTTGACCCTCACCACACGCTCCGCCCCGATTGTCCTGCTTGCCGCGCTCGCAGGTCTCTCCGGCTGCAGCCCATCCACTGCGGTGTCTGCCGCAGACCCCAGCCTGGGCAAGATCAACGCCTACATCGAGTGCTACAACGGCGTCGAACAGCCCATCCACGAAGGCTTCCAGACCTACACGGGCTGGATGAAGGACGCCGAAGCCGGCCCAACCGGCAAGGAAGTGCAGCCGCGCTCACCTGGCAAGGTGCTGTCGCACCGGGTCGAGTACTGCGGCCAGCCGTTGAGCGATGCGTTGACAATGGCCCCCGCGACGCCGCTGGATGCACCCGCGCGGCAGTACCAGCAGGCGTTCCAGGCACTGAACTCCCTGATCGAGCGCGCTGATGGCTATTTCACCCGCGAGGACTATCGTCGCGATGGTGGTGAAGGAATGCGCAGCCAGCATGCCCCGCTGATGCAGGCCTATGCTGACTTCTTCAAGGCCAGCGAAGCGATGGATGCGGCGCTGGAGAAGAACGAGAACGATCGCCGCGCCACGCAGCTGAAGCAGATCGAGGAACGCGAAGGCCGTTCGCTGGCGTACTACCACTTGCGCCTGGTCGGTGATGGCAAGCAGTTGGCGATGGCGTTCCAGGGCGAGGCACCGGACGTTGCGGCGGTGCGTGGCCAGCTGGCGGACTATCAGGCGCTGGTGACTGAAATCCAGAACGGTGGTGTCGGCAAGGACGACCCTATGTGGGGCCATGTGCAGCGCTCGGCCGACAAGCTGGTGCGTGCTGCTGGACGCGGTGTCGAACGCCTGGAACAGGGCAAGCCGATCACCGCCGATGCGCTGGCGGCCGAGCGCAAGGCGTCGGGCAGCTGGCTCACCACCGATCCTGAAGGCGCGCAGTCGACGATTCTGGATGCCTACAACGACCTGGTGACCACCAGCAATCGCATGCGTTGAGGCCGATCCATGCAGGGCGTGGACCTGCCCACGGTAGCGCCGGGCGATGCCCGGCGC
>DQIG01000027.1:0-196 GCA_003525885.1 Stenotrophomonas sp.
CTCGGCCCGTGCCGCCGAGGCCGCAGCTCCGTCGGCACTGGCGCCATCCACCTGCACGCGCACTTCCACCATGCCCGCGCCATTGTTCAGGCTGGACACGTCGACCGTGTAGTGACCGGCCGGCAGGGTCTCTTCCAGGCGCGAGTTGGTACCGTTGCCACCGTCATCGTCGGTCAGCTCGACGTCGCCGCCGACC
>DQIG01000027.1:345-601 GCA_003525885.1 Stenotrophomonas sp.
AGCTCGACGTCGCCGCCGACCACGCGCAGCACGGTATCGACCTGGCTGGAGATCGCATCCAGGCGCACATCAGCCGGGCGGTCCAGGGACAGCAGGAAGCGGCGGCGGCCATCGTTGTCGAGCATCGTGTACACGCTGCCCGACTTCGGCAGCGCAGTGCCATCGCGCTCGACCAGATTGCCGGGCAGCTCGATGCGGGTGGCCGACAAGGTGAACATGCCGTTGACGCCGTCGCCCAGGCCGCGCGCGGTCAGGG
>DQIG01000027.1:749-2699 GCA_003525885.1 Stenotrophomonas sp.
CCCAGGCCGCGCGCGGTCAGGGTGTACTTGCCCGGCTTCAGCGACAGGGTCAGGCGCGAGTTGGTGCTGTCCCCGCCGTCGTCATTCTCGGCATCCACGCCCTGGCCCGACAGCTTCAGCACCGGATCGAAGACGTCCGACACCAGGCGGATCTCGTACAGGCCGGCCTTGTCCACCTGCAGGGTGTAGTCCTGGGAACCTCCGGCCAGCATGTCGACGATCTCGCCACTGCCCGCCAGCGGCTTGCCGTCGTACGGCACCAGCTTCTCGGCGCGCAGACGGTACGGACCGTAATCGGTCGAGCCGTTGGCGTTGACCGCCACCTGGTAGGTGCCGCCACCGTTGGCACGGAAGGCCAGCGAGACGTCGCCTTCGCGCTCGTAGCCGGTGTTGCTGCTGGCCACCAGGCTGCCGTTGTTGAACACGGCGATCGAGCCGCTCAGCGAACCGGTCAGCTTCAGCCCGACCAGCTGCTTGTCTTCCAGCTTGATCTGGTAGAGCTGGTGGTGGCTGCCGTCGTTGTAGTTGATGCCGCTGCGCGAGGTGATCTCGCCGGACACCGGCTTGTCGAAATCGAGCGACGCGGCCTTGCCCGCATCCGCGCCGCCGATGCGGTTGCAACCGCCGGCGACCAGGACCGTGGCAACGGCCAGTGTAATTGCTGCCAAACGCATGTTGTTTCTCCTTGGCCTTCCATGTAGTTCCCGCGTACCGGCCGGGCACGCAGGGGCGGAAAAGATACCCGCAAAAGCAAACGCCGGCGTAAAGCCGGCGTTGCCCTGTTCATCCTGCAAGGGGACGGATCAACCGTTCCACTTGCCCAGCGCAGCCAGGCCATTGTCCTTGGCGCGCTCGTACACGGTCTTCTGCGCAGCGGCGTAGTTGCCCTTCATGTCCTTGGCCCACAGCTTCAGCGCGGCCTGCTGCATGGCGCGGCCGTAGGAGAAGCTCAGCGGCCACGGCAGGTTGCCCAGCTGGTTCATCGCGTTCAGGTGCTCGGTGGACTGTTCGTCGCTCTGGCCACCAGACAGGAACACCACGCCCGGCAGGATCGCCGGCACGGTGCTCTTCAGGCACATCACGGTCGACTCGGCCACTTCCTCGACGTCGGCCTGCTCATCGCAGTTCTTGCCGGAGATGACCATCGACGCCTTCAGGATGGTGCCTTCCAGCAGCACGTTCTGCTGGTACAGGGCGTCGAACAGCGAACGCAGGGTGGCTTCGGTGACTTCGTAGCAGGTCTCGATGTCGTGGTCGCCGTCCATGATCACTTCCGGCTCGACCATCGGCACCAGGCCGCATTCCTGGCACAGCGCTGCATAGCGGGCCAGCGCATGGGCGTTGGACTCGATGCAGGTACCCGACGGGATGCTCTCGCCGATGTTGATGACCGCACGCCACTTGGCGAAGCGCGCACCCAGCTTGTAGTACTCCTGCAGGCGCTCACGCAGGCCATCGAGGCCTTCGGTCACCAGCTCGCCCGGGCAGCCGGCCAGCGGGTGCGCACCCTTGTCCACCTTGATGCCCGGAATCATGCCGTGGTCGGCCATGTACTTGGCGAACGGCACGCCGTCCTTGGTCGACTGGCGGATGGTTTCGTCGTACAGGATGGCGCCGGAAATGTGCTCGTTGAGCTTCGGCGTGGTCAGCAGCAGCTCGCGGTAGGCGCGACGGTTCTCCTCGGTGTTCTCGATACCGACGCCAGCGAAACGCTTGGCGATGGTAGCGGTGGATTCGTCGATCGCGATGATGCCCTTGCCCGGGGCGACCATGGCCTGGGCGGTTTCAGCCAGCTGTTCGATGCTCATGTATTTCCTGTGGCGGGTGCGGGAAAAACGTAAGTATAGCCCCGCGGCCCGTTGCCTCGCCGTGGAGGACAGGATGGAAACGCTTCCACGTCTACGCAGGACAAAGGATGTCCTGCGGCATGGGGTCAGAGCCCCTGCGGGG
>DQIG01000027.1:2850-3467 GCA_003525885.1 Stenotrophomonas sp.
GGTCAGAGCCCCTGCGGGGATCTGACCCTGGGGTCGCATCCGCAACGCGGCGCCGACCCCGGGCCAACACTCCTTACAGATCGCCGAGGCCGCTGGCGCGGCCATCTTCACCCACTTCCAGCAGGCGCAGGGTGTTGGTCGCACCCAGGGTTTCCATGTGCTCGCCGCTGGTGAACACGACGCGGTCACCGGCCTGCAGCAGCTCGGATTCGACCAGCAAGCGGATGCTGCCGCGCGCGGCTTCGCGCGGGGTCAGCCCGCGGCTGTCGAAGTTGATCGGGTAGACATCGCGCATCAGCGCCATCTGGCGACGCGCGCCGTCATGACGGGTCACCGCGAATACCGGCGCCTTGGCGCGGAAACGCGACAGGTAGCGCGCGGTGCCACCGGATTCGGTCATGGCCACGATCGCACGCACACCCACATGCTGCGACAGGAACATGGTGGCCATGGCAATCGCCTGGTCGGCACGTTCCAGGTTGCGCGGCGAAGCGTTGAAGTCGGTCTCGGTCTGGAACTGGCGCTCGGCGCCCAGGCAGATGCGTGCCATCGCTTCCACTGCCTTGACCGGGTAGGCACCGGCGGCGGTTTCGGCCGACAGCATCACCGCGTCGGTG
>DQIG01000027.1:3620-3747 GCA_003525885.1 Stenotrophomonas sp.
CGACAGCATCACCGCGTCGGTGCCGTCGATGACCGAGTTGGCCACGTCCAGCACTTCCGCACGCGTCGGGATCGGGCTTTCCACCATCGACTGCAGCATCTGCGTGGCGGTGATCACCACCTTGTTC
>DQIG01000027.1:3903-4359 GCA_003525885.1 Stenotrophomonas sp.
CACCACCTTGTTCTGCGCCAGCGAGGCCTTGATGATCTTCTTCTGCAGGCCCGGCAGCTCGGCATCGCCGATTTCCACGCCAAGGTCGCCACGGGCGACCATCACCACGTCGCTGGCCTCGACGATTTCTTCCAGGTTCTCGATCGCCTCGGTGCGCTCGATCTTCGACACCAGCGCGGCATCACAGCCGTGCGAGCGGGCGATGTCACGCGCGTCGTTCATGTCCTGCGCGTTGCGGCAGAACGACACGGCGATGAAGTCGACGCCGATCTTGGCAACGATGCCAATCAGTTCCTTGTCGCGCTCGGTCAGCGCTCCCAGCGAGAGGCCACCGCCCTGCTTGTTCAGGCCCTTGCGGTCGGACAGCACGCCATCATTGAGCACGGTGTTGACGATGCGGTCGCCCTGCACTTCCACCACCTGCAGCTGCATCAGGCCGTCGTCGAGCAGCAGCAC
>DQIG01000027.1:4507-5066 GCA_003525885.1 Stenotrophomonas sp.
GGCCGTCGTCGAGCAGCAGCACATCGCCCGGGCCCACGTCCTGCGGCAGGCCGAGGTAGCTCACGCCCACCTGGCTGGCACTGCCCGGGCCGGCATTCTCGCTGGCGATCAGGTCGAAACGATCACCCGCCTTCAGCTGCACCTTGCCTTCGGCAAAGCGCTCGATGCGGATCTTCGGGCCCGGCAGGTCGGCCAGGATGCCCACTTCCACGCCCACGCGGGCCGCAGCAGCACGCACTTCGGCAGCACGCTTGGCCTGGCCGGACGGATCGCCATGGCTGAAGTTCAGGCGCACCACATTGACGCCGGCGCGGAACAGATCCTCCAGCACGCCCGGCGGATCAGTGGCCGGACCGAGGGTGGCAAGGATCTTGGTGCGACGCTGACGCTCGAACATGGTGGATGGGCCTCTCCCGTTAAAGAACGGAAATTAGCACATCCTTCACGCCGCATGTATACGGTTACAGCCTTGTGCTGCCTGACTCCGCAGGTCATGGAACGGACATCGTCCGGACATACGCTGGCGAAGGGCATTCCGTAGAGCCGAGCATGGGCTCGG
>DQIG01000027.1:5225-5959 GCA_003525885.1 Stenotrophomonas sp.
ATGGGCTCGGCTCTACAGGAGCCTACGCCAGCAGCGTCGTCAGCTGTACCGGCTCACGCGCCAGCTGGCCCGCACCGGCTTCGGTCAGTTCCGCCTCACCGCCGAAACCCCACAGCACGCCGACACTGCGCAGGCCGTGGTGGCGCGCGCCTTCAATGTCCATGCGGCGGTCACCGATCATCCAGCACTGCGCGGGCTGCACCTGCAGCCGACGCAGTGCCTCGCCGACCAGTTCCGGCTTGTGGCTGCGCGAGCCATCCAGGGTCGAACCGACGATCTCCTCGAACAGCCCACCGAACGGCAGGTGGGCGAGGATGCGGCGCGCGTGCGGCTCGTTCTTGGCGGTGACCACCGCCAGCCGGTGGCCACGACCATGCAGCGTGCGCAGCGTGTCTTCCACCTGCGGGTACACCGTATGTTCGCGCCAGCCTTCGACGTCGAAGCGCTCACGGTAGTAGCCCACTGCCTGTTCCACCCGCGCCGGTTCGACGAACAGCGGCGCGAAGGTGGTGCGCAGCGACGGACCGATCCAGCCCAGCAGCGTCTCCTGCGGCGGCACCGGATGGTCCATCTTCTGCAACGCATAGGCGATGCAGGCAGTGATGCCCACCTGCGAATCGATCAGCGTGCCGTCGAGGTCGAAGAACAGGACATCCTTGCCGCGCTCGGCACTCATGCGCCGCGCGCGTCGAGTGCGGCGACCGCCGGCAGGGTCTTGCCTTCCAGGAACTCCA
>DQIG01000027.1:6118-6388 GCA_003525885.1 Stenotrophomonas sp.
CTTCCAGGAACTCCAGGAACGCACCACCGCCGGTGGAGATGTAGCTGACCTGCCTGGCGATATCGAACTTGTCGACCGCGGCCAGGGTGTCACCGCCGCCGGCGATGGAGAACGCCTTCGAACCGGCGATGGCGCGGGCCAGTGCTTCGGTGCCCTTGCTGAAGGCTTCGAACTCGAACACACCGACCGGGCCGTTCCAGACCACGGTGCCGGCCTTCTCGATCAGCTGCGCGTACTGCGCAGCTGTCTGCGGGCCGATGTCCAGGATCA
>DQIG01000027.1:6534-6694 GCA_003525885.1 Stenotrophomonas sp.
TGCGGGCCGATGTCCAGGATCAGGTCGTCTTCGGCAACAGCGTCGACCGCCTTCACTTCAGCAACGGCATCCGGCATGAACTGCTTGGCGGTGACCACGTCGACCGGCAGCGGGATGTCGGCGCCACGCGCCTTGGCGTCGGCCACGATCTTCTTCGCGG
>DQIG01000435.1:0-16415 GCA_003525885.1 Stenotrophomonas sp.
GCCCTGGTCGAGGGTAGCCGCTACGTGCGCGACGCCGCGCTGTCACGTCGTGCCGGCGCCGCCGCGCCAGGTGCCGACGTGGGTGACGCGACGGGTGCGTGGGTGCAGGCCATCGGTGGCAACAGCAAGCTGGACGGTGACTTCAACACCACCCGCACCGAAGCCAACAGCAACGGCCTGCTGGTCGGCATCGACCGCGAGTTCTCCGGCTGGCAGGTTGGCGTGCTGGCCGGCACCGGCCGTACCGACGTGAAGCAGCAGGACCGCCGCGCCAAATCGAAGATCGACAACACGCACTTCGGTGCCTATGCCAGCCACAGCTGGGGCGGTTTCGGCCTGCGTGGTGGTGTGGCGTGGAGCAAGCACGAGGTGAAGAGTACGCGTGATGTCGCCTTCGCGGGCTTCAGCGACAGCCTGAGCGCGCGCTACGACGCCCGTACCCGCCAGGCCTTCATCGAAGCCGGCTACCGCTTCGGTGGCCCGGAAGCCGGGCTGGAGCCGTACCTGCAGGTGGCGCGCGTGGAAGTGGACCTCAAGCGCGTCAACGAACGCGGCGGCGCAGCGGCCCTGCAGGGCAAGGTAGACGATACCGGAACCACGATCGCCACCGCCGGCGTGCGCTTCGACAAGGGGCTGAAGGCTTCATTCCAGCAGGACAGCTGGCTGCACCTGCGCGGTGGTGTCGGCTATCGCCGTGCCTCGGGGGATCGCAGCCAGGTCGCCAACCTTGCCTTCGCCAACGGCGGCACCGCGTTCGCCGTCAGCGGTGCACCGATCGCCGACAACGCAGTGGTGGCAGAGCTCGGCCTGTCGGCCTGGTTGACGCCGCGACAGCAGCTGGAGCTCGGCTACAGCGGCCAGTTCGGCAGCGAGAGTCGTGACCATGGTGCGAACGCACGCTGGTCCGTGCGCTTCTGATTCCGAAGCAGTGTGCGCTTGAAGCGTTGGGGCGGCCTGATGGCCGCCCCTTTTTTCTGCAACACACCGGAAAAGGTGGCCGGGGCAGCGTACTGCCCCGGCCGCGGCGACCCCGGGGAGAAGGCCGCCTTCAAACGTCAAGCTGCCTTCATCGCGTGCTTGCGGGCACGCATGACGTTGTGGCACTCCTGCACTTCCGGCAGCAGCTGGGTCACCTCCTGGCGTACCGCCGGCGGAAGCTCGTTGTCCTTCAGCACGTCCTTGAACGCACCCAGCAAGCGGTCCTCCGATTCTTCCAGCTCGGCCACATAGCCATAGTTGGTGTCACCGAAGGCTGCACGCACCTTGCCGTAGAACTGCTGCATCGAGCCGACCACGGTGCCATGCTCGGCAGGCTTGCCGCCGGTGGCGACCACCGAGCTGCTCAGCGCCGCGACGATGCGCCCCTTGACGCCGGCGATGCGGGTGAACAGCGCGGAAAGCTCTGCATCCTTCACCTTGGTGGCCGCCTCCTCGTAGAACGTCTTGCCATCACGGGCGATTTCGATCAGGTCGTTGAGGCGATGCTCGATGGTGGACTGGGTGCTCATATCGTCATTTCTCCATGCTCGGAAGTGAGTGCACGATGGCAACAATGCTGCCGTTGCCTGCGACTCCACCCTGGAGGATCGGACGTGCTCCCCGAGTGAGCGGCAATTGATGCGCGCGTCACTCTGCACAACCACAGCTGTAGATTTCACTTGACGCTGCGCAGCATTCACGCCGAACAAGCGAATACCGCGCATTGCGCGTCATGAACGCCGTGCAGGACGCGCGACGATAACGCGTCCATAACGTAATTGAAGTGTAAACGGAGTGTTAGGTTCCTCCCGATTCCGCGTAGCGGAGTTTCAGATCGGTTTCGACACAGCGATGTGCGGAACCCATACAACTGGATTTGGAGAGAGCCAAATGCATCACTCGTACACCCTGCTTTCGCT
Organism: Stenotrophomonas sp.; assembly: GCA_003525885.1. GTDB lineage: Bacteria > Pseudomonadota > Gammaproteobacteria > Xanthomonadales > Xanthomonadaceae > Stenotrophomonas. The sequence continues at coordinate 1,899 of DQIG01000435.1, forward strand.
GGCAGTGGGCACCGCGCTGGCCGCTGCCTGGGCGCCGGCCGCGCACGCACAGACAGACGGCGACAAGACACCGAAGAACCTCGACCGCATCCAGGTCACCGGCTCAGCCATCCGCAGCGTGGACATCGAAACCCAGCAGCCGATCATCGCCATCACCCGTTCGATGATCGAGCACCAGGGCTTCACCACCATCGCCGACCTGCTGCAGAACCTGACTTCCACCGGCGCACCAGCCATCTCCCGCGCGCGTGCGCTGGCCTCCGGCGAGAACGTCGGCGGCTACTACGCCGACATCCGCAACCTCGGCGCCACGCGCACGCTGGTACTGGTCAACGGCAAGCGATTGGGCGCAACCACCGGCGGCCTCCAGGACCTGAGCCAGATCCCGATGAGTGCAGTCGAGCGCATCGACGTTCTGAAGGATGGTGCCTCCGCGCTGTACGGCTCCGATGCCATTGCCGGCGTGGTCAACATCATCACCCGCAAGGACTACGACGGCCTGGAAGTCTCGGTGCAGCACGGCCAGTTCAGCCAGGGCGACGGCAAGGACAGCACGTTTTCGTTGGTTACCGGCGCACGCGGCGAGCGCGGTGGCTACACGCTGGCCCTGGAGTACCAGAAATCCGATCCCGTGTTCGCACGCGACCGTTCGTTCTCGAAGTATGGCGGCGCCGGCCCCGACTATCCCGGCGCAGACTGGAGCAACATCAGCCAGAACGGCTCCTGGTGCGACCCGGCGCTCTACAAGTGCAACACCGGCGATGCCGTGTTCAAGACGCTCAACCGTGGCGGCAACCCGAAGAACCCCAACGACTACCATCCGATCACTCCGGCCGAGTTCGCCAATGGCAATGAGCAGATGCACCTGCAGACCGGCATCGAGCGCCGCTCATTGTTCCTCAGTACCGACTATGCGCTGACCGACCAGATCAAGTTCAGCACCGACATCGGCTACAACGAGCGCATCACCGACCAGCAGATCGCAGGCTACCCGTACCAGTCCACCAAGTTCGGCACGCCACTTGCGGCCGGCAGCGTGTTCAACCCGGTCGGTCGCAACGTCGAGTTCAACCGCCGCCTGTGGGAGCTGCCGCGCACCACCGAAAGCAAGCTGAAGTCACTACGCATCGCCCCCAGCCTGTCCGGCTATTTCGAGCTGGCCACCAAGACCTACGACTGGGAAGTGGGCGCTCTGTTCAACCGCAATGAAGTCACAAAAACGGGCCGTGGCGACATGAGCCTGATCGCTTCCCGGCAGGCATTGGGGGCTTCCTACCTCGATGCCAACGGCGTGGCACGGTGTGGCACGGCGGCATCGCCGGTCTCCGGCTGCCTTGCCTGGAATCCTTTGCTGCCATTCGGTGTCGCGGGGGCAGGCTCTCTCTCCGACCCCGAATTGCAGCGCTTCTTGTTCCCCACCTTCACCGATACCGGCATCACCAAGACCCGCAGCTACTTCGCCAACATCTCCGGCCCGGTGATCGACCTGCCCGCCGGCGAGCTGTCGGTGGCGCTGGGCTACCAGTACCGCAAGGAAGAAGGGCGCTTCGTGCCCGACGCCTTCGCGCAGTCGCGCCAGAGCACCGCACTGGGTGCATCGACCACTGCCGGCGACTACAGCCTCAATGAGTTCTTCGCCGAAGTGAACGTGCCGGTGCTGCGCGACCTGCCGTTCGCCAAGGAGCTGACCGTGAACCTGGCCACGCGCTATTCCGATTACAGCAATTTCGGCAGCACCACCAACTCCAAGGCGAGCTTTGCCTGGCGCCCGATCGAGGAGCTGATGATCCGCGGCACCTTCGCCGAAGGCTTCCGTGCACCGAGCATTTCCGACCTCTACGGCGGGCTGGGTACCAGTTTCGAAACCTACGTCGATCCCTGCGGCACGGGTGCCACGAACAGCGTCAACGGCAACGCGGCGTGCAACGCGGCCGGCGTCCCGCTGGGCTACCAGCAGCTGAACCAGAGCCTCAAGCCCTGCGCCAGCTATCCGTGCGCCACCCCCGACGAGTTCACCACCGGTTCCAACCCGAAGCTGCGCCCGGAAGAATCCAAGAGCAAGACGGTGGGCGTGGTCTGGAGCCCGCGCTGGGTCGACGGGCTGGACATCAACCTGGACTGGTACAGCTACAAGATCACCAACATGATCATCCAGGACAGCGTCGACCGCATCCTGCGTGACTGCTACGTGCTCGGCAACGCGTCGCGCTGCGGCAGCATCAAGCGCGCGGGCGACGGCCATATCACCAGCATGTTCTATGGCCTGGCCAATCTCGGCGCGATGGAAACCGAAGGCTGGGACCTGGGCATACGCTACCGGCTGCCGGAGTTCTCGTTCGGTCGTTTCACCCTCGACCTGCAGAACAGCTACGTCTCCAGGTACGACGAGCAGAACCAGAACTCGGCCGGCGAAACGATCATGATGGGCCGCATCGGCCAGCCAGGCATCTTCCGCCTGCGCTCCAACCTCGGCGTGAACTGGCAGTTGGGCAACTTCACCACCCAGTACACCCTGCGCTACTACTCCGGCATGGTGGAAAGCTGCGTACCGAACCGCCCCTGCACCCTGCCCGATCGCTATGCCTATGGCGAACCGGATGCGCAGCGCAGGGTGGGTGGCAACGCCTTCCATGACATCCAGGTGAGCTACAAGCTGCCGTGGAACGGCACCGTGGCGCTGGGCTCGAACAACGTGTTCAACCACCAGGGACCGATCATGTTCTCCAAGCCGTCCAGCTCCTTCCCCTACTACGGTGGTTTCGATATCGGCCGCACCGTGTACGTGAAGTACTCGCAGCGCTTCTGACCTGAACGGGCCGTGCGCGTGGCCGGCGGAAGGGGAGTCCGCCGGCCACGCTGCACACTTCCTCCACTCAATCTCCATCGTTCTTCGACGGAATCTCCAAGGTTTCCGGCAACACTGATGTCATGACGGCAAAGGAGCTTGACCGCATGGATCGCCACGCGCGCCGAAGCTGCATGCCCGTCTCCAGGTTCACCACTGCATGCAATGGTACGGCCCGGTTCGCCAATGCCGGTCAGGCCGTTGCTAGGGAAGTACGAGATGACGACGGCAGTTCGCACCGGCCCGACCGACCTGGTCGCTGACGCGCAGCGCTACCTGCGCAGGGTCCTGCCGGGGCTTGCCTCGGCGGTTCATCCGGTCACGGTGGCACACGCCATTCCGCGCGCAATGGCCTCGCGCTACCACATTGCCGAGCTGACCCTGTACGGCGAAACACCCGCCATGCTCGCCGTGGCCCGCGAGCCGGGCGAGTCCAGCAGCCGCGTCATCCAGGATGTGCGCAGCCTGCGCTCTGCGGCAAATGCGCTGGTGTTGTATGTCTCGCCCTACCTCACACCGACACAGCGACGCTTCCTGGTCGAGAACCACATCGACTTCGTGGTGCCGCACGCACAGTTGTTCGCACCGAGCCTGGCCATCGAGTTCCGCGACGCGCCCGACAACGAGAAGAAAGCGATCTCGCTGCTGCCTTCGGCGCAGGCTGTGCTGATCCACGTGCTGTTGTCCGGGCAGCCGCGCTGGTGGTCGCCCCGCGAGATCAGTGCGACTGCAGGGTATACCTCGATGACCGCATCGCGGTTGTCCGCCGAGCTGATAGGGCGCGGCCTGGTCGAACGCTCCAGCGGCGGCCGCGAACGTTTCCTGCGCCTGGCGGGCGATCGCCGTGATGTCTGGGCCAGGGCGCAACCCTTCCTGCGCTCACCGGTGCTGAAAGAAGTCGATGTCTGCTGGGAACAGGTGGGCACCCTGCTGGCCGATGCAGGGCAGCCGGCGCCGCGTGCAGGTCTCGATGCGCTGGACGCGGACGGATCGCCGGCGGTGGTGACGACCCGTGCGCTGCATATCGATGCCTGGCGCGCGCTTGCTGCGCAGCCGGCGGTCGCCCCCGGCTGCACGCAGCAGGTGCGGTTGCAGATATGGGCCTATCCACCGGCGTTCACCGGTGTCGGCGCGGTGATCGACCCGCTGTCGCTGTACCTGAGCCTGCAGGGCAAGCGCGGCCACGACAGCGATGCCTTGGAACTGCGGATCGAACAGGCACTGGCAATCGCGCAGCACGCCTGATCGCCCATTTCGGCCTACGCCTGCGATTCCACTGTGGCCTGCGTCGCGCGCTTGGCGCTGAATTCAGCGAATACCACACCCGACACCGCCAGTACCCCACCACCCAGCACCCATCCGCTGAGCGACTCGCCCAGCAGCAGTACCGCCAGCACGGCCGTCACGATCGGCACCAGATTGAAGAAGCCCGAGACACGTGCCGCTCCCAACCGCGAAAGTCCGGTCATCCAGGTCAGGGGTGCAAGGATCGACGCACATACGGCAGCGAAACCGATACAGCCCACCGCGGTCAGGTTGTTCACCCCACTGCCGACCAGCAACTGCAGTGGCAACAGGATCAGCGATGCGGCCGTGGCCTGCAGGAACAGTGACTCCAGCACCGACAGCGGGATCTTCCAGCGCTGCATGAGCACGTTGTAGGCGGCAAATGCCAAGGCACCGATCAGCATGATCGCATCACCGCGGTTCAGGCCGTGCACCGCCAGCCGCTCCAGGTCGCCCTGCGACACCACGGCCACCACACCGACCGTGGAGACCAGCGCACCGACGATGGCGGTGCCACGCACCGGATGGCCCATGAACAGGCGTGACAGCGCCAGCGCGATCAACGGAATCAGCGCCTGGATCACGCCCATGTTGGTGGCCGAGGTGAAGTGCGCCGCATAGTACGCCAGGCACTGGTACATCACTCCGCCCAGGCAGCCCAGCACCAGGAAGCGCCCCAGATTCGCACGCACGATCGGCAGATGGCCGCGCAGCCGTGGCCATGCGAAGGGCAGCAGGATGATCGCGGCCACCAGCCAGCGGAAGAAACCGATGTCGATGGGACCGACCGAGCCGGAGGCGAGCTTGGTGACAATGGTGTTGGCGCCCCACAGCAGGCAGGCGAGGATCGGAAAGAGATAGTTCAAGACGGCAGGTGTACGTGGGGGAATGGCCAGCGTACGCTTGGCGCATATCAAGGACATCCCGAAAATGCGCCATTCCGACCCGGGCTTGCGGCAACCGATGGAACCCATCCCCACCTTCCGCCAGCTGCCCGGCCCGATCTACTTCCGGCAGGGTGCGATGGAACCCACCGACTGGGGCACGCACAGCCATCCCTGGGGACAGTTCAACTTCGTTGCGCAGGGCGTGATGGAAATGAAGATCGAGGGCGAGTGGATGGTGTCCCCACCGCACTATGCGCTCTGGATTCCACCTGGTGTGGCCCACTACTCACGTAACCGATCGGTGCTGGCCTATCGATCGGCGTACCTGTCGCCGGTGTTGTCGCGGCGCTTGCCCGCGCGCTGCCGGGCGCTGGAGGTCACGCCCCTTCTGCGTGAACTGCTGCACGACTTGGCACGCCAGGGCGTGACCGATCCGCGGACGCCTGCACAACGCCGCATGGCGGCCGTCGTCGTCGACCAGATCGTCAACGCCGCCGTGCTGCCCAGCTTCCTGCCGATCGCCAGCAGCGATGCACTGAAGCGGGTAATGGCATACGTGGAGAAACACCTGTCCATGGCCGAATCCGTGTCCGGGATCGCGCAGCGGCATCACATGAGCGTGCGCAAGCTGGAGCGCATGGCGCGCAGTGAACTGGGCATGTCGCTCGGCGACTGGCGTGGGCGGGTGAAGTTCGTGCGCGCCACAGAGGCGCTGTGCACACGCAAGCCGATCGGCCGCATCGCCGAGGAGCTGGGCTATTCAGGGGTCAGCGCGTTTGCCGAAATGTTCAAGCGTCACGCGCAATGCACGCCCGATCAGTACCGCAAGCAGCATCGGGCCGGGTAGAAATGGCGTCAGGCGTCATCTTGCCTGGCAGCGGCCTTCTGGCGCGCATATCGAGGCGCCAGCGTCAACCGTTCGATACCCAGCAGGATGCCCATGAGCAGAAGCACTGCGGGTAGCCAGTAGAACAGGAACACCGCAATCTGAAAGTCCCAGGTGTTCACGTACTGATCGGGGTTCGGCGGACCCGCCAGGACAGCCTTCGCATGCACGTAGAACCACGTTGACGCCAGGACCACCGCGATCAGCAGTTGCGCCATGGCCAGCATCCAGAAGGGGGGTAAACGGGAAAGACCGCGCATGGCATCCTGCCAGTGGGGGAAGCGGGCAATTGTAGGCTGACCTGCACAGGGGCACAGACTGAGTGTCGATTTCCCGCCCCGTCGTTCGTCAGAACAGGAAAGGCAGGCCCATCGGCCTGCAGGAGCGCTCCAATGCCCCCGATACTCACCGCCTTCGCCACCTCCCCCGACCGCGGCCAGGGCCTGGCTCGTGACATGCGCGTGCGCTGGGTACTGGAGGAACTGGCCGTAGCCTATGACGTACAACTGCTCACCTTCACCGAGATGAAGCAACCCGCGCACCTGGCACGGAATCCATTCGGGCAGATTCCAACCTGGCAGGAGGGCGAGCGGACCCTGTTCGAATCCGGCGCCATCGTCCTGCACCTGGCCGAACAGCATCCCGGCCTGCTGCCACGTGATCCGGACGCCCGCATGCGCGCGATCATGTGGGTGTTCGCTGCGCTGAACACGGTGGAGCCACCCATCGTCGAACGCTCCATGGCCTGGGTGCTTGAGCGCGAGCAACCCTGGTATGGGCAGCGGCAGGTGATGCTCGATGAGCGGATCCGGACGCGACTGGCCCAGCTGTCGACGTGGCTGGCCAAGGCCGTATGGCTGGACGGCGAGTTCAGCGTGGGCGACCTGATGATGGTCTCGGCACTGCTGCGTCTGAAGAGCAGCGGCCTGCTCGACGAATACCCCCAGGTGGCTGCCTATGTGGCCAAGGCGACGCAGCGGCCCGCCTACCAGCGTGCCTTTGCCGCGCAGCTGGCTGTATTCCAGAACGCCTGACGCCGCGCCCAGCGCGGTCTTCAGTGCCCCCTGCGCCGGCAGGCGGCCTGCACCAGCATCAGCTGCGCCACCAGAATCAGCATCGCGCAGCCCGACAACAGCCAGGGGTCGATGTACCACTGTTCGTTGAACCTGAAGTCACCCGCGGAAATGCGCTTCCAACCGTTGAAGTGCTGCATCGCCGCCACCACGAACGCGAAGGCACCCGTGCTGTACGACAGCCAGGGCACGACGATAGCGCCCGGGCGCGCGAACAGCATCAGCAGGCCCAGCACGCCGATCACCGTGCGTTGCACGCGGCAGTACGGGCAGACATAGGCCATTCCGCTCCATTCCACCGCCCAGGCCAGCAGGCTGACCAGCACGGCTGCGGCTGCAGCGGCGTACAGGATCCTGGGCGCGATCGTCATGCCGCCATCGTGTGCCATCCCGCGCTCCTTCGTTCAAAGACCCCGGCAGGGTAGCAGCGTGGCAGGTTCAATCCTTCTTGAAGACCGTGCGCTTGCCGATCGGGCTGCCCTTGCGCGCCGTCGGCCGCGCCAGCCCAGGGATCAGGAAGTCGGTGACCTTGTGGCCCTTCTGGACCTTGGAGGCCAGCCAGCGCGGCATGCGCCCGCGGCCAGACCAGGTCAGCCGCTTGTACTCCGGGTCGCGGTACTTGGCCGCCACCTTGCCAGTCCTGCGCCGCGCGGGTTTGCGGCTGGACGTAGCCGCCTCGATGGCCTCTCCACCGAAGAGTTCTTCGAGGGTGTAGCCTGCTTCGGCCGCGGCGGCCTTCAGCATCCGCCGCACCGCGCTGGCCGGACGGCGGCTGGAAATGAGCTGTTTCCGCTGTTCGGCGGCAACCACCAAGGCGCCCAGCTCCCGAAGGCTGAGCGATTCAATATCGATCGTCATGCGGGAAAGGTCTACTGCGGCGCGGCGGCTGTCAAGGCGCCTTGCCCGGCGCGTAGACACAGGCTTCACCGCCGGTGGGCTCCGATCGCCTGCGTCGGCCATCTCCGAGGACATCGATGTGGGTACTTCATCGCATTCGCTCGCATACCTGCTTGCGCGCATCCTGCTGATGGCGCTGTTCCTGGTCTCCGGGCTGGGCAAGCTCGGCGATCTCAGCGGCACCCAGGGCTACATGGAAGCGATGGGCGTGCCGGGCATCCTGCTGTGGCCGACCATCGCCTTCGAAATCGGCAGCGGCCTGTGCATCCTGCTTGGCTTCCAGACCCGGTTGGTGTCGATCGTGCTGGTGGGATTCAGCCTGGTCACCGCTTTCATCTTCCACCACAACTTCGCCGACCAGACCCAGCAGATCATGTTCCTGAAGAACCTGGGGCTGGCCGGTGGGTTCCTGCTGCTGGCCTGCACCGGGGCCGGGCGCTACAGCATTGACGGTCGCGGGCGGCGCTCGCCGCTGTAACGGAAACGCCACCCCGGGCGTTGCTCAGCCCTGGCTTCGCGCGCGCAGGGCCTCCTGCGCCTGCAGCTCGGCCTGAGGTGACGACGGTTCCCCGATGCCGACCGTGGCCGGACGCTCCTGAAGCCGCTGCAGCGACTCCTCTACCGGCGTCGCGATTGCCGAGGCGGTACTCATCTGTGCGCGTCGGTGGGATGGATCGGCAAGATCGCCCTGTACGACGAACACCGTCTCGCCGCGCCCGGTGGACGACGTCGGTTCACTCAGCAGGACGTGATCGATGCGCGACAAACCGCTATCTCTCGCCAGGTTGGCCGCGCTGGCCGCCAGGCACTCACTGTGGGCATCGAAGGGGCGCCCACGGTCGGTCTCCATGCGAAGTACTGCATCCTGCGCCTGGGCCAACAGTGGAGGTTGCACTGCGTGCACCACGCCGTCCGCACTCCCCTGCAGATTCGGATGGGGCACCCCGGGTTGATTCGTTGTGGGTTGGAGCGTCGGCGGCAGCATTGCCGGCGCTATCCGCTGCAGCGTGGCCGGGTCGAGATCGCCGCTGCGCGGCAGCTGCTGCGCTTCCTGGTAGTTGATGACCGCCTTCTGCATGGACAAGCGATAAACACCATCTTCGGCCAGTGGCTGACCGTCCGCACCTCGATAGCCCGCCGCATTCAGGCGCTGCTGCACCACCCTGACAATGTCAGCCGATTCGCCAATGCGGATGATACCGTCGTCAACAACGGCACGTGGCTCGATACCCGCACCGCGCCGGCCAGGATCGATCGACAATCGACCGCTGGCCAGGTCCTCCACGTAGTTTCCATACTGCTGGAAGTAACGTGTATCCACTTCCAGGTGCACATGCTTGCCCGCGTTCGGCAGGCCCATGTTGCTCTGTGTACCAAGCGCCTGGCCGTACTGGACGGTGTCACCCGGATGGACCAGGATCGGATCCATGTGCAGCACGCGCGCAATGAGTTCGCCGCCTTTCCGGTCATAGATGTCGACCACGCCAAGCGCTGGATTCACACGGTTGATGTAGCCAGAGAATGGCGATGGCACGTCGACGGATCGAACACCTCGTCCCCCTGCCGCGATCCGGCTGTCCTCAAGCATGAAGTCCTTGGTCAGCAGCACCTGGTCCGCGCCCAGTGCGCTGCGGCTGCCACCATCGGTACGGCGCGTTTCCAGCTCCTCGATTTCGCCGCCGATCACGCCATACGATCGGGTCCTTGGATTCTCCACTCCGACGGGCACGCCATCGACCACGCGCGCACGCGCATTGCTTCCCGGGTGATGTGTGACCAACCCATCCAGGTCGGCAACCGGCTGGTTGCCACGCGCCGGACTGTGCAGTTGGGTCAGGCGATATCGCGGCAGCTCAGGCTGCTGCTTTTCCGACGAAGTCTGTTCCTGTTGCGGCATGCCACTCTCCTTGTGGTGATGGGTGCAGGGAATCGCCTGCCATCAACGGCAGCGGCGATAGGTCTTCGTGGTTTCGCCATCGGTAACGGTAAGGTTGTCACCCTTCAACACATAGATGTCTTCCAGGGATATTCCTGGTGCGACATTGGATTCGGATGCCACTGACCATGCCAGCACTCCCGTCGACAGACGGGTGATCCTGCGAGGGGTATCCACGTTCTCGAAACCGACCAGGCGCCGTGCCTCGATACGGATGACGGTATCCGAGTCAGCACTGAGTGGCAGCCTGCACAGCTCTGGGCCGATGTTCCAGGTTCCCCTCAGCTCCTTCGGGAACACGGCGGCATCTGCAGCACCTGTAAGCAGCACTGCCGCGGACAGCGCCAGCACCTTCAGCCACTGAAGAACTCGTGTGCTCATCTTCTGCTCCATGCTTCGTTGTCCTGCAGGCAGGTGGCCCAGAATGTCCACGGCCAGCCTCTTGTCCTCCTGGGGACCCTAGCACGGGACCGGAATTTTCACGCCGATCACGGCGGAACCGCTCCACGGTCCCGGGCTTCGCTTACCGACGAAGCTCCGCTTCCGACGCCATCCCATCAACCACGCACCCGTGCAGCTGGCCTTCACTCCTGCGCACGCCGCCGGATACGGAAATGATCCCGGTAGGCGGACGGGGACATGCCGACGATGCCCTGGAACGCCTTGCGGAAGGCGCTCACGTCGTCGTATCCCAGCGTCGAGGCCACCTGGGCGACAGGAAGATCGCCGAGCTGCAGCGCGTCCCTCGCCTTGGCCATCCGCACCTGGCGGATATAGTCGGCTGGATTCAATCCCGTGGCCTTCTGGAAGCGCCGGATGAAGGTTCTTTCAGTGAGATGCGCGCGCTCGGCCAGGGCGATCACGGTGTGCCGCCGTCCAGGCTCTGAAAGGACGAAGCGCTGGACCGACAGCACCGCCGCATCGTCGTGATCGAGTTTTGGCAGGAAACCCTGCAGCGGTCGCTGGTCCTGCCGGATCCCATCACTGAGCATGAATCGGGATGTTGCCAGCATCACGCTGGAGCCCATCGTGCGATCGACGATCAACAGGCCAAGATCATTCCAGGCAAGGATCGCGCCCGACGTAATGACATCCCCATCGTCGATGACGACGTTCTCGGTGGTCACCTGGACATCGGAGTACGTGCTGGCCAGCAACCCCGCGAATGCCCAATGCGTGGTGACCCGCCGACGCGCAAGCAGGCCGGTCTGGGCGAGCACGAAGGCGCCTGCGCAGACCGAACACATGATCGTGCCAGCCGAATGGAGCTGCTTGAGCCACTGCGCCTCGTGTGGCATCGCGGACATCCGTTCGGGCATCGCAACGCTGGGCGGCGAGATCACGAACGCAGGAGCGTTCACAGTGCCGGGATCACTGTCCCAGCAGCATTCCATGTGTCCCGACGCAGGGTTCAGTTGCCAGTGCGTTACCCGGATGAAACACCGCCGGTCATCTTCGTGAGGATACGCGGCCCATTCATTCGCGATCCGGAACAGATCGGTCAGGCCATGGATTGCCGCCATCTGGCAATCGGGATAGATCAGCAGAGCGACTTCGATCCGCTTGTCAGTTTCGATACCCATGAATGTCACCTCCGCCAATTTCAATTGATACAGCGCTACCTAGAATGGATTCGGACGGAGTGATGGCCGCCTCAGGATAGAAGGAAATGCCGCCCTGGGGCCACTTCTGCAGCACGCACTGACAGCGTCCCTGCTCCTGCGCCGATGCACGTCACCGGCATGCAGGACGCCCCCAACTCCCAACCGCGAGGAACCTTGAACATGGCTACGGTTACCACCAAAGACGGCGTCGAAATCTTCTACAAGGACTGGGGTCCGCGTGACGCCAAGGTCATTCATTTCCATCATGGCTGGCCGCTCAGCGCCGACGACTGGGACGCGCAGATGCTGTTCTTCGTCAACAAGGGCTATCGCGTGGTCGCGCACGACCGACGCGGGCATGGACGCTCCAGCCAGGTATGGGATGGCCACGACATGGACCACTACGCGGACGATGTTGCCGCGGTGGTCGAGAAGCTCGGCACCCACGGTGCGATGCATGTCGGCCATTCCACCGGTGGCGGCCAGGTGGTCCGCTACATCGCGCGCCACGGCGAAAAGAACGTGTCCAAAGCAGTGCTGATCAGCTCGGTGCCACCACTGATGGTCAAGACCGCGGCAAACCCGCAGGGCACGCCCAAGCAGGTCTTCGACGACTTCCAGGCACAGCTGGCGGCCAACCGTGCGCAGTTCTACCACGACGTACCGGCGGGTCCCTTCTACGGCTACAACAGGCCCGGTGCGAAGCCCTCGGACGCGGTGATCTGGAACTGGTGGCGGCAGGGCATGCAGGGCTCGGCCAAGGCGCACTACGATGGCATCGTTGCCTTCTCACAGACCGATTTCACCGAAGACCTGAAGGGCATCTCCATCCCTGTGCTGGTGATCCATGGCGACGATGACCAGGTGGTCCCGTATGCCGACTCCGGTGTTCTCTCCGCGAAGCTGGTACAGAACGGCACGCTGATCACCTACGAAGGTGCACCGCACGGCATTCCGACCACGCACGCAGACCGGATCAACGCCGACCTGCTGGCATTCCTGGAGAGCTGATCGTAAAGGCTCCGGGAAGTGCTTCCGGCACTTCCCGGACATGGCTGGCAAAAGCGGCTTTCACAGCCCCTGCCCTGCCCAATCCAGAAACCGGGTCAGTCCCTACGCAGCTTCAACATACGGTGCTACTGCAGCGGCCAGGACGTCGATACCCCACATCGACCCGGCGATGTCGTCTGGCCCACTCCTCTTGAAGCGCGACCAATCCGCCCTCGCCAGCTTCCCCACCAGCAGTTGATCTGCCGGCAGGCGATGCATCGCCCAGTAGGGAAACTGCCGCGAAGACACGCGGCCTCGAGCCAGCTCAACGATGTCGGTGTGACTCGTCGACTGCATCACACGCTCGTAGACACTTGCAACGCCGTCTTCAGGTCCTTCGAAGTACTGGACGAAGCGATCTCCGTCGTGCAGCAGGACACCGGTAACCCCGGCCATCCTGTTGAACCTGGTGGCGTCTGCAACGAGCGACTCCAAACGTTCCGCAGAAAGATCCGCGGCAACCTGACTTGCGTAGACAACAGCCCGAAGGGGCATGAATTCTGCCTTGAAGGATGTGCCGGGTCGGCACCTGTCCATACCCTAGCACCGGGAACAAGTCCGCACCGCCACCCGCATTCTTAACTCTTCAGAATTCGACCGAACCACATTTGTGCCAGATGGCCCGCAAAACAGCATGATGGGCGCCCTACGGATTCAGGGTTTTCGTTCATCTTCATGCGTGACATCGGACAGTTCTACGTAATCAGCGTCGAGGGAGTGACGCGGGCAGACGGCACCCTGCTGCAGGTCACCCGAATCGATTGCTCCTGCATCAAGTGTTCCTGGCAGTTCAGGGCCACTCCCAACCATGGCCTCGTCGATCTCGACGGTGCGGCCGCTCTCAGCTGCCCAACCTGCGGCAATCACCAGGCCGTCAGCCGCGCACGGCTTGAAGAGCTCAATCGACGCAACGGCGAATAGCCTGCGCGTCAACCATCCATCAACACAGCACCGACACGGCCGATACCCGGTTGGCCCTATCGTTCGTCAACAGGCACCACCCCGGCATTCCCATGAGTCACACCGGCATTTTTCAGATCACCGATCTCACCTACAAGGCTGGAGAGCAGGGCACCCTGGCCCGCGCACTGCAGATCGTCGCCACCTGCACCACCTGCGGATCGACGAGCGTGTGGGACGAGCATGAGATGGAACACGTTGCCGGTGGAACCGTGCTCTCATGCCGTAGCTGTGGTGTCCGCCAGGCCATCAGCAACGCGCGCCTTTCCGGCTGCGCATCTGATATCCGCCATCCGCGCCGCTGATTGACGCGCAGCTCGTACTGGGTAACCGCCGGCAGGAGCAGTCGTTCACTCGACTTTTACAACGCGCCGCCGCTGCAGGCGACAAAGCGCACTGATGCATCTCCCTGCATCCAGGCGCCGCGCCAGCGCGTATGTAGGATGCCCGCGCCTTGCGGGCATCCCACAGAGGAACGCGCCGTGAAAGCTCTTCAGCGGATAGCCGCCACAGTAAGCTTCGCCGTACTCGTCTCAGCCACTTCAATGAGCTTCGCCGCCAGTACCGTGATGGTCGGCGGAGCGGAGATGTATCCCACCAGGACCATCGTCCAGAACGCAATCAACTCCAAGGACCACACGACCCTGGTCGCTGCGGTCAAGGCGGCGGGTCTGGTCGATACCCTCAATGGAGCCGGCCCCTTCACCGTTTTCGCGCCCACCAATGCAGCCTTCAACAAGCTGCCCGCAGGTACGATCGATACGCTGGTGAAGCCTGAAAACAAGGCACAACTGACCAGAATCCTGACCTACCACGTAGTGCCGGGCAACTACAGTTCCGCGCAACTGATGGCCGATGCCAGGAAGCACGGCGGCAAGGCCATGCTGAAGACCGTTGAAGGTGAATCCCTCACCGTCGCTCTGCATGACGGCAAGCTGTGGGTCATCGATGCCAAGGGTGGAAAGGCGGGAATCAGCATTGCCGATGTCGGCCAGTCCAATGGCGTGATCCACGTGATCGACACTGTGTTGATGCCGAAGTAGCTGCAAGCAGCAGGGCGTGCACATGAGCGGCAGTCGCATGGCGGCTGCC
>DQIG01000435.1:16579-16870 GCA_003525885.1 Stenotrophomonas sp.
CTGCCGCTGTCAGGACAATCGCTGACATGGCGAGGCACCGGCTATGAGTGCCTGCGAACAGGATTGTTGACCGCGATGGTGGCCCACCAGGAACCATAAATTCAATCCAACTGATTGATTTCAATAGAATTGAAAGAGAGACTCAAGAGAAACGACTCACAATTCAACTCACTTTAGTTCAGCTAGCGCCACAGTCCGCTCGGCTCTCAAACGCAAGAAGATCATCACTGGCTCGGATCAGCAGGAACTCTTCCGACGTTCGCCTCTCATGCACATTGCTTGGCGCGCGCG
>DQIG01000434.1:0-7347 GCA_003525885.1 Stenotrophomonas sp.
CACAGTAGTGAGGATCTGTCGGAGGCGGGGCGGTGTGGGGCTGCAGGACCGTTGGCGCCATGGATGGCGCCATCGAGCCCCCAGGGATGGGTTTACCGCGTGTCCTGCCTGCCCCTCCCAACCCGCCCAGCACGTAGAAACCCAGAGCCATGAACAACGCCGTTGCTGTTGCCGTTGCTGTTGCTCTGGCTTGAAACGGGTGCCGGGCAGCGCCCGGCCGGGTATCCTTTCCCTCTGATGTCCGACCTTGTCCATGCCAGCCGCGAAGCCCTCAGCGAAGGCGGCGCGCTCGCCTCGCATCTGGATGCCTTTGTCCCGCGTCCGGCACAGCTGCACCTGACCGAAGCCATCGCCGATTCGCTGCAGCAGCGCGACCTGCTGCTGGCCGAGGCGGGTACCGGCACCGGCAAGACCTTTGCCTATCTGGTGCCGGTGTTGCTGTCCGGGTTGCGCACCATCATCTCCACCGGTACCCGCGCGCTGCAGGACCAGCTCTACCACCGCGATCTGCCGCGTGTGCGGCAGGCGCTGGGCGTCGGCCTGCGCAGCGCGTTGCTGAAGGGGCGCGCGAATTACCTGTGCCGCTACCGACTGCAGCAGGCGCGGGGCGAGCCGCGGTTTTCCAGTCCCGAACAGGCCGCACAGTTCCAGCGCATTCTGGCCTGGTCCGGTCGTTCGGAGTTCGGTGACATCGCCGAACTGGAAGGCCTGGCCGATGACTCCCCGCTGCTGCCGATGGTCACCTCCACTGTCGACAACTGCCTGGGCACCGATTGCCCGTTCTGGGACGACTGCTTCGTGGTGCGTGCACGGCAGCGCGCGCAGGCTGCCGATGTGGTGGTGGTCAACCATCACCTGCTGCTGGCCGATCTGGCACTGAAGCAGGATGGCTTCGGCGAGCTGCTGCCGGGGGCGCAGGCCTTTGTCATCGACGAGGCACACCAGCTGCCCGAGTTGGCTGCGCAGTTCTTCGGCGAAGGTTTCGGCATGCGCCCATGGCAGGAACTGGGTCGCGACTGCCTGGCCGAGGCGCGCGGCGTAGGGGGCGCGCAGTCGGCCCTGCAGGAACCGGTCGACCAGTTGCAGCAGGCATTGCTGGCGCTGCGTTCGGCGATGGAAGGGCTGCCGCCGCGGGGTACGCAGTGGCGCGCGCTGGCCATGCCACAGGTCCGCGACGGTTTCGATGCGGTGATGGCCGGCTTGGTGACGCTGGAGCAGGCATTGCAGCCGTTGCGCGAAGCGGCAGCGGGTCTGGATGCCTGCCATGCGCGGACGCGCGAGGCGGTGTCGCGGCTGCAGCGCTGGCTGGGCGATGATGAGCCCACCCTCGATTTCGATACCGACCCGGCGGACAACGCCAGTGCCGCCGATGTGCTCTGGTACGAACTCACACCGCGTGGTTTCCGCTGCCAGCGCACGCCGATGGATGTGTCCGGCCCGCTGCGCGAGCATCGCGAGCGCAGTCGTGCGGCATGGATTTTCACCTCGGCGACGCTGACCGTGGGCGGTGGCTTCGACCACATCGCCACCCGCCTGGGCCTGGACGATCCGCACACGCTGGTCCAGCCGAGTCCGTTCAATTGGCCCGAGCAGGCATTGTGCTACCTGCCCGAAGGCCTGCCCGATCCGGCAGTGCGCGGATTCGGCACCGCGCTGATCCAGACCCTGCGGCCGGTGTTGCAGGCCTCGCAGGGCAGGGCGTTCCTGTTGTTCGCCTCGCATCGCGCATTGCGCGAGGCCGCCGAGGCGCTGCGCGACGGGCCGTGGCCGTTGTTCGTGCAGGGCGAGGCGCCGCGCGCGACGCTGCTGCAGCGTTTCCGTGAATCAGGCAATGGCGTGTTGCTGGGCTCGGCCAGTTTCCGCGAAGGCGTGGACGTGGTCGGCGAAGCGCTGAGCGTGGTGATGATCGACAAGCTGCCGTTCGCGGCACCGGACGATCCGGTGTACGAGGCACGGCTGGAGGCGATCCGCAGCCAGGGCGGCAACCCATTCCGCGACGAACAGCTGCCGCAGGCGGTGATCGCACTGAAGCAGGGCGTCGGCCGCCTGATCCGCAGCGAAAGCGACCGTGGCGTGCTGGTCCTGTGCGACCCGCGCCTGCTCAACCGGGGCTATGGCCGGGTCTTCCTCGAATCGCTGCCGCCGTTCCGGCGCACCCGCAGCCTGGCCGATGTGCAGGCCTTCTTTACGCCACAATGGGTACCTGTGGCTGATGATGCGGCTGACCCGGCCGCTGTTGTGCCGGGCCCGGAGCCGGTTCCCGGTGCCACGTTCCCCCTGTTCTGACCTGATCCGATGAAACTGCTCGCCTTTGAAACCGCTACCGAAGCCTGCTCCGTTGCCCTGCATGTCGATGGGCAGGTGCTGGAACGATTCGAGATTGCCCCGCGCCGGCACGCCGAACTGAGCCTGCCGTGGGCCGAGGCGCTGCTGGCCGAAGCCGGCATCAGCCGTCGCCAGCTCGATGGCATCGCGCTCAGTCGCGGCCCGGGTGCATTCACGGGTGTGCGCCTGGCAATTGCCATCGCCCAGGGCATCGCGCTGGCGCTGGACCGCCCGCTGCTTCCGGTCTCGACGCTGCAGGTGCTGGCGCTGCGGGCACCGGCCGCGGAAATGCAGATCCTGTCGGCGATCGATGCGCGGATGGGTGAGCTGTATGTCGCTCGCTTCGAGCGTGTGGACGGCCTGCCGGTCGCGCGTGATGCCGAGCGCGTGTGCGCGCCGGCGGCGGTGGCGTTGCCGGAAGGGCTGTCGGCCTACGGCGTTGGCACCGGTTTCGGTGCAGTTGAAGGGGCACTGGTGACCCAGCTGGGCACCGGCCTGCGCGGCTTTGATGCCACGGCGCTGCCGCGGGCGTCGGACGTATTGGCACTGGCAGTGCCGGCGTTCGCGCGCGGCGAAGCCATTGCACCGGAGAAGGTCGAGCCGGCCTACCTGCGCGACAACGTGGCACTGACCCTGGTCGAGCAGCAGGCCGCGCGCGAGGCGAAGGCGAAGGCCAACGGCTGAGCCCCTCGTGGCGAGGGGCGTGTAGATCAAAAGCCGCGCTGGGCCGGGCGGGGTGGGTTCGCGGGGGACGCCGTGAACCCGTCCCTGGGGGCTTAGCCGCGCCATCCATGGCGCGGATACCCCCGCGAACCCACCCCGCCCGACCTCTGACAGTTTCCGCGTGCGTCCGCTACGGAAAATCAAAAAAAGAAAATTCAAAGTCAGAAGCCGATCGCTTCGCTCGCATCCACGCGTGGCGTGGATGTGTGTCGACCAAGGTCGACACCTACCAAAGCAATGGTGCGCCGCGATCTGTCAGAGGCGGGGCGGTGTGGGCTTGCAGGACCGTTGGCGCCATGGATGGCGCCATCGAGCCCCCATGGATGGGTTTACGGCGCGTCCTGCAAGCCCACACCGCCCCGCCAAACTCAAAGCCCAACCGCCGCTTTTGACGTTGACGTTGACGTTGACGTTGACGTTGACGTCCAGCGGGTCCCGGGCCGCAGGCCCGGGCAACAAACCCCTACCGGTCGTCGTGCAGGGTGCCGCCTGGCAGGAACACCCAGGTACGGGTGACCTGCAGGATGTCGATCTCATCCTCGGTCTTCGGCAACGGCGGGAACGGCTGTGCCAGCTTCACCACCCGCAGCGCCGCCTCATCCAGCAACGGCGTTCCGCTGGTTCGCAGGATCCGGCTGCTCTCCACGCTGCCATCGCGGCGCACGCCCACGCTGATCACCACCTGGCCGCCGAGCCGGCGCTGCCGGGCCTCGTCCGGGTAATTCAGGTTGCCTACGCGCTCGGCACGGTCGACCCAGGCACGCAGGTAATTGGCATAGGCATATTCACGCGTGCTGGCCGACACGAACTTGCGGTTCGGGCGCTTGGCGTACTGCGCCGAGCGCAGATGCACTTCAGCCGCCAGTCGCGCCATCTCCACATCGCGCTGCTCACGCGCGCTCAGCGGCGCATCCGGCTCCGGCTGTTCCGGCGTCGGCCGGGACTGCGCCTGCGCGACGGTGTCCTCTCCGTTGCGGCTGCTGACCACCCGTGCCTGCGGCGGCGGAACCGGCGCGGCCGATTGCTGCTGCTGTGGCACCGGGCTGAGTCCGGACTGCGCCTGCGGCACGATGCCGGCCTGATTGTCGCGCGGACGCTGTGCGCGGTCGTGCTCGCCACCACCTTCCTGGTTGGCGGCGGCAAGGAAATCAGCCTGCTTCGGCGTCAGCGCGGTGCGGGTCTGGCTGAAGATCACTTCCAGCGTCGGCACCAGCGGTGCATCGCCTTTCACGGCGAAGCCCACGCCCAGGATCAGCAGGGCGTGGACCAGCACCGACAGCGCGATGGTCGCCCCCAGCCGTTGCGCTTCACGCGGCGGCGGGGGCAGGACGGCAGGTGCGGACGGCATCAGCGCAGGCCGGCCTCGAGCGCGTCGAACAGGGTGCCGGCGATGTTCAGGCCGTACTGCGCGTCCAGTTCCCGCACGCAGGTCGGGCTGGTCACGTTGACCTCGGTCAGGTAATCGCCGATCACGTCCAGGCCGACGAAACGCATGCCGCGGCGCTTCATCTCCGGGCCGACCTGGGCGGCGATCCAGCGGTCACGCTCGCTCAGCGGGCGGCCTTCGCCGCGGCCGCCGGCCGCGAGGTTGCCGCGGAACTCGTCGCCCTGCGGGATGCGTGCCAGGCAGTAGTCGACCGGTTCGCCGTCGACCAGCAGGATGCGCTTGTCGCCGGCCGTGATGTCGGGAATGAACTTCTGGGCCAGCGCCAGCTTGCGGCCACCGTCGGTCAGGGTTTCCAGGATCACGTTCAGGTTCGGATCGCCCTGGCCGCTGCGGAAGATCGAACGGCCACCCATGCCGTCCAGCGGCTTCAGCACGGCCTGGCCGTGTTCCAGGGCAAAGGCCTTCAGCGCCTTGGCATCGCGGCTGACCAGGGTCGGCGGGCAGCACTGCGGGAACAGCAGGGCAGCCAGCTTCTCGTTGTAGTCGCGCAGGCCCTGCGGGTTGTTGACCACGCAGGCACCGGCAGCGGCAGCCACATCCAGCACCTGGGTGTCGTACAGGTACTCGGCGTCGACCGGCGGGTCCTTGCGCATCAGCACGATCTGGCCGGGACCGAACTCGGTACGGCTGAACGCGCCCAGCTCATACCAGCCGGCCGGGTCGTCGCGCACCTGCAAGGGAGCGGTCTGGGCCACCGCCACGCCACCTTCCAGGGCCAGCCCGCCCGGTCGCACGTAGTGCAGGGCATGGCCGCGGCGCTGGGCTTCCAGCAGCATGGCGAAGGTGGTGTCCTTGGCGATCTTGATGTGGGCGATGGGGTCCATCACCACGATGACGTTCAACGGCATGGGCGCACCTGTCAGGCAAGGCGTTGATGGTAGCGGCAACGCTGGCCGCGCGCCTCCCTGCCGTACTGCAACGCAGCGTCCGCCTGCCGGCAGCGCAGTCATTGCGAACCCGGTCACGTTCAGCCGGGCGCCACCCCCTGCGCGGTGGGCCGGCCTTGAAGCGGGCGCGGAAAGTGCGATATAGATACGCTTTCGCAGCGGCTCCCGCCAGAGATTGGGCCGTGCGCTTGGGGATAGGCAATGACTGAAAACATGACTGCGGGCGGGGAACTCGCAGGACTCCGGGTGATGGTCATCGATGATTCGAAGACCATCCGCAGGACTGCGGAAACGCTGCTCAAGCGCGAAGGCTGCGAGGTGGTCACCGCCACCGACGGCTTTGAAGCGCTTGCCAAGATCGCAGACCAGCAGCCGCAGATCATCTTCGTCGACATCATGATGCCGCGCCTGGATGGCTACCAGACCTGTGCGCTGATCAAGGGCAACCAGCTGTTCAAGGCGACCCCGGTAATCATGCTGTCGTCCAAGGATGGCCTGTTCGACAAGGCGCGGGGGCGCATCGTCGGCTCGGAGCAGTACCTGACCAAGCCTTTCACGCGCGAAGAACTGCTGGGTGCCATCCGCACATACGTCAACGCCTGACCAGGGGGGAAAGGCACAATGGCTCGTATCGTCCTGATCGAGGATTCACCGACCGACCGCGCGGTGTTCACCCAGTGGCTGCGCCGTGCCGGCCACGAGGTGCTGGAAGCGGACAACGCCGAGGATGGCCTGCAGCTGGTCCGCGACCAGGTGCCGCAACTGGTGCTGATGGACGTGGTCCTGCCCGGCATGAGCGGTTTCCAGGCCACCCGTGCCATGGCCCGTGATGCGGCGATCAAGCACATCCCGGTGATCATCGTCAGCACCAAGGCGATGGAAACCGACAAGGCCTGGGGCCTGCGCCAGGGCGCGGCCGATTACATCGTCAAGCCACCGCGCGAGGATGAACTGATCGCGCGGATCAACGAGCTGGTGGCCTGATGCGCTCGCCCTTCGACATCCTTGAAGCCTACGAACGGCGCAGCCTGGCCCATGCGGTGCAGCTGCCCGGGCGGCAGTTTGCCCAGGACCTGTGGCGTGGCGTCGGTTTCCGCGTCGGCCAGCGCCGGCTGGTGTCCGATTTCCGCGAAGTGGTGGAAATCGTGCCGATGCCGCCGGTGACCCCGGTGCCCTGTGCGCAGCCCTGGCTGCTGGGCGTGGGCAACCTGCGCGGCAACCTGTTCCCGGTGGTCGACCTGAAGTACTTCCTGGAAGGCACGCGCACCGTGCAGCAGGAAGGCCAGCGCGTGCTGATCATGCGCCAGGCCGGCGGCGACGTCGCGCTGACCATCGATGAACTATTCGGCCAGCGCAGCTTCGAGCTGGACCAGCAGATCGAAGCGGGCACGTTGGCCGAAGGCCGCTACGGCCATTTCGTCGACCGTGCCTTCCATGCCGACGGCCATGACTGGGGCGTGTTCTCGCTCTCGCTGCTGTCGCGCACCCCTGAATTCCGGCAAGCCGCGGCCTGAGGCCGGGCATCGCCCCCTGCATTGAAGATCGAGGTTGAACGATGAGTACTGCTTCGGACGCCACCAAATCCGGCAAGCTGCGGCTGGGCGGCAGCAACCTCTGGCTGTTCCTGCTGCTGGCATCGATGATCCTGTTCGGCGTCAACACCGGCGTCGCCACCTGGCAGGGCAGCCGCCTGGCCGATGCCGGCTCCAAGGCCGCCGACCTCCAGGTGCTGTCGCAGCAGCTGGCCAACCAGGGCCGTGATGCCGTCGGCGGCAACGCGCAGGCGTTCACCGCTTTCAAGGCGACCCGCAACGCGATCGAACAGAACGTGTCGACCCTGCAGGGGCGCTACGGCAAGGAGCCGGGCGTGTCTGGCGCGATCACCACGCTGGGTGAAACCTGGGCGCCGCTGGGCAAGCAGGCCGGCCAGCTGGTCGCCAGCGAGCCGGCGGTGCTGGCGCTGGC
>DQIG01000434.1:7495-10609 GCA_003525885.1 Stenotrophomonas sp.
GCCGGCGGTGCTGGCGCTGGCCGGCAATGCCAACAACTTCTCCGGCGCAGTGCCGGGCCTGCAGGCCCAGCTGAACGAGCTGGTGCGCGCGATGTCCGCCTCCGGCGCACCGTCGGCGCAGGTGTACAGCGCACTGCAGCAGGTGGTGGTAGCCGGTTCGATGGCTCGCCGCGTGACCGAAATGCGTGCCGGTGGCAGCGCCGCGGCCACCGCCGGTGACGCGCTGGCGCGTGACATCACCGTGTTCTCGCAGGTGCTCGACGGCCTGCGCAACGGCAACGAGGAACTGGGCATCACCGCCGTGCGCGGCGCCGCCGCCATTGCTGCGCTGGAACAGTCCCAGCAGAAGTGGCAGGCGATGAAGCAGGATGCCGACGCAATCCTGGCCAGCTCGCGCCAGCTGTTCGCCGCGCAGTCGGCCGCCACCGCGCTGGGCCAGGGGTCGGCGCACATGCTGGACGACAGCCGCAAGCTGTTCGAAGCGTTCTCCTCGTTCGGCTCGGTGTCCGATACCCGCCTGTTCCCGAACTTCTGGATCGGCGTGGTTTCCGGTGCGCTGTCGCTGATCGCGATCATCGGCTTCGTCTCCACCAACGTGCGCAGCCGCTCGCGCGAGCAGGAACTGCGTTACCAGACCCAGGTGGAATTCAACAGCCGCAACCAGCAGGCCATCATGCGGCTGCTGGACGAAATCTCCTCGCTCGGTGAGGGTGACCTGACGGTGAAGGCCTCGGTGACCGAGGACATGACCGGCGCGATCGCCGACGCGATCAACTACGCGGTTGACGAGCTGCGCCACCTGGTGACCACCATCAACGACACCTCGGCCAAGGTCGCGATGTCCACCCAGGAAACCCAGGCCACCGCCATGCAGCTGGCAGAGGCCGCGGGCCACCAGGCCAACCAGATCACCTCGGCCTCGGACCGCATCGGCGAAATCGCGGCGAGCATCGAGCAGGTGTCGCGCAACTCGGCCGAGTCGGCCGACGTGGCACAGCGCTCGGTGGTGATCGCCGCCGAAGGTGCCGGCGTGGTGCGCGAGACCATCCAGGGCATGGACCAGATCCGTGACCAGATCCAGGAAACTTCCAAGCGCATCAAGCGCCTGGGCGAGTCGTCGCAGGAAATCGGCTCGATCGTGGAACTGATCAACGACATTTCCGAGCAGACCAACATCCTGGCGTTGAACGCGGCGGTGCAGGCAGCGTCGGCCGGTGAAGCGGGCCGCGGTTTCGCGGTCGTGGCCGACGAAGTGCAGCGCCTGGCAGAACGTACCTCGGGTGCAACCCGACGCATCGAAAACCTGGTCCAGGCCATTCAGGCCGACACCAACGAAGCGGTCACCTCGATGGAGCAGACCACGGCCGAAGTGGTGTCCGGTGCGCGCCTGGCCGAGGACGCCGGTACCGCGCTGACCGAGATCGAACGCGTGTCCAACGCGCTGAACACCCTCATCAAGAACATCTCCATCGCCGCCCAGCAGCAGTCGGCCGCGGCCTCGGACATCACCCGCACCATGGGCGTGATCCGGCAGATCACCGGCCAGACCTCGCAGGGTGCCGGGCAGACCGCAGAGTCGATCGGCCACCTCGCGCAGCTGGCGGCGGACCTGCGCCGTTCGGTCGCCGACTTCAAGCTGCCGGCGTGACGCGGGCAGGGCGGCGAGCAAGGAACCAGTCGATGAAGCATTTCCATTCCCCACGCCAGAACTCGCGCGGCCACCGCGCGGCGGCGAACGGAGCGCGTCCATGAGCAGTCTGCGCGATGCGATGAGCCACGCAGCGCTGGGCTGGGTCAAGCCCGAGCTGGACGAGACCCTGCGCCAGGTGCGCAACGAGGTCGAGTACTACGCGGAAGACCCGACCGATGCCAGCCGCATGCGCATCTGCGCTGGCTACCTGCACCAGGTGCAGGGCACCCTGCGCATGGTCGAGTTGTATGCCCCGGCGATGGTGGCCGAAGAGCTGGAGCAGCTGGCCAACGCCATCGGCGCCGGCCGTGTGGCCGACCGTGATGAAGCCTGCGCGACCCTGATGCGTGGCAGCGTGCTGCTGCCCGACTACCTGGAACGCCTGCAGAACGGCCATCGCGACATTCCGATCGTGCTGATGCCGCTGCTCAACGAGATCCGTGCGTCGCGCGGCGAAGAAGGTGTCACTGACAGTGTGCTGCTGGCTTTTGCGCCGGACAGCGTCACCGCTACCGAGGCCGAGCTGGACCACGCCCGTGGCAGCCTGAGCGGACGCAACCGCGAGCTGCTCGACACGGTCGGCAGCGCGGTGAAGGAAGAACTGCTGCGCATCAAGGATGCGCTTGACCTGCACCTGCGCACCGGTGGTGCGCCGGAACAGCTGCAGACCCAGGCCAACGAGCTTGGCGCCGTGGCCGATACGCTGGGCATGATGGGCCTGGGCGTGGCCCGCGGCGTGGTCGTGCAGCAGCGCGACGCGCTGCGTGGCGTGGTCGAGGGCCGCCAGCAGATCGACGAGAACCTGCTGCTGGATATTGCCGGTGCACTGCTGTACGTCGATGCTTCGCTGGACGACCAGGTCGCCCATCTGGGCGCCGGCGGCAGTGGCGAGGACGACCCGAGCGCGGTCGAGAACCGGCGCACGGTGGAGGTGCTGGCGCATGAAGCCATCGCCAACTTCGCCGCCGCCCGCGAGCATTTCGTCGCCTTCATCGAAACCAGCTGGAACCATGCCGAGCTGCAGGATGTGCCGCGCCTGCTGGGCGATGTGTCCGGCGCGCTGCGCATGCTCGACCTCGGCACCGCCGCGGATTACCTGCGTGGCGTGCAGCAGTACATCGAGGCCGAACTGATCGGCCGTCAGCGCGTGCCCAGCGGCCGCCAGCTGGACACCCTGGCCGATGCCATGGCCAGCCTGGAGTACTACCTGGAAGCCCTGCGCGACCGCCGCCCGGGCCGCGAAGACATCCTCGAAATCACCCGCAGCAGCCTCGAGGCCCTGCGCTACTGGCCGCTGCCCGAGCGCAATGCCGTCGCGCCGGAAGCGCCGGCACTGCTGCCGGTCGAACGCGAGCCGGTTGCGTTGCAGGCCGAGCCGCTGCAGCCGGAGCGCATCGAGGTTCCGGTGCAGTCTGCGGCGCCGG
>DQIG01000434.1:10773-15063 GCA_003525885.1 Stenotrophomonas sp.
GGCGCCGGCTGCCGGCGACGTGCCGGTGCCGCTGCCGGACTTCACCTTCGATCCGCCGCCGGCCACGCCGGCGCCGATGGTGTCCGACAACCGCCTGATGTTCGGCGCACTGGGTACTGTCGCAGCCGGGACCGCCAGCACGGCTGATACCGATGCTTCGCCGTTGCCGACGCACGAAGATGCGGAGGCATCGCTGGTCTTCGCGGCGTCCAGCGCACCCGCGCCGGATGTCCCGCAGTGGGAGCTGGCGCCGTTCCATCCGGAGGCCGACGCCGTCGCGCCTGCCGATGACGAGCGCAGCCCGACCTTCGCCAGTTTCGATCCGGTCAGCTTCGAGCTGGCCGAGGGTGATCACTCCGGTGCTTCGCAGTGGTCGCTGTCCGAGGTGCCGCAGGTGCCTGAGGAGACCGCAGCGCCTGTGATCGATGAGATGACGGACGCGATGGATTCCTCCGCGACCGCTTTCGATGCTGCGCCGGTGTTCGATCCGGTGGCGGCCGAACAGGATGCGGCTGCCGAGGCCGACGACGTGGTGTTCCGCTTCGACGCCGACGCACTGGACAACGCTGACGACGTGCTGTCGCTGCATGCGATGGAAACGCTGTCGCTGGACGATGACGCCGCGCTGCATCCGTCGCTGGAAATCGTCGATGCCGTCGTTCCGCCGCTGGCCGATGCATCGCCCGCAGCGCTGGCCGAGATGGGTGAGGCCCCGGATGACCTGCCGGTACCGTCGATCACGTCGCCGTTGATCGATGCGGCGGTTCCGGCGGCGGAAACGTCCGCACCGGCCGTGTCGGTGATCGATATCGACACCATCGCGCCGATCGATTTCAGCGAGGCCGACGCCCAGTTCTTCGCCGAGCTGAGTGCGGCCGCTGCCGGCTTCAATCCGCAGGCGATGGCCGCGGCGGCAGCGCCGGAGGCGGTGGTTGCGGCCGTTGCCGAGACCGACGTCGACACCAATGCGGGCTTCGATGCCGGTTTCGACGACGATGCCGAGAACATCGACGAGGACATCCGCGAGGTGTTCCTGGAAGAATTCGACGACGAGCTGGCCAATCTCGGCACGCTGCTGCCGGCGTGGCGCATGCAGCCGGACAACATGGACCGGCTGCGCCCGATCCGCCGCATCTTCCATACCCTCAAGGGCAGTGGCCGCCTGGTCGGCGCACGTACCCTGGGTGAGTTCGCGTGGAAGATCGAAGGCATGCTCAACCGCGTGCTGGACGGCAGCCGCGCCGCATCACCCGCCGTGCTGGCAATGGTCGACAACGCGCATGCGGCACTGCCGCAGCTGAACGCGGCGCTGCGCCACGGCCAGCGCATCAGCGTCGACCTGCAGGCCATGCAGGCCATCGCCGATCGTGTGGGTGCAGGCGAGGAAACCTATTACGTACCCCTGCCCGGGGCCGCTGCACCGGTTGTCCCGGTGGCCGAAGCCGACGGCGAAGACGAGATCAGCCGCATTCTCGACGCCGAGGCTGCCGCCTCGACGCCGGCCGATAACGCCGTGGAGACCGAAGTCGCCGGCACGCCGGCCAACATCGACAGCGTGCTGCGCGAGATTCTCGAGGCCGAAGTGGAAGTCCACCAGGCCACCCTGCAGGACTGGCTGCGTTCGGCACAGCAGGCACCGCAGCCGGTCAGCGATGCATTGCTGCGCGCGGTGCACACCATGAACGGCGCCTTCGCGATGACCGAAGTGCCCGAGATCACAGCTGTGACCGGCGGTGCCGAGTCCTACATCAAGCGTGCACTGGCCGCCGAGGTGGTGCCGGGCGATGAAGGCGTGGCCGCCCTGGATGCGACCGCGCAGGCGATCACCGCCACCATGGAGGCGCTGCAGGCCGAACAGCCGCGCATCGCGCCGCAGCAGGTATTGGCACAGCGCCTGCAGGCGCTGGCCGGCGAGCTGCCAGAGGCGCGCTGGCCGATGGTGGGCCTGGAAGACGACGAAGACGATCTGGCCCTGGATGACGAACCGGCGGCGGAACTGGACGCGGACGCATCGACAGCCGTCGCGCTTGAATCCGATGCGGTGCCGCATGTGTTTGTCGCACCGGAGCAGGAAGCGGAGGCACATGCCGATCCTGCCGAAGCCGCGGTCGCCGATGCAGCGATCGGGGCCGGGCTGGAGGTCGGTGAGCTGACCGCCAGCGACGATCTTTCGCGCTATTTCGATGCCGGTTGGCCGTCCGTGCCGGGTGAGGAGGAGGCGTCGCTGCCGGTGGTCGAATCGATCCAGGTGGCCGACGATGTCCCGGGCGCTGCTGTAGACGGTGTCGAGGTGGAGACCGACAGCGCGCTGCTGTTGTCCGACGATGCCGGTTTGACCGTCGTGGACGATCTGTCGCCGTACCTGGATGCCAGTGCGCTGCCGGTCGACGACCGCGACGCCGAAGAGATTCCTGCTGCTGTCGAAGCCGTCGCATCTGACCTGAATGCGTCCTCGTCCAATCACGCGCACGTTGCGGACGCTGAGGCATTCGAGACGCCTGCTGCACTGCCGCTCGACAGCGAGCTGTCGAGCCTGCAGGATGAAATGGCTGCGCCGGGGTTTGCAGAACCGGTCTCGCTGGAAGCCGCGCTCGAGGCCGGCCTGCACGTGATCGACGAAGAGCAGCCCCTGGCCGACGACGGGCAATGGCCCGTGCTCGGCCTGCAGGCCAGCGAACTCGCGCCGGGCGAGGCGGAAGCCTTTGCCGAGGATGCGGACGTCGGCGGGGAGGCGGCGATCGGTGAAGGAGAGAGCGCCGATCAGCCGTCCCCGGCGACGGTGAATGAGGAGATCGCGGAGGTCGCAGCGCCGGCCACCGCCGAACCGGTGCGCTTCTTCGAACTGGAAGACGCGCCGGGCCAGGTGGAAGTCCACGCCGAAGCTGCCGACGTCGATGCAGATACCGTGTCGGATGCCGTGGCAGTTGGCGCGCCTGAAGCCGACGTGCCTGAAGCCGTGGCACCTGACGTCCTTGCCATCCCGGTGCCGGAAGACAGCGCCGATACGCTCGACTTCAGCGTCTACGATCGCGAGCTGGTCGACATCTTCGTCGAGGAAGGCAAGGACCTGCTCGACCACTGCGATGGCCTGATCAGCGAGCTGCGCGATGCACCGCAGGACCGCGAGGTGCTGGCCGGCCTGCAGCGTGACCTGCATACCCTGAAGGGTGGCGCACGCATGGCCGGCATCAACGCCATCGGCGATCTCGGCCACAGCATCGAATCGTTGCTGGAAGCCGTTGCCGCCGGTCGCACCGAGATCGAACGCCGCGATGTGCAGTTGCTGGAGCGCGGATTCGATCGCCTGCACCAGCTGCTCACCCGCACCGGTGACCACCGCGTGGTGGAACCGGCGCAGGATCTGGTCGACGCATTCGAAGTGCGTACCACCACCGATATCGCTGCGGCCGCTGCCGCAGCCAACGTGGCGAGCGTGGCAGAAACCGCTTCGGCACCGGTCGCCAGCCCGGCACCGGCACTGCTCGATGCGCCGTTGTCGGCACCGCTGCCGGCCGAAGGCGTGGTCGATGAGGATCCGCTGGCACGCCCGCAGCAGGAACAGGTGCGCGTGCGTGCGGATCTGCTCGACCGCCTGGTCAACCATGCCGGTGAAGTGGCGATCTACCGCTCGCGCCTGGAACAGCAGCTCGGCGCCTTCCGTGGCGCGATGGGCGAACTGGAGCGCACCAATGCGCGACTGCGCGACCAGCTGCGCCGCCTCGACCTGGAAACCGAAGCGCAGATCGTCGCCCGCTACCAGCGTGAGCAGGACCATGCCGACCAGAAGTTCGATCCGCTGGAACTGGACCGCTTCTCCACGCTGCAGCAGCTCAGCCGTGCGCTGAACGAGTCGGCGGCCGATCTCGGGGGGCTGCAGGGCGTGCTCGACGATCTGTCGCGCCAGTACGATTCGCTGCTGCAACAGCAGTCGCGCGTCAGCTCAGAGCTGCAGGACGGCCTGATGCGCGCGCGCATGGTGCCGTTCGATGGCCTGGTGCCGCGCCTGCGTCGCGTGGTCCGCCAGTCCGGCATGGATACCGGCAAGCAGGTCCACCTGACCCTGGAAGGCACCCACGGCGAACTGGACCGCAACGTTCTCGATCGCATGGTCGCGCCGCTCGAACACATGCTGCGCAACTCGGTGGCACATGGCCTTGAAGCGCCGGAACAGCGTCGCGCGGCCGGCAAGCCGGAAGAGGGCGAAGTTGCCATCCGCCTGCACCGTGAAGGCTCGGAAATCGTGCTGGAAGTGGCCGATGACGGTACCGGCCTGGATCGCGAAGCGATCCG
>DQIG01000311.1:0-535 GCA_003525885.1 Stenotrophomonas sp.
TGTACCGCCGCGTCATCAACCGCAACAACCGCCTGCGCCGCCTGCTCGAACTGAGCGCGCCGGACATCATCGTGCGCAATGAAAAGCGCATGCTGCAGGAATCGGTCGATGCGCTGCTGGACAACGGCCGTCGTGGCCGTGCCATCACCGGCACCAACAAGCGCCCGCTGAAGTCGCTGGCCGACATGATCAAGGGCAAGCAGGGTCGCTTCCGCCAGAACCTGCTCGGCAAGCGCGTCGACTACTCGGGCCGTTCGGTCATCGTGGTCGGTCCGTACCTGCGCCTGCACCAGTGCGGCCTGCCGAAGAAGATGGCGCTTGAGCTGTTCAAGCCGTTCGTCTTCGCCAAGCTGCAGCGTCGTGGCCTGGCCACCACCATCAAGGCCGCCAAGAAGCTGGTCGAGCGCGAAGAAGCCGAAGTCTGGGACATCCTGGAAGAGGTCATCCGCGAGCATCCGGTGATGCTGAACCGTGCGCCGACCCTGCACCGTCTGGGCATCCAGGCGTTCGAGCCGGTGCTGATCGAAGGCAAGGC
>DQIG01000311.1:733-7738 GCA_003525885.1 Stenotrophomonas sp.
TTCAACGCCGACTTCGACGGTGACCAGATGGCCGTCCACGTGCCGCTCTCGCTGGAAGCCCAGCTGGAAGCGCGTGCGCTGATGATGTCGACCAACAACATCCTGTCGCCGGCCAACGGCGAGCCGATCATCGTGCCGTCGCAGGACGTCGTGCTGGGTCTGTACTACATGACCCGCTCGCTGGAAAACAAGAAGGGCGAGGGCATGGCCTTCGCCAACATCGCCGAAGTGAAGCGTGCCTACGACAACCGCGTGGTGGAACTGCACGCGCGCGTCAAGGTCCGCATCACCGAAGTGGTGACCGACGAAGACGGCAACAAGCAGCCGAAGACCTCGATCGTGGACACCACGATCGGTCGCGCCCTGCTGGCTGAAATCCTGCCGGAAGGCCTGCCGTTCGCGCTGGCCAACACCGAGCTGACCAAGAAGAACATCAGCCGCCTGATCAACTCCAGCTACCGTCAGCTGGGCCTGAAGGACACGGTCGTGTTCGCCGACAAGCTGATGTACACCGGCTTCGCCTACGCGACCCGCGCCGGTGTCTCGATCGGCATCGACGACATGCTGATTCCGGACGAGAAGAAGGGCATCCTCACCGAGGCCGAAGCCGAAGTGCTGGAAATCCAGGAGCAGTACCAGTCGGGTCTGGTCACCGCCGGCGAGCGCTACAACAAGGTGGTCGACATCTGGTCGCGCACCAACGAGCGCATCGCCAAGGCGATGATGGACACCATCGGTACCGAGAAAGTGGTCAATGCCAAGGGTGAGACCATCGACCAGAAGTCGATGAACTCGCTGTACATCATGGCTGACTCCGGTGCGCGTGGTTCGCAGGCGCAGATCCGTCAGCTGGCCGGTATGCGTGGCCTGATGGCCCGCCCGGACGGCTCGATCATCGAGACGCCCATCAAGGCGAACTTCCGCGAAGGCCTGAACGTGCAGGAGTACTTCAACTCCACCCACGGTGCCCGTAAGGGTCTGGCCGATACCGCGCTGAAGACCGCGAACTCGGGTTACCTGACCCGTCGTCTGGTCGACGTCGCGCAGGACGTGGTGATCACCGAGGTGGATTGCGGTACCACCGAAGGCCTGATCATGACCCCGATCGTGGAAGGTGGCGACGTGGTCGAGCCGCTGAAGGACCGCGTGCTGGGTCGCGTGGTTGCCGAGGACGTGTTCCTGCCGGGCAACGACGAAGATCCGATCGTCACCCGCAACACCCTGCTGGACGAAGCCTGGGTCGCCAAGCTGGAAGACGCCGGCGTGCAGAGCATCAAGGTGCGTTCGACGATCTCGTGCGAATCGGCCTTCGGTGTCTGCGGTCGCTGCTACGGCCGCGATCTGGCCCGTGGCCACCTGGTCAACATCGGTGAAGCGGTCGGCGTCATCGCCGCCCAGTCCATCGGTGAGCCGGGTACCCAGCTGACCATGCGTACGTTCCACATCGGTGGTGCGGCGTCGCGAGCTGCTGCGGTCGACAACATCACCGTCAAGACCACCGGCTCGGTCAAGTTCAGCAACCTCAAGTCCGTCGAGCACGCCAACGGCTCGCTGGTGGCAGTGTCGCGCTCGGGCGAAATCTCGGTGCTCGATGCCCACGGTCGTGAGCGTGAGCGTTACAAGCTGCCGTACGGTGCGACCATCACGTCCAAGGACGGTGATGCGATCAAGGCTGGCCAGACCGTGGCCAACTGGGATCCGCATAACCACCCGATCGTGTCGGAAGTGGCCGGTTTCATCCGCTTCATCGACTTCGTCGACGGCATCACCGTCATCGAGAAGACCGACGAGCTGACCGGCCTGGCGTCGCGCGAAATCACCGATCCGAAGCGTCGTGGTACCCAGGCCAAGGACCTGCGCCCGATCGTGCGCATCGTCGACGCCAAGGGCAACGACCTGTCGATCCCGGGCACCGACCTGCCGGCGCAGTACCTGCTGCCGCCGCGTTCGATCGTCAACCTGCAGGACGGCGCCCCGGTGGGCGTGGGCGACGTCGTCGCCAAGATCCCGCAGGAAGCGTCGAAGACCCGCGACATCACCGGTGGTCTGCCGCGCGTGGCCGATCTGTTCGAAGCGCGCAAGCCGAAGGATCCGGCGGTGCTGGCCGAGCGTTCGGGCATCATCAGCTTCGGCAAGGACACCAAGGGCAAGCAGCGCCTGATCATCAAGGACACTGATGGTTCGGAGCACGAAGAGCTGATCCCGAAGTACCGCCAGGTCATCGTGTTCGAAGGCGAGCATGTCACCAAGGGTGAAACCATCGTGGACGGCGAGCCGAGCCCGCAGGACATCCTGCGCCTGCTGGGTGTCGAACCGCTGGCCGCCTACCTGGTGAAGGAAATCCAGGACGTGTACCGCCTGCAGGGCGTGAAGATCAACGACAAGCACATCGAGGTGATCACCCGCCAGATGCTGCGCAAGGTCGAGATCACCGATCAGGGCAGCAGCAAGTTCCTGAACGGCGAGCAGGTGGAGCGCCAGCGCGTTATCGAGGAGAATGCGCGCCTGTCGACCCGCAACGAGCTGCCGGCGCACTTCGATCCGGTCCTGCTGGGTATCACCAAGGCCTCGCTGGCGACCGAATCGTTCATCTCGGCCGCGTCGTTCCAGGAAACCACCCGCGTGCTGACCGAAGCGGCGGTCCGCGGCACCAAGGACAACCTGCGCGGTCTGAAGGAAAACGTCATCGTGGGTCGCCTGATCCCGGCCGGTACGGGTCTGTCGTACCACAGCAGCCGCCGCCGCGGCGCTTCGGGTCTCACCGACTCGGAGATGCAGGCCCTGACCGGCACCCCGGCTGCGGTCGAGGCTCCGGCTGTCGAGGTCGAGGCTGAACAGGCGTCTGGCGAAGAATGAGGTATCGGGTCCGGCCGCGAGGCCGGACCACCCCATCGGTCCATCGATGGGATTGGGAAAGGGCAGGGGAGATCGTCCGCGATCGACCCGGCCAACCTGAACGGGGTACATGGAGGCCCCCCAGTAACGTCCCGGGATCAGGGACGGGCTTGACAGGAGGCGTTTGACTGCTTTCCTGGCAGGTTGCTACAATCGTCTGTCTCAGCAGGCCAAAATTTCGGCCTGCTTTAACATTTCCGCATCTCTGGTCGGATTTTCCGGCCACCAATCAGAAGAACCTACTGATGGCGACGATCAACCAGCTGGTCCGCAAGCCGCGGCAAGCGACCACCTACAAGAGTGCCTCGCCGGCGCTCGACAAGTGCCCGCAGCGCCGTGGCGTCTGCACCCGTGTCTACACCACCACTCCGAAGAAGCCGAACTCGGCTCTGCGCAAGGTTGCCAAGGTCCGCCTGACCAACCAGGAAGAAGTGATTTCCTACATCGGTGGTGAAGGCCACAACCTGCAGGAGCACTCCGTGGTCCTGATCCGCGGCGGTCGCGTCAAGGACCTGCCGGGTGTGCGTTACCACACCGTTCGTGGCTCGCTCGACGCCGCCGGCGTTGCCAAGCGTCGCCAGGCCCGTTCCAAGTACGGCGCCAAGCGTCCGAAGGCATAAGGAGAGAGCACTATGTCGCGTAAGGGTAATACTCCGCAGCGTTCCGTCCTGCCCGATCCGAAGCACGGAAGCGAAACCATCGCCCGCTTCATCAACATGGTCATGCAGAGCGGCAAGAAGTCCGTCGCCGAAAAGATCGTGTACGGCGCCATGGACGTGATCACCGAGAAGAACAGCAGCGCCAACGCCATTGAGCTGGTGCAGAAGGCTCTGGACAACGTCGCTCCGGCGGTCGAAGTCAAGTCGCGCCGCGTCGGTGGTGCCACCTACCAGGTGCCGGTCGAAGTGCGTTCGTCGCGCAAGATGGCCCTGGCCATGCGCTGGCTGATCGACTCCGCGCGCAAGCGTGGTGAGAACACCATGCCGAAGAAGCTGGCTGCTGAACTGATCGACGCCTCGGAAAACCGTGGTGGCGCCATCAAGAAGCGCGAAGAAACCCACCGCATGGCCGAAGCCAACAAGGCATTCGCCCACTACCGCTGGTGAGTTTGACGGCCTTGTAAAACAGGCAGGGCAGCACCACTTCGGTGCGTGCTGCCTCGCGGTCCCAGAAGGACTGCGCCAATCCGAAGGCCGCCGAAAGGCGGCGTTCGGCCATCCGAAATCCAAGAAATCTGAGAGGCTCCCGTGGCCCGTTCCACTCCCATCGAGCGTTACCGTAACTTCGGCATCATGGCTCACATCGATGCCGGCAAGACCACCACGTCCGAGCGCATCCTGTTCTACACCGGCAAGAGCCACAAGATCGGTGAAGTGCACGACGGCGCCGCCACCATGGACTGGATGGAGCAGGAGCAGGAGCGTGGCATCACGATCCAGTCCGCTGCCACCACCGCGTTCTGGAAGGGCATGGACAAGTCCCTGCCGGAGCATCGCTTCAACATCATCGACACCCCCGGGCACGTCGACTTCACCATCGAAGTGGAGCGCTCGCTGCGCGTGCTCGACGGTGCGGTGTTCGTGCTGTGTGCCGTTGGTGGCGTGCAGCCGCAGTCGGAAACCGTGTGGCGCCAGGCCAACCGGTACAAGGTGCCGCGCATTGCGTTCGTCAACAAGATGGACCGCACCGGCGCCAACTTCTACAAGGTCCGTGACCAGCTGAAGGCCAAGCTCGGCGCCGTCGCCGTGCCGATGCAGCTGCCGATCGGCGCTGAAGAAGGCTTCAAGGGCGTCGTCGACCTGCTGAAGATGAAGGCCATCCATTGGGATGAAGCCTCGCAGGGCATGAAGTTCGAGTACGGCGAGATCCCGGCCGACCTGCAGGAAAAGGCTGAAGAAGCCCGTACCTACATGATCGAAACCGCGGCTGAAGCCAGCGAAGAGCTGATGGAAAAGTACCTGGGCGGCGAAGAGCTGGCCGAGGCTGAAATCATCAACGCGCTGCGTACCCGTACCCTGGCCACCGAGATCGTGCCGATGTACTGCGGCTCGGCGTTCAAGAACAAGGGCGTGCAGGCCATGCTGGACGGCGTGATCCAGCTGCTGCCGTCGCCGGTCGACGTTCCGGACGTGACCGGTACCGACGTGGACGATGAAAACATCGCCATGACCCGCAAGTCCGACGACAAGGCTCCGTTCTCGTCGCTGGCCTTCAAGATCATCACCGACCCGTTCGTCGGCGCGCTGACCTTCTTCCGTGTCTACTCGGGCACCCTGAACGGTGGTGACACCGTGCTGAACTCGGTGAAGGGCAAGAAGGAGCGCATCGGCCGCATCCTGCAGATGCACTCGAACAACCGCGAGGAAATCAAGGAAGTTCTGGCGGGTGACATCGCTGCTGCCGTGGGCCTGAAGGACACCACCACCGGTGACACCCTGTGCGCGGTCGACAAGCCGATCATCCTGGAGCGCATGACGTTCCCGGAGCCGGTGATCTCGATGGCCGTCGAGCCGAAGACCAAGTCGGACCAGGAAAAGATGGGTCTGGCGCTGGGTCGCCTGGCGCAGGAAGATCCGTCGTTCCGCGTCAAGACCGACGAAGAATCCGGCCAGACCATCATCTCGGGCATGGGCGAGCTGCACCTGGACATCATCGTTGACCGCCTGAAGCGCGAGTTCAACGTTGAAGCCAACGTCGGCGCACCGCAGGTGGCCTACCGCGAAACCATCACCTTGGCTGACGTCAAGTCGGACTACAAGCACGCCAAGCAGTCCGGTGGTAAGGGTCAGTACGGTCACGTCGTGATCGAGCTGTCGCCGCTGACCGCTGAAGACCGTGCCGACGCCAAGCTTGCTCCGGCGATCAAGGACGACTTCCTGTTCATCAACGACATCACCGGTGGCGTGATTCCGAAGGAATTCATCCCGTCGATCGAAAAGGGCCTGCGCGAAACCATCACCAGCGGTCCGCTGGCTGGCTTCCCGGTCGTGGACGTCAAGGTGAAGCTGGTGTTCGGTTCGTACCACGACGTCGACTCCTCGGAAATGGCGTTCAAGCTGGCTTCGTCGATGGCCTTCAAGCAGGGCTTCGCCAAGGCCAAGCCGGTGCTGCTGGAGCCGATCATGAAGGTCGAGATCGTGACCCCGGAGGATTACCAGGGTGACGTGATGGGCGACGTGAGCCGTCGTCGCGGCGTGCTGCAGGGTTCCGACACCACCGGTGACGGTTCGGCCAGCATCATCAACGCGATGATCCCGCTGGGTGAAATGTTCGGCTACGCCACGGCTCTGCGTTCGCAGACCCAGGGCCGCGCCACCTTCACCATGGAATTCGACCATTACGAGCCGGCGCCGAACAACATCGCCGAAGCCGTGATGAAGAAGGGCTGAGCTTCGCTCAGCCTCTCCTGAAAACTACTTACATAATCAAGGTATAGAACAATGGCAAAGGGTAAGTTCGAGCGCACCAAGCCGCACGTCAACGTCGGCACCATCGGTCACGTCGATCATGGCAAGACCACGCTGACCGCCGCACTGACCAAGATCGGTGCCGAGCGCTTCGGTGGCGAGTTCAAGGATTACTCCTCGATCGACGCCGCGCCGGAAGAAAAGGCTCGTGGTATCACGATCTCGACCGCGCACGTCGAATACGAATCCCCGGTCCGTCACTACGCCCACGTCGATTGCCCGGGCCACGCTGACTACGTCAAGAACATGATCACCGGTGCCGCCCAGATGGACGGCGCGATCCTGGTGTGCTCGGCCGCTGACGGCCCGATGCCGCAGACCCGCGAGCACATCCTGCTGTCGCGCCAGGTCGGCGTGCCGTACATCGTCGTGTTCCTGAACAAGGCCGACATGGTTGACGACGCCGAGCTGCTCGAGCTGGTCGAGATGGAAGTGCGTGAACTGCTGAGCAAGTACGACTTCCCGGGCGACGACACCCCGATCGTCAAGGGTTCGGCCAAGCTGGCGCTGGAAGGCGACAAGGGCGAACTGGGCGAGCAAGCGATCCTGTCGCTGGCCCAAGCCCTGGACACCTACATCCCGACGCCCGAGCGTGCCGTTGACGGCGCGTTCCTGATGCCGGTTGAAGACGTGTTCTCGATCT
>DQIG01000316.1 GCA_003525885.1 Stenotrophomonas sp.
GCGA
This sequence comes from Stenotrophomonas sp., assembly GCA_003525885.1. GTDB lineage: Bacteria > Pseudomonadota > Gammaproteobacteria > Xanthomonadales > Xanthomonadaceae > Stenotrophomonas. The sequence continues at coordinate 5 of DQIG01000316.1, forward strand.
AATGCATCCACGCATGGCGTGGATCTACTGGATGCAGATGCAGAAACCCCGCCGGAAGGCGGGGTTTCTGTTTGCGGCCTTGTCGCGATGCATGCACGCGTTGTGCAGCCATGCCCGAACGCCGGGCATGAAAAAACCCGCTTTCGCGGGTTTGATCATTTGCTGAGTCGTGGTGCCCAGGAGAGGACTCGAACCTCCACGAAGTTGCCCCCGCTAGCACCTGAAGCTAGTGCGTCTACCAATTCCGCCACCTGGGCGACTCAGGAGACGAATTATGGGGAACAACAGAGGATGTGTCAACAACATTTCACACTTTTTTCTGCGGCTGCACGCCCAGGTGATGCAGCAGGCTGCGCATCGCCGGTGACAGTTGCGTCCACTCGGCAAAACACGCGCACAGGCGACGTTGTGCCCACGCATCGGAGAGCGCTATGCCAATCGTGTGCGTGCTGCGCCGATGCTGGCGCGCGATGGTCCGCGGCACGATGCCGACACCGATTCCGTGGCCGACCATGATGCACACGCCTTCGAAGGTCTTCATGCGGATGCGCACATCCAGGCGGCGCCCGATGTCGTGGGCCTGGTCTTCGATGTAGGTCTGCAGTGCATTGCCATCGGCGAGGGCGACGAAGGTCTCGCCGGCAACATCGGCGAAGGCCAGCGTGCGCCGTGTGGCGAAGTCGTGGTCGGCCGGCAGCAGCATCACCAGTGGATCTTCGGCCACCACGTGCTGCTGCAGGCCGGCGGCGTCGACCGCATCGCTGATGATGCCGGCCTCGGCCTGGCCGGCGCTGATCGCGCGTACGACTTCGGGGCTGGTGCGCTCGAGCAGTTCGACATGCAGGCGCGGGCGTTCGGCCAGCCACGGCGCCAGCCGCGAGGGCAGGTAGTTGGTCAGTGCTGCGGTGTTGGCATACAGATGCAGGGTGCCGCGCGCGCCATGCGCGAACGCCTGCAGTTCACCGCGCAGCTGGGCCTGCTGCTGCAGAATCAAACGTGCATGGTGGGCGAGGGCGGCACCGGCTTCGGTCAGGCTGACGCCGCGCGGATGCCGGTTCAGCAACGCAGTGCCAGCGTCGGTTTCGATCGTGCGCAGGCGTTCGCTGGCCGAACCCAGGGCCAGGTTCGCCTGCGCTGCGCCGGCCGTGATGCTGCCGGCCTCGACAATCGCCAGGAACAGTCGCAGGTCGGCAATGTCCATCCGCATGTGATGCCCTCATCGCAATGCCCGCGCCTTCGGGTCAGCCGAAGGGTGGGCCGGGAAGACCGCATTGTGCGCCGGGCGACGGCCCGATCCAATGAAGGCATGAATGAATCGATGTACTTCTATGGGCTGCTGGTGCTGGTGTTCGCGCTGGCCGGCGTGGTCAAGGGCGTGACCGGCATGGGCCTGCCGACCGTGGCGATGGGGCTGCTGGGCAGCACGCTGTCGCCGGTGGCGGCAGCGTCGATGCTGTTCATTCCGACCTTCGTCACCAATGCGTGGCAGCTGTTGTCCGGGCCTGCGCTCGGCCACATCGTGCGGCGGCTGTGGCCGATGATGCTGGCCGTGGTGGTGGTGACGCTGGGTTCGGCCGCGCTGCTGGTGCGGGTCGATCGCACCTGGTCGCGGGTTGCGCTGGGCGTGGCATTGGTGGTCTATGCCGCCTATGCGTTGCTTGCGCCGGTGTTCCGCGTGCCGCAGCGGCGCGAGCGCTGGCTGGGGCCGCTGGTGGGCGCATTGTCCGGCGTGGTGACCGGGGCCACCGGCGTGTTCGTGATGCCGGCGGTGCCGTACCTGCAGTCGCTGGGGCTGCAGCGCGAGGAGCTGGTGCAGGCGCTCGGGCTGGCGTTCACCGTGTCGACGATTGCGCTGACCTCGGGCCTGGTGCTGCATGGTGCGTTCGGCATCCAGCAACTGGGCTTGAGTGCACTGGCAGTGGTGCCGGCGCTGCTGGGCATGTGGCTGGGCCAGGTGATCCGGCAGCGGATCAGCGCGCGGGTGTTCCGCGCCTGTTTCCTTGGATTCCTGTTGCTGCTTGGGCTGGAGCTGGTGCTGCGGCCGTTGTTCTGATGGTGTTCGCGGTCGGCTCTGCAGAAGCTTGAATCCCGGGCAAGAAAAAACCCGCTTGCGCGGGTTGTTTTCTTTCTCGACATGGTGCCCAGGAGAGGACTCGAACCTCCACGAAGTTGCCCCCGCTAGCACCTGAAGCTAGTGCGTCTACCAATTCCGCCACCTGGGCGTCGAGGAGCGAGATTATGGGGTGTTGTTACGGGGGTGTCAACACCTTTTGCTGACTCGGGGGTCAGAGCCCTTTCCTGTGGAAAGGGATCCGACCCCAGCGCCGATCGAAGCCGGGGTCGGATCCCGATTCGCTTGCGAAAGGGGCTCTGACCCCAGGGCCACAACGCCGGATTGCAGGCAAAAAAAATCCCCGCCGAAGCGAGGAGTTTTTTCGTTGGTGCCCAGGAGAGGACTCGAACCTCCACGGTTTTACCCGCTAGTACCTGAAACTAGTGCGTCTACCAATTCCGCCACCTGGGCGTTCCAGAGGCGCAATTGTGAAGATGAATCCGCAGGGTGTCAACGACTTCCTGAATTTTTTTCACGCAATGCCTTCAAGGAGGTCGCTGACCCGTTCTGCACGCCATCAACGGCTACCATGTAGGGCGATGACTACCAAAAAACCAAGCAAGGGCGGGAGCAAGTCCCGCAGCCAGGCCCCCAACAAGGGCGCCAAGGCGGGCGCAGCCCGCACCACCAAGCCGGGCAAGCCGTTGCCGGGCTGGTTCCCCGAATTGAATGAAGGTGTTGCCGCGCCGCGTGGCCGCAAGGTTCGCGGTACGGACGTTCCGGGTCCGGCCCCGGGCCGCAAGCTGCCGCCGACCGGCAAGGTGATCGACGATCCCTATGCCGCCCGCGAAGCCGAGAAATACGAACAGCCCATCGCCAGCCGCGAGGCCATCCTGGCCCTGCTGGAGCGTTGCGAAGGGCCGCAGACTGCCGAGGAACTGGGCGCACGCCTGGGCCTGACCGCACCAGACCGGGCCGAGGCGCTGTCGCGCCGGCTTGGCGCCATGGTCCGTGACGGCCAGCTGGTGCAGAACCGCCGCGGTGGCTTCGCCCCGATCCAGACGTTGAACCTGGTCACCGGCGTGGTGATCGCCAACCCGGAAGGGTTCGGTTTCCTGCGCCCGGTCGAGGGCGGCGACGACCTGTTCCTGCCGCCTTATGAGATGCGCAAGGTGATGCACGGCGACAAGGTGCTCGCCCGTGTGACCGGCATCGATCACCGTGGCCGCCGCGAAGGCAGCATCGCACGCGTGCTGGAACGCGGCATGACCCGCCTAATCGGCCGCTTCAGTATCGAGATGGGCATCAATTACGTGGTGCCCGACGACAAGCGCGTGCAGCGCAACGTGCAGGTGCCGCCGGACCAGACCGGTGGCGCGCGCGACGGCCAGCTGGTGGTCTGCGAACTGACCCAGGCGCCGGACAGCCGCCGTCCGCCGATCGGCCGCATCATCGCCGTGCTCGGCGACAAGCTGACCGCCTCGCTGGTGGTGGAGACCGCCATCCACGGCCACGAGCTGCCGTTCGAGTTCCCACAGGAAGTGCTGGACGAAGCCGCATCGGTGCCGCTGGTGGTCGAGCCGGCGATGATCGGCGGCCGCGTCGACCTGCGCAGCATGCCGCTGGTCACCATCGATGGCGAGGATGCCAAGGACTTCGACGACGCGGTGTACTGCGAGCCGAATGCCGATGGTTTCCGCCTGGTGGTGGCGATTGCCGATGTCTCGAATTACGTCCGCCCCGGCACGCCGTTGGACGAAGAAGCGCAGAAGCGTGCCACCTCGGTGTACTTCCCGGGCTTCGTGGTGCCGATGCTGCCGGAGACGCTCTCCAACGGCATCTGTTCGCTGATGCCGAAGGTCGACCGCATGTGTTTCGTCTGCGACATGCAGATCGACCGCGACGGCCTGGTGACGCATTCGCGCTTCTATGAGGCGGTGATGAATTCGCACGCGCGCCTGACCTACACCCAGGTGTGGAAGGCGGTGGGCGAGGACGATGCCGATACCAAGGCCTGGATGGGTGACCTGCTGCCGCAGGTGCAGCGCCTGCACCAGCTGTACAAGGTGCTGTCCAAGGCGCGTGCCAAGCGTGGTGCCATCGAGTTCGAAAGCAGCGAAGTGCGCTTCGTGCTGGACAACCGCGGGGAAGTCACCCAGGCCGGCATGCTGGTGCGCAACGATGCGCACAAGCTGATCGAGGAGTGCATGATCGCGGCCAACGTCGAGGCGGCGAAGTACCTGCTGTCGCATCACGTGCCGGCGCCGTACCGCATCCACGAGAAGCCGCCGGAAACCAAGTACGCCGACCTGCTGGAATTCCTCAAGGAGTTCAAGCTGAGCCTGCCGCCGTGGTCGAAGGTGCGCCCGGGCGATTACACCAAGCTGCTGAAGAAGATCCGCGACCGCCCCGATGCCACGCTGCTGGAGTCGGTGCTGCTGCGCAGCCAGAGCCTGGCGATCTACAGCCCGGAGAACCATGGCCACTTCGGCCTGGCGCTGGAGGCCTACGCGCACTTCACTTCGCCGATCCGCCGTTATCCCGATCTGCTGGTGCACCGCGCGATCAAGCACGCGTTGTCCGGCAAGCCGCTGGACAAGTTCACCTACAACGCGCGTGAAATGGCTGCGCTGGCGCTGCAGTGCTCCGAGCGTGAGCGTCGTGCCGACGAGGCCGAGCGCGAGGTCGACGAGCGCTACCGCGCGGCGTGGATGGAAAAGCACGTGGGCGGCCAGTTCGACGGCGTGATCAGCGGGGTGACCAGCTTTGGCCTGTTCGTCGAGCTTGACGAGTCGAAGGTGCAGGGCCTGGTCCATGTGACCCAGCTGCCGCAGGACTATTACAAGTTCGACGCCACCCGCAAGACGCTGACCGGCGAGCGCCGCGGCAGCAGCTACCGGCTGGGCGACCGCGTGCGCATCCTGGTGCTGAAGGCCAGCATGGAAGAACGCAAGATCGACTTCCGCCTGGTCGAGCACAAGGGCGAGGACGAAGGCGACGGCGACGGCCTGCCGCCGCTGCCGGAGCGTGGCAAGCCGGCCAAGCGCACCAAGAAGCAGTATTGAAAGGCGTGCCGACCAACGGTCGGCACCCACCTCACCCGGTAGGTGCCAACCTTGGTTGGCACGTCGTTACGGAGGAACGCACATGCAGGGCCAACCCGAATACAGCGGCGGTTGCCAGTGCGGGGCGATCCGCTTCCAGGCGCGCGGCGCGCTGACCGACAGCTCGATCTGCCATTGCCGGATGTGCCAGAAGGCCTTTGGTGCCTATTACGCGCCACTGGTGTCGGTGCGCGGCGTGCAGTTCAGCTGGACCCGCGGCCAGCCGCGCTATTTCCAGTCCTCCAACGTGGTACGACGGGGCTTCTGCGCCGATTGTGGTACGCCGTTGACCTACGAGGCGCCGGACGGCGTGGCGGTGGCGGCCGGTGCCTTTGACGAACCCGAGCGCCTGCCGCCGACGATCCAGTACGGGGTCGAGCGCAAGCTGCCGTTCGTCGATACCTTGGCCAGCCTGCCGGCCCGTCGTACCGAGGAAGACATTGCGGCGCTGGATTTCCTGGCCACGATCGTGTCCCACCAGCACCCCGACCACGACACCCCACACTGGCCGCCGCGCAGCCGGTGACACTCGGTAGAGCCGAGCCCACGCTCGGCTGGCGGGTCGCCGCAGCCTGAACCCAGGGCAGCAGAGCGCAGGCTCGGCTCTACAGGCGGGCCCGCCGCAGCGCCCGGCCCGCCGATGCTCTACCATAGCCACCCCCTTTCCGGTCCCCGCCCGCATGAGCAAGAACAGCCAGTGGATCGTCGGCGTCAACGCCGTCGCCTCCTCCATCGAGAACGACGCAGAGAACGTCCGCGAAGTGCTGGTCGAGGCCGGTGCGAAGAATCCGCGCCTGACCGAGATCGAGGAAAACGCCCGCCGCAAGGGCATCGACGTGCGCAAGGTGAACAGCCAGGCGCTGGACGGTGTAGGCGGTTCGGTGCGCCACCAGGGCGTGGCCGCGCGTTATGCCGCCGCCCGCACCTACAGCGAGAACGAGCTGGAAGGCCTGGTGACCGCCGCCGAGGGCAAGGCCCTGCTGCTGGTGCTGGACGAGGTGCAGGATCCGCACAACCTCGGCGCCTGCCTGCGCTCGGCCGCTGCCGCCGGTGCGACCGCAGTGATCATCCCCAAGGACAAGTCGGCCACGGTCAATGCCACCGTGCGCAAGACCTCGGCTGGTGCTGCCGATCTCATCCCGGTGGTGGCGGTGACCAACCTGTCGCGCTGCCTGAAGGACCTGCAGAAGCAGGGCGTGTGGATCTATGGCCTGGCCGGCGAAGCCACCGCGTCGCTGTACCAGCTGGACCTGAAGGGCAATATTGCCCTGGTGCTGGGTGGTGAAGCCGATGGCCTGCGCCGACTGACCCGTGAGAACTGCGATGGCCTGGTCAAGATCCCGATGCCGGGCGAGATCGAGAGCCTGAATGTCTCCGTCGCTGCCGGCGTCAGCCTGTTCGAGGCCGTGCGCCAGCGCGGTTGATCGGCACCGATCGGGGTCAGATCCCTTTTCCAGAGAAAAAGGGATCTGACCCTTTTTCATGTGCCGTGTCGACCAAGGTCGATACCCACCGGGTAGTCGCCAACCTGGGTTGGCGCCCTTGCCGCCTCACCCCGCGCTGCCACCCAGCGCCTTGAACAGGGTGACGTCGTTGTTCAGCTGGCCCTGGCGCACGCGCGCCAGCGACAGCTCGGCATCACGCCGGGTCTGCTGCGCTTCCAGCCAGGTGCGCAGATCGGTGGCGCCCACGCGGTAACGCACTTCCTGCGCGCGCTCTACTTCCACCGCTTCGTCATACGAAGCCTGCGAGGCCGCAACCTGGCGCGCCAGCTGCTCGCGTGCCGACAACGCGTTGTCCACTTCCGAGAGCGCGGTGTACAGCGTCTTGCGGAAGTTGGTGGCGGCGATCTGGTAGGCGGTGCCGGCGATATCGGTATCCAGCTGCGCGCGCTGCAGGTTGAGGAACGGCAGCGACAGGCCGGCGCCCAGCGTGGCGACCGGGTTGCGCAGCACATCGCCCAGCGAGGTTGCGCTGGAGCCGAGGCTGCCGGTGAGGCTCAGCGCAGGGTAGTACTGGGTGGCGGTGACCTTGATGTTCTTCAGGCTGTTGCGCAGGCGAAGTTCGGCCGCACGCAGGTCGGGGCGGCGACCGAGCAGGTCGGTCGGCAGCCCTTCGCTGATGCCTGGGCTGCGTGCGCCCAGCAGGTCCTGCGGCTCGTCCTGTTGTGGCCACGGATTGCCATCCAGCAGTACGGTCAGTGCATTGCGCACCTCCACCCGCTGCTGTTCCAGCGCACTCTGCGAGGATCGCTGCGACTGCAGGTTCTGCAGCGCCTGGCGCACTTCCAGGCGCGACACCGCACCAGCGTCGAAGCGGGCCTGCACCAGTTCGCGGGTGCGTTCCAAACGCTCCAGGTTGGCCTGGCCGGTGGCGATCGACTGGTTGAGGTAAGCCAGGTTCCAGTACTGGGTGATGGTGTCACTGATCACCAGCAGGGCGGTGTTCTGCCGGTCTTCCTCGCTGGCTTCGGCTTCCCAGCGCGCGATGTCGCGCTGGGTGCGCAGGCGGCCCCACAGGTCCACTTCCCAGCCCAGCGAGACGCCGGTGGAATAGCTGCGGCGCCAGTCGTCGGCCTGGTCGGTGGCACGGCTGGCATTGCCGCTGACGCCGGATGACGAAGGCTGCGGCCACAACGCGTTGCTGGCCAGCCCGGCCTGCAGGCGCGAACGCTGCACGGCCAGGCCGGCGGCGGCCAGATCGCTGTTCGCGGCCAGTGCCTGTGCCACCAGGCGGTCCAGGCGTTCATCGCCGAAGCCGGTCCACCAGGTGTCCTGGCGGATGTCGCGGCCCGGTGTATCCAGGCTGCTGCGCGGGTCGTCGGCCGGTGCGTTGAGGGTGGCATTGCCACGCCCGTACTGGGCCGCCACGTCGGGATCCGCCACCGGATAGCGGCCGACCGACGCACAGCCGGACAGGACGAGCAGGACGGCACCGGCCAGCAGCAGGCGCGAAGGGGCAGGGAAGGGCAGTCGGGTCATCATCTTCATTCGCGGGCCAGGGCCTCCACCGGGTCGAGCTGCGCGGCGTTGCGCGCGGGCAGGAAGCCGAACGCCACGCCGATCAGGGTCGAGCAGGCGAAGGCGGCAACGATCGAGGCGGTGGAGAACAGCACCTGGAAGTCGCTGGCGAAGCGGCCGATCATCGAGCCCAGCAACAAGGCCAGGCCGATGCCGAGCGCGCCGCCGAGCAGGCACACCAGCACTGCTTCGATCAGGAACTGCTGGCGGATATCACTCTGTCTTGCACCGACGGCCATGCGCACCCCGATCTCGCGGGTGCGCTCGGTCACCGATACCAGCATGATGTTCATCACGCCGATGCCGCCGACCAGCAGCGCGATGGCGGCGATGGCGCCGATCAGCAGGGTCATCGTGCGCGTCGTCTGCTCGATGGTGTCGCGGATCTCGGCGCTGTTGCTGAGGAAGAAATCCTCGGTGCCGTGGCGCATCGTCAGCAGGCGGGTGATGGCTTCCTGCGCGGCATCCATCGGGGTGTCGTCGTCCACGCGCACGGTGATGCTGGACACGTGGCTTTGGCCGAGCATGCGCGACATCACCGTGGTGTACGGCACCCATACGCTGAGGCTGGTGCTGCCACCGAAGCCGAAGCTCTGCCGCTTGGCCACGCCGACCACGCGCGCCGGCACGTTGCCGAGCAGGATCACCTGGCCGACCGGATCGATATCGGGGAAGAACTGGGTCTGGGTGTTCTCGTCGATCACCGCGACCTGGCCCAGTCCCTTCACCGCGTCGGTATCGAAGAAGCTGCCGCTGAGCAGGGTCACGCCCTTGACCCTGAAGAACTGCTCGCCGACGCCACTGACCTGCGCGGTGGACGACTGGTTGCGATAGCGTGCGGTGACCGAGGTCGACACGCTGGGGGTGGCGCTGTCCACGTAGCTCTGCTTTGCCAGTGCATCGGCATCGCTGGCCTTGAGCGTCTGTACCCGCGCCGAGCGCATGTCGCCGAAACCACGGCCGGGATAGACGTCGATGGTATTGGTGCCCAGCGCGCTGATGTTCTGCAGGATCTGCTGCTGCGAGCCATTGCCCAGTGCCACCACCGAGACCACCGAAGCGATGCCGATGATGATGCCGAGCATGGTCAGGAAGGTGCGCAGCCGATGCGCGTTCATCGCCAGCAGGGCCATGCGGAACGCTTCGGTGAAGCGGTCGCGGGCCGCCCGCCAGCTGTTGCCGTGGGCGACGCCGGTACTGGCCTCGCGCTGCGCGCGGTAGCTCGGCGCATCCGGATTGGCGCGGTCGGCGATGATCTCGCCGTCGCGGATCTCGATGATGCGCTGTGCGTGCTGGGCCACGCTCATGTCGTGGGTGACGATGATGATGGTGTGGCCTTCGGCGTGCAGCTCGCCGAGGATCGCCATCACTTCTTCGCCGGATTTCGTGTCGAGCGCGCCGGTCGGTTCGTCGGCCAGGATCACCTCGCCGCCGTTCATCAGGGCACGTGCGATCGACACGCGTTGCTGCTGGCCACCGGACAGCTGGCCCGGCTTGTGATGCATGCGGTCGCTCAGGCCCAGCCGCTGCAGCAGTTGCTCGGCACGCGCGTTGCGCACCGGGCCGGGGCTGCCGGCATACACCGCCGGCACTTCCACGTTGCCACGCGCATCGAGGTCGCCCAGCAGGTGGTAGCGCTGGAAGATGAAACCGAAATGCTCGCGGCGCAGTTCGGCCAGTTCGTCCGGTTCCATCTTGCCGGTTTCGCGGCCGGCCACCTGGTAGCTGCCGCGGGTAGGGCGGTCGAGGCAGCCGAGGATGTTCATCAGCGTCGACTTGCCCGAGCCGGACTGGCCGACGATGGCCACCATCTCACCGGCGTGGATGTCGAGATTGACGTCGCGCAGCACGGCGATCACATCATCGCCGGCCGGGAACTCGCGTCGCAGGTCGCGCAGGCGCAGCAGCGGCGCCGTCGTGCTCATCGGCGCCCCATGCCCGGGCCGCCGACCCGCATCTGCATGCCGCCGCGGTTGCCGCCGCCGGCGCTGGCACCGGCCGCACTGGCTTCGCCGACCACCACGCGCTCACCTTCCTTCAACCCGGACAGGATCTCGGCCGAGGCCCCGTTGTTGATGCCCACGGTGACCTTGCGCGGCTGCGGCTGGCCCTTGTCATCCAGCACCCGCACCATGCGCTCGTCGCCACGGCGCTTCGGCCCCAGCGCCACTGCCGGCACCATCAGCACGCCCTTGGCCTGCTTGAGCAGCACCGAAACCTGCGCGGTCATGTCGATGCGCAGCGTGCCGTCGGGGTTCTCCACGTCGAACAGTGCGTTGTAGTAGACCGCGCTGCTGGAGCTGGAACTGGAGGAACTGCTGGAGCTGGACGAATTTTCGTTGGCGATCGAGGCCGGCGCCGGGTTGATCTGGCGCAGCGTGGCGTGGTACTTGCGGTCCGGGTCACCCAGGGTGGTGAAGTACACCGGCATGCCGGCCTTGATCTTGACCACGTCGGCCTCGGAGATCTCGGCATTGACGGTGACCACGTCCAGCCGCGCCAGCATGACGATGGTCGGCGCGGTCTGGTTGGCGTTCACGGTGCGGCCTTCCTCGGCCACCACCGCCACCACGGTGCCATCCATCGGCGCGGTGATGCGGGTGTAGGCCAGGTTGGCGCGGGCCGTGCCCAGTTCGGTTTCGCGGCCCTTGATCTGTGCCTCGTAGGACTGCAGCTGGGCACGGGCGGTCTTCAGCTGCGCCTCGGCGGCATCGTATTCCTGGCGCGAGGTGGCCTCGGCGGCCAGCATCTGCTGCTGGCGCGCGAATTCCAGTTCGGCCTGGCGCAGGGTGGCCTGCTGCACGGCGCGCTGGGCGGTGACCTGGTCCAGCGAGGCCTGCGCGTTGAGCACCTGGTTCTGCTGGGTGGTGGCGTCGATCTCGGCGATCAGGTCGCCTTCCTTCACCGTATCGCCCAGCTGCACCTTCAGCGACTTGATCTGGCCGGAAGCCTGCGCACCGACGCTGACCAGCTTGTAGGCATCGATCACGCCGGTGGCGTCCACCGTCTGCTCGATGTCACCGCGGCTGACGGGCGAGGTGGCCACCGCGGGGGCGGCGGGCTTGCGCAGCAGCCACCAGGCGGTCGCGGCGACGATCAGGGCAAGCAGGGCGATCAGTATCAGGCGACTCCGGCGGGTCGCAGGCAGCAGGCGGAACGTCACGTCGTGGCTTCACTCTCGGGGCCGCGCGGGCGGCGTTGGTGGGCATTGTGAAGACCGGGCGATGGACGGCTCAATCCTCGGGGTATGTCTGTATGTAACACTGTCGGTGAATACGCGTAACCACAGGTATCCCGCCCGCGGGTGGATACACTGGTACGCATTGCCCCGGATGCGGTTCAGCTGCCGACACGGGATGATCGCGACATGGAGACTGAAAACCCGATGCATCGATTGCTGATCGTCGACGACGACAACGACATCCGCACGCTGCTGGCCGAGCAGCTCGGCCGCGCCGGCTACCAGGTGAGCACCGCGGCCGATGGCACCGCCATGCGCCAGTTGCTGGACCGCGAGCACGTGGACCTGATCGTGCTGGACCTCAACCTGCCGCGCGAGGATGGCCTGACCCTGTGCCGTGACCTGCGCGCGCGTTCGAACACGCCGGTGATCATGCTGACCGCTCGCGCCGAGCCGATCGACCGCGTGCTGGGCCTGGAAATGGGCGCCGACGACTACCTGGCCAAGCCGTTCGAGCCGCGCGAGCTGCTGCTGCGCATCGAGTCGATCCTGCGCCGCGCCGCGCCCAGGCCCTCGGGCCCGCGCGTGCTGAGCCTGGGCGAGTGCGCCTTCGAGCCCGAGCGGGGCGAGCTGACCCGGCAGGGCGAGCCGATCCGCCTGACCGAGGCCGAGGTCGCCCTGCTGCGCCGCCTGGCCAAGGTGGCCCACGAGGCCGTCGACCGCCTGGAGCTGGCCCGCGACACCGTCGACGCCACCGGCCGCGCCGTCGACGTGCAGGTCACCCGCCTGCGCCGCAAGATCGAACCCGACCCCAAGAACCCGCGCTACCTGCAGACCGTGCGCGGCGTGGGCTACAGGCTGGCGCCGGATTGATGGGGGCGGCGCGGACCCCCTCAGTCGCTCCGCGACAGCTCCCCCAAGGGGGGAGCATCTG
>DQIG01000303.1 GCA_003525885.1 Stenotrophomonas sp.
AGCAGGAATCCGGTGGCGCCAAGGTCAGCTGGCAGAGTGAGCAGCGCCTGCGCTTTGCTGGCAAGGGGCTGACCGCCAAGGGCCTGCGCGTGGCGGTGACCGCCGCCGGCCTGCAGGTGCTGGCCGTGCGTCGACTGCGCATCGGCCGCGTGGCATTGGGGCCGCTGCCGCCGGCACAGTGGCGTTACCTGGACAGTGACGAGCGGTTCTGAGGCGCCGGGGTCGGATCCCTTGCCGCAGGCAAGGACTCTGCCCCCCTATCGATCCTGCAGGCATTCCTTCACGCATGGCGTGGCTCTACCATCGGGGCATGAGCCTGCCCAAGCCCTTGTGGCGACGCCTGCTGCGCGTCGCTGCAATCATCCTCGCTGCGCTGTTGCTGCTGGTCCTGTCCGGGCTGCTGCTGGCCGACCACCTCACACCGCGGGCTCAGGGCGCGCCATCGCACGTGCTGCCGCTGCAGTCGGCGCAGACCCGCATCGACCAGCAGATCGTGCCGCTGCAGGACGCACACCCCGGGCAATCGGGCGTGGCCTTCCTCAGCGATGGCATGGATGCCTTCGCCGCCCGCGCGATGATCACCACGCACGCGGGCCGCAGCCTGGACCTGCAGTACTACATCTGGCACGACGACCTGATCGGCCACCTGATGGCCAAGGCGCTGTATGACGCCGCCGAGCGCGGCGTGCGCGTGCGCATCCTGCTCGATGACATGAACGCCAAGGACAAGGACGCGCTGATGATGGCGCTCAATGCGCATCCGAACATCGAGATCCGCCTGTACAACCCGTTCCGCAACCGCAGCGGCATCGCGCGCACGCTTGAACTGGTGCAACGCGCCTTCAGCGTGAACCACCGCATGCACAACAAGAGCTGGATCGCCGATGGCCGCATCGCGATCGTCGGTGGCCGCAACATCGGCGAGGAGTACTTCAGCGCGCGCGATGATGTGAACTTCCAGGACCTGGACCTGGTGGTGGCCGGCCCTGCCGTGCAGCAGGCCAACCAGATCTTCGACGACTACTGGAACAGCAGCGCGGCGATCCCGATTTCCGCGCTGGCCTCGTACACCGATGAGCAGTTGCGGCAGCTGGTGCGGCAGTCCGACCTGGATGCGATGCATGCCAGGGCGCAGCCTTACCTGCAGCGCGTGGCCGAATCACGCAGGCTGCAGCGGCCCAGCCCGGAACCGCTGCACTGGAGCGCAAACGTGCGGATCGCCTCCGATCCGCCGATGAAGCACCGCGACGACGATCGCCACACCTGGCTGGTCAACGCCCTCAGCGAGGAGCTGCTCAGTACCCGCCGCAGCGCGCTGTTGATCTCGCCTTACTTCGTGCCTGGCGATGACGGCGTGCAGGCGCTTTCGACGTTGTCCGCACGCGGCGCGCAGGTTGGCGTGGTGACCAATTCTCTGGCCGCCAACGACGTGGCGGCGGTACACGGCGGCTACATGGGCTACCGCGTGCCACTGCTGAAGGCCCGCGTGCAGCTGTACGAACTGAAAGCACACGGCCAGCCGGATACCAGCCTGTTCGGCAGCAGTGGCGCCAGCCTGCACACCAAGGCATTCGTTGTCGATGATCGCCGTGGCTTCGTCGGCTCGTTCAACCTCGACCCGCGCTCGGCCTACCTCAATACCGAGATGGGTGTGTTGTTCGACGACCCGGTACTGGGAGCGCAGCTGCGCGATGAGTACCTGCGCCTGGCCAGCCCGGAGCACAGCTGGTGGCTGGCGCTGGGGCGCAATGATGACCTGCGCTGGCTGGAACGGCAGCCGCCACCGCACTGGGTGGAGGCTGAACCCGGCGCAAGCCTGGGCAAGCGTTGGACCGCGCGGGCCATCAGCTGGCTGCCGGTCGAATCGCAACTGTAGCGCTCAGGGCGTTGGACCGGCCGGGTCCTGTCCGGCCTCATCCAGCGTTTCCACGCTGCGGCCATGCAGGCGCCGCCAGATCCAGCGCAATGCATGCGGCGGCGCCGAAGGCAGCTGCTCCAGCAGAGCCAGCATGCGGCTCTGGCTGGCATGCCCATGCCGGCACAACAGGCTGGCCGCTGCGGCGGCACTGGCCAGCCGCAGGCTGTCAGCCAATGGTCCTTCTGCATCCACCGCCAGGGCCTGATGAACCGGCTCAGGCAACTCCCATGCCGCGGCGACCCGCTGCGCCAACGGCAACGACCACTGCTGCAGCAGTTGCAGTGCCAACGCCGGCTCCACGGCCTCGGCGCGAGCCTGCGCTTCCTGCAGCAGTTGGCGCATCACCAGTGCCGCACCCAGGCCCTGCACGAGTCCCAGCCACTGCGCGGCGAAGGCATCACCGAAGGTCACCGTGCGTGCATGGTCGGCCGCTGCACGCGATGCCAGCAGCGCGTGCTCCCAGATGATTGTGCTGAACTGCGGGAACACCTCGCACTGCACCTGCATCACCGGCTGCACCAGTACCGCACTGATGATCTGCCGAACGCCTTCGGTGCCGACCAGTGTCACCGCCCGCTGCAGGCTTTCGACCGGGCGCTCATGGACCTTGTAGGCCGGGCTGTTGGCGATGCGCAGCAGGTTGCCGGTCAGTACCGGGTCCTGGCCGATGATCGCGGCCATCACACGCGCCGAGGCGGCATCGTCGTTGACGGTCTGGATCAACTGCGGCAGCAGCTGCGGCCGGCGGGGAAGCTGCC
>DQIG01000139.1:0-2762 GCA_003525885.1 Stenotrophomonas sp.
CGCGGCGCGCGCCGCCGCGCCGTGGTCGCCGGTGCAGCGGGCGCCGCTGTCGTGCTGACCGTAGCCTGCATGGCCTTTGAAGCAGTGCTGGTGTCCGGCGCGATCGGCGCGGTGTTCATGTTCATGCCACTGGAGCTGGTGTCCGAATCGTGGCGGGCCGCCTGGGACATGATCGGCCAGGACACACCCGCATGGGCGCGGGCGGGCTTCAACCTGGCGTGCTGGCTGGCATCGGCGCTGGTCGGACCGTTCTACGTTGGCGCCGGCTTCGGCCTGTACTTGAACCGGCGTACGCAGATGGAAGCGTGGGACGTGGAGATCGCCCTGCGCCGCCTGCGCGAACGGCTGCTGCCGGCGGCATCGACGCTGGCGCTGCTGCTGTGCCTTACCCTGCCGCTGGCCTCCACGCCGGTGCATGCGCAGGACGCGCGATCGATCGCCGCCGAAGCCCACGATGCCGAAGCCCACGATGCCGAAGAGGACGAAGACAGCGCGGAGGAACCGGCCACTGCGGCCAACGACCCGGCCAATACGCCGGCGATGATCTTCGGTGCGGCGCCGGTGGACACCGCCGGTTTCCGCCAGGCGGTGAACCGCGCCTATGAAGATCCGCTGCAGCGCCCGACCCGCCAGGTCACGCGCTGGAAGCCGATCGAACAGGCCGAGGAAAAGAAGAAAGAAGACACGTCGCCGCAGGGCGACAGCAGCAACAAAGGCGAGCGCAACAACCGCAAGGCCGGCATCGCCTGGCTGGCGCGCCTGGCCGAGTGGGGCCTGTGGGGCCTGCTGGGCGTCCTGCTGCTGGTGCTGCTGTTGACCGCACGGCTGTGGCTGCCGTGGTTGCGCGGCAGTGGCCGGCGCAAACCCGAGGCTGCACCGCAGGTGGTGGAGGAACAGGTGGAGCTGCCGGTGGTGCTGCCGCCGGACGTGGCGACCCAGGCCGGCCTGCTGTGGGACCAGGGCCGGCCGCGGCAGGCGCTGGCCCTGCTGTACCGCGCCAGCGTCCGCACGGTGGGCGAGCGCAGTGGCATCGCGCTTCCGCCCGGTGCCACCGAAGCGCAATGCCTGCGCGCCTCGCGGCGCATGCCCGATGCCACCGACCGTGACCTGTTCGCACGCATCGTGCGCATGTGGCAGTACGCCGCCTACGGTGGCCGCCTGCCCAGCCGCGCCGACTTCGACGCATTGGCCGATACCCTGCGCCAGCAGTACAGGTGGCTGGCATGAGCCCGCGCCTGTTCTGGTCGCTGCTGCTGGCTGGGCTGGTGCTGTTCGGCGTACCGCTGACGATCCTTTACCTGCGCACGCATGAACGGGTGACCGAGACCGTGCAGTTGCCGCCGCAGGGCGAAGCTGGCTACAACCCGCTGTACGTGCTCGGCCAGGCCCTGCGTGCGGATGGCATCGAGGTGCATGCGCGGCCCCGGCTGGATCTGCAGCAGATGTCGCTGGGTCCGCACGATACGGTGGTGCTGCTGCAGGACAGCAGCGAACTGCCGGCGCCGGCGGCCAGGGCCCTGCTGGACTGGGTCGGTGGCGGTGGCCATCTGCTGGTGCGCACGCCGCCACCGGCCGAGGACGATGCCAGCAGCACGCAGGGGCCGTTGCTGGACCAGCTGGGCGTGGACAGCCTGTACCAGCAAAGCGACTGCCAGCCGTTCCACGTCATCGACGATCCCAGTCATGTGGAATTCTGCGGCGGCCGCCGCTTCACGCTGGGCTTTGCCGCCCGTGCACAGGCCGAACGGCGCTGGGGCAACGAGCGCAACCTGGTGTTCGCGCGCCTGCGCCATGGCCAGGGCAAGGTGAGCGTACTGGCCGACATGGAATTCATGCGCGGCGAGGTGGACTCGCCGGCGGCGCGCCTGGCGTCGGCTGCGGGCAAGGCCAGCGACGGCCTGCACGATCTCTCGCACCGCGACCTGACCCGTTACCTGCTCGATCCGAACTACGGCAAGGGCGCTTTCTGGCTGGTCTACGCCAGCCGCCCGCCGTCACTGTGGGCGCGCCTGTTCTACCAGGGCTGGCCGTTGTGGGCGCCGCTGCTGCTGGCCCTGCTGGGCTGGCTGTGGGGCCGGTCGCAGCGCTTCGGCAGCCGCGTGCCGTCACCGGTACTGGAGCGCCGCTCGCTGCTGGAACACGTGCGAGCAAGCGGCGAACTGCTGCTGCGTTTCGGCCACGGTGCGCGCCTGTACGACGCCGTGCTCGCCCTGTTCCTGCATCGCCTGCGACTGCGCGCACCGGTGGCTGCCGCACTGGAGGGCGCACCGCGCGAACAGGCCATCGCCGAGCTGCTGAAGTGGCCGCAAGGCCGCGTTGCCAGCGCCCTCACGCCACCTCCGCCGCATGATTCCTCCGCCCTGCGCGAGCGCATCCGCTTGCTGCTCCAGATGAGATCCCTGCTATGACCGAAGTCCCCGAGCTGCCGGCAGCCGCCAATGCCCGCCTGATCGAACGCGTCGATGCCATCCGCGATGCCGTCGGCCACGCCTTCATCGGCCAGGCCGATGTGCTGGACCAGATCCTGGTGGCCCTGCTGGCCGGCGGTCACGTGCTGATCGAGGGCGTGCCCGGGCTGGGCAAAACACTGCTGGTGCGCGCACTCGCACAGGCGCTGGAGCTGGACTATGGCCGCGTGCAGTTCACCCCCGACCTGATGCCCAGTGATGTCAGCGGCCACGCGGTGTACGACCCGAAAAGCGAGAGCTTCAAGATCCGCCGCGGCCCGGTGTTCACCAACCTGCTGCTGGCCGACGAGATCA
>DQIG01000139.1:2919-3394 GCA_003525885.1 Stenotrophomonas sp.
TGGCCGACGAGATCAACCGTGCACCGGCCAAGACCCAGTCGGCACTGCTGGAAGTGATGCAGGAAGGCCAGGTGACCATCGAAGGCAAGGCCTTCACCCTGGCGCCGCCGTTCATGGCGCTGGCCACGCAGAACCCGCTGGAACAGGAAGGCACCTACCCGTTGCCGGAAGCACAGCTGGACCGCTTCCTGCTGAAGGTGCTGATCGATTACCCGCAGTTGGAGGACGAGAAGCGCATGGTGACCGCGATCACCAGTGGCCGGGCCGCCAGCGATTTCGACCTGAGCCAGGTGCCACGCGTGCTCGGTGCCGGCGAACTGCTGGAACTGCAGCGTGCCACTGCGGCGATCACCGTCGATGACGAAGTGATCGACTACGCGGTACGCATCGTCGCGGCGACCCGGCAGTGGCCGGGCATCGCGGTCGGCGCTGGCCCGCGCGGCAGCATCGCGCTGGTGCGTGCCTCGCGCGCGCA
>DQIG01000367.1:0-626 GCA_003525885.1 Stenotrophomonas sp.
AACGCTGCAACAGCGCGGATCAGGAATGCCACGCTGGTGCTGAGAATGCTGCCCGACTCGCTCAGCGCCTCACCGATTTCGCTGCGGCTGCGCTGCCCCGACGTGGTGTCGAAGTGGATCGTCACCAGCTGGGTATCGATGCGCCGGCGCTGCTGCGCGGCGTCCTTGTTGGCCTGCTCGACACCGGCTTCGATCTCCGACAGGCGCGTGGTGATCGCCATCAGGTCTTCGATCTTCAGGTCCTTGCGGTCCTGGTAGGACAGCAACCGTGCGTGTTCCTTCTCCAGCCGCGCCTTGGTCAGCGCGGTGTCGGCCACGGCCTGCGCGAGGTCTTCGGCGCGCGTGTTGCGCGACTGCAGCGTGCCACCCTCACCGGCCATCGCGATCAACGGCTCGGCACCCTTCGGGGCGATGCGCACCTTGACCTCGCCGCTGGGCTGCTCGCCACTGCGCTGATCGACCTGCAGCACGGCACAATCGCCGAACTTCGCGTTCTGGCAGGCCTGTGCGATCTGCTGGATACGGGGAGCGATCTGCGCCGCCTCCAGCTGCACCTGCACGTCGTGTTCGTAGGCGAGGAATGCGCCTTCCGGCGAAGCAACAGCGGCATCGGCTGCGGTGGCACC
>DQIG01000367.1:787-9728 GCA_003525885.1 Stenotrophomonas sp.
GGTGGCACCCGCCTCTGCCGCGCGCTCACCGTTCCTGGCACAGGCTGCCAGTGCCAGCAGCAGCACCGGCACGACCAGTGTGCGCGTCCACGCGCGCAGCGGCCTCACAGTGCGGCTCCGTTGTAGGAGGTCACCGAAAGACCGGCCAGATCCACCTGCGGCACGCAGCGCACGTTCACCGCCACCATCGGTGTGCCGGTGCGAGGGTCGACCGCTTCGCTGTAGGGCGCGACGCCACATTCGCGGCAATGGTGATGGTCGATATGCGCCTTGTTGAAGTGGTAGGTAGCTACGTCCGCCGGATCGGAGGCCAGCTGGAACGCCGCGCGCGGGGCGAACCACAGCAGGCTGCCGCGACGGCGGCACATCGAGCAGTTGCAGTCGATGACGTCGCTGATCGGCGCCTCGGCCTGTACGGTGAATGCGATCCTGCCGCAATGGCAGCTTCCCTGGTATTCCATGTCCTGCGCTCCGTTGGAGGGTCCTTGTCTGCGCCCATGGTAATCCTATGGCACGGGGACAAAGCAGCCGCAGGGCCCTATGCTCAGGGTTTGACCCCGTACAGGAACGCCGATGCGCCCGCATCTTCTTGCCCTCGCCCTGGTCGCCGCCCTCGCCGGTTGCCAGCCGGCCGACGCCCCGACCAACGGTTCCACCCCGGCCGCCAGCCAGCAGGCCGGTGACGCAGCGGTCGATGCCGCCTTCGCCGATCTGTCCAAGCGCGCTCTGGACACCTGGATGCAGCTTTCGCCGGTCAGCGCCACCCAGATCGGTGACCATCGCTACGACAGCGAACTGGACGACCTGAGTGCCGCAGGCCAGCAGAAGACCGTGGCCGCCTACAAGGCACTGCTGGGCGAACTGGACAAGATCGAGGTGGCCAAGCTGGGCCGCGAGAACCAGGTGGACGCGGCGATCCTGCGCAACCAGCTGCAGTCGGAAATCTGGAACGCCGAAGTGCTGCAGTCCGGCAAGTGGGACCCGCAGCTGTACAACGGCATCGCCGGCAGCGCGATCTACGGCCTGATGGCCCGCGAGTTCGCGCCGCTGCCGGAGCGCCTGAAGTCGGCCACCGCGCGCATGGAAAAGCTGCCGGCGATCTTCGCCCAGGCCCGCGAGAACCTGGATCCGGCCCGCGTGCCGAAGATCCATGCCGAGACGGTGGCCAAGCAGAACAAGGGCATCCTCAGCATCGTCGATACCTTCATCACCCCGCACATCGGCGAACTGCCGCAGGCCGACCAGCAGCGCCTGCAGGCGGCCATCGACGGCCTGAAGAAGGCCGTGGACGAGCAGCAGACCTGGCTGGACAAGACCCTGGTGCCGAACGCCAAGGGTGACTTCCGCATCGGTGCGGAAAAATACGACCAGAAGCTGAAGTTCGCGCTGAGCTCCTCGTTGTCGCGCCAGGAGATCGGTGAGCGTGCACGCGCCGAACTCAAGCGCGTGCGCGAAGACATGTACGGCATCGCGCAGACCGTGCTGAAGGACAAGCCGGGTGCGCCGGAGATGCCGGCCCAGCCGACCGACGAGCAGCAGCAGAAGGCGATCGAGGCCGCGCTGGAACTGGCCTACGCCGACAAGCCGGCACGCGACAAGGTGGTCGACGATGCCAAGGCCGCGCTGGAGCAGTCCACCGCGTTCGTGCGCGAGCACGACCTGGTGACCCTGCCCGATGCGCCGGTGGACATCATCCTGATGCCGGAATTCCAGCGTGGCGTGGCCGTGGCCTACTGCGATTCGCCTGGCCCGCTGGACAAGAACCTGAAAACCTTCTACGCCGTGTCGCCGATTCCGGACGACTGGAACGAGAAGCAGGTCGACTCGTTCCTGCGCGAATACAACTCGCGCATGATCCACCTGCTCAGCATCCACGAAGGCACCCCGGGCCACTACCTGGAAGGCTGGCATTCGGCCAAGTTCCCCTCCACCCTGCGTGCAGTGCTGCGCTCGGGCCTGTTCGCCGAAGGCTGGGCGGTCTACACCGAGCGCATGATGCAGGAGCAGGGCTACCTCAACAACGACCCGCTGTTCCACCTGGTGCAGCTGAAGTTCTACCTGCGCACGATCTCCAACGCGATCCTCGACCAGGGCGTGCACGTGGACAACTGGGATCGCGAAAAGGCGATGCACCTGATGACCCATGACGCGTTCCAGCAGGAAAGCGAAGCGGCCGGCAAGTGGGTGCGTGCACAGCTGACCTCGGCGCAGCTGCCGACCTACTTCGTCGGTGCGCAGGAACACTTCGACACCCGCAAGGCGGTGCAGGAGAAGCTGGGCGACAAGTTCAACCTGAAGGCCTACCACGACCAGGTGCTGTCCTATGGCGCACCGCCGGTGCGCTTCGCCCGCCAGCTGATGCTGGACCAGCCGATCGAGTGATCGGGCGCGGGGCTGAATGCCCCGCGCGTCTGGCAGCTCCTAACGGCCCGGACTTCCCGGGCCGTTCTCGTTTGAAGCGCCCGACTGCCTCACATCCGGTGTATGTACAACTTCTCCGCATGGCTGCGGATATCGAGAAAGAACTTCGCCTTGCAGCGGCGGCAAGCCACGGGATGCATTTCATCAGACCCGCGCTGATTCTCCAGCGCGACCGCTAGCACGGGATGCCCGCAGTCGAAACAGCAGAATGCAATGTTGTTGCCATGGGGATCGGCGTCGATCTGGTCGCCATAGTGATCCATTACCAGAAAGTCCGTGATTTTCATGGTCGATCTCCGGAACAGGTGAACCACCTGCAGGCTACATCGCCGCCCTGCCTCACGGAAGGGCGCGCACCGGCTACAGGGCAGCGCATCCTTCCATGCACGCCGGGGCCGCTCCGGTCCTTAACACTTGCAGATCGGGCCTGCCCGGCCTCACGCCTGGCAAACGGCCCAGGGCGCATCGTTCGCACCGCCCTCCCTTGCTCTGCAGGCTCCAATGCGCTCCCTGGTGCTACGCCTCGGCCTCCTTTCAGCTGCCTTGGCAGCCAGTACCGGTGCCTCCGCCGCCTGCCCTCCACCACCGCCCGGCCAGCCCGACATCCGTGCCCTGGGCTACTACACCGACAAGGCCGGCTCGGTGATCGACCCGGCACTGCACCAGCAGAACCACGATGCCACCGCGCCACTGGACCGCTATGCCGCCGAGGTGGCGCGCATGAGCGATGACTACCTGCGCGATGGTGATCGCGCCGCTGCACAGTGCACGCTGGCCTGGCTCGGCGCCTGGGCGAAGGACGGCGCGATGCTCGGGCAGATGATCCGGGTCAACAACAACCAGTCGTTCTACATGCGGCAATGGATGCTCGATGCAGTAGCGATGGCTTACCTGAAGGTGCATGACCAGGCCGACCCGCAGCAGCGCGCGCGCATCGATCCGTGGCTGCAGCAGCTGGCGCGCGCCAATCTGAGCTACTGGGACAACCCGAAACGGCGCCGCAACAACCACTACTACTGGGGCGGCCTGGGCGTGCTGGCCACCGGCCTGGCCACTGATGACCAGGCCCTGTGGCAGGCCGGCCACGCCGCCTTCCAGAAGGGCATCGATGACATCCAGGACGATGGCAGCCTGCCGCTGGAAATGGCGCGCGGGCAGCGTGCCCTGCACTACCACGACTACGCGCTGGCGCCGCTGGTGATGATGGCGGAGCTGGCGCGGCTGCGCGGCCAGGACTGGTACGCCAGCCGCGATCACGCCATCGACCGCCTGGCGCGGCGCGTCATCGAAGGCAGCAAGGACCCGGCGTGGTTCAACCAGCAGACCGGCGTTGCACAGCTGCCACTGCAGGCCAGCGGCTGGGTCGAGTTCTATCGTCTGCGCTCGCCCGATGGCGGCCTGTTCGAAGCCGCACACGCACATGGGCCGTTCCACTCGCCGCGATTGGGTGGCGACCTGACCCTGATGGCCACGCACGGCATCGTGCGCACGCCCCTGCGCTAATGCCGCGCCTCAGCGGGCTGCCGGTTGCAGCAAGCGCTGGAATTCCGCGACGGTGCAGCCCTGCGCCGCACAGCCCGGCACCCGCAACGCGACACGGCCCGGCGGCTGCGCCTCGGTCAGCGGCTGTGCGTCACGCAGCTGTGCGGTGGTCGGGTAGACGTAGGCCAGGCGGATTCTCTCCCCGCCGCTGCGGCGGTCACGCCAGCGCTCGAACTGCAGCAGGCCACCGATCGGCGTCTTCTCATACTGGCCCGGCAACGTGTAGTCGGTGATTCCCAGCGCCGGCAGCACGGAGCCGATATTGGAGTCATGGCCGACCAGCAGGGTCACCTTCGGTGACGCCGGATCGTTCAACAGCGCATCCACGCGTGCCAGCAGCGGAGCGGCCACATCACGAGCAACTTCAGGGATACCGAACAGGATGTCCTGGTAGCGATTGCGGATCTGCGCCAGCGCCTGCCATTGCGCCTCACCGTTCAAGCGGCCCCAGCCTTCGCGCTGACGGCCATTTGCCTGGTAGTGCTCCATCAGCAGGGCATCCACCACCCCGTTGGCCAACGCCAGCGAGCCGGACGCCCGCGGCTCCTTGCCCGGTTCTGCGCTGAAGGTCGTATCGGCCAAGGTCAGATGGCAGTCGCTGCGGCCGTTGCACGTCGCCGACTGCGGGTAGTGGGTGATCGCCTCCACCACCGACAGCGATGGCAGCAGCTCCGAATGCACCAACGCCTGCTGCATCGCAGACTGCGCGCGCTTGCGGAATGCCACGTCTTCTCGGTGGATCACCGGATTGAACAACGGGTCCATCGTGCCGAGCGGCATGCGCTGCTCGATCGCAACGGGGCAGCCCGGGAAGGCACCGGCAATGAAGAACTGTGCGGTGGCCTGGGTACGCTGCAGGCTGTTGGCATGGGCGTGGAAGTCAGCCGGCTGCGGGCATCCCGCCGGCGGCAGCAGCTGTGCCTGGCGCAGCCACTGGCCGAGGTAGCGGCCCATGTAGACCTCCAGCACGCCGCCCTTGGTGGTCAGCTCGCCCGGTGCCACGTCCCAGCGCGGCCAGGTTTCAGGGGTCGCATTGGCGAGCGCGCCGGAGGCCACCACCGGCGCGCGCAGGTTGTGGCGGCTGAGCAGGATCACCTGTTCGAGCTGCTCGTCGGCGACGGGTGCGGCCACCGCGGTCGCAGTGCTCACGCCCAGCGCGAGCACCAGCAACAGGGAGCGTAGGGAGCGGATCATGCAGGTCTCCAGAAGCACGCAGGGGTCAGAGCCCTTTCCTTCGGAAAGGGATCCGACCCCAAGGGATACAGGACCGGGGTCGGATCCCTCTCGCAGAGAGGGCTTTGACCCCACAGCGATCATTGGTCGGCCGCGACAAAACCACCGGTCTGCCGCGCCCACAACCGCGCGTACAGGCCACCGGTCGCAATCAGTTCGGCGTGGGTGCCGGTCTCGACGATGCGGCCCTGGTCCATCACCACCAGCCGGTCCATGCGCGCGATGGTCGACAGCCGGTGCGCGATCGCGATCACCGTCTTGCCACCCATGAGCTGGTCCAGGCTGTCCTGGATCGCCGCTTCCACTTCCGAATCCAGTGCCGAGGTCGCTTCGTCCAGCACCAGGATCGGCGCATCCTTCAGCAGCACGCGGGCAATGGCGATGCGCTGGCGCTGGCCACCGGACAGCTTCACGCCACGTTCGCCGACATGTGCGTCGTAGCCACGACGCCCCTGCCCGTCAACCAGCGTGTCGATGAAGGCTTCGGCACGCGCCTTGGCCACGGCCGCACGCAGCTGCTCGTCGGTCGCGTCGGGACGGCCGTACAGCAGGTTGTCGCGGATCGAGCGATGCAGCAGCGAGGTGTCCTGGGTGACCACGCCGATCTGCTGGCGCAGGCTCTCCTGGGTGACGTAGGCAATGTCCTGGCCGTCGATCAGGATGCGGCCGCTTTCCAGGTCGTACAGGCGCAGCAGCACGTTGACCAGGGTCGACTTGCCGGCGCCGGAAGGACCGACCAGGCCGATCTTCTCGCCCGGCTTCACCACCAGGTCGAGGCCGGCGATCACACCGCCCTTCTTGCCGTAATGGAAGTGGATGTCCTGGAAATGCACGCCGCCACGGGTCACCTGCAACGGCACCGCATCCTCACGGTCCTGCACGGTCAGCGGCTGGGCGATGGTGGTGATGCCATCCTGCACCGTGCCGATGTCCTCGAAGATGCCGTTGATGGTCCACATGATCCAGCCGGACATGTTGTGGATGCGGATCACCAGGCCGGTCGCCAACGTGATCGCACCGACGGTGATGTGGCCGCCATTCCACAGCCACAGTGCGAGCCCGCAGGTACCGGCAATCAGGAAACCGTTGACGATGGCGATGGTCAGGTCCATGCCCGTGGTCACCCGGGTCTGCGCGCGGTGCTTGACCGCCAGTTCCTGGATCGATTCGGCCACGTAGGCCTGCTCGCGTCCGCCATGGGCGAACAACTTCAACGTGGGAATGTTGGTGTAGCCGTCAACGATCCGGCCCATCGCCTTGGAACGCGCTTCGGAGGCAATCCAGGCCCGTTCCTTCGCGCGCGGCACGAAGTAGACCATGATCACCGCATAGGCCAGCAGCCACAGGATCAACGGCACCATCAACCGCCAGTCCGCCTGCGCGAACAGGTACAGCGCCGTGCCGGTGTAGACCACGATGTACCAGAGCGAGTCGACCATCTGCACCGCCGACTCGCGCAGCGAGGTACCGGTCTGCATCACCCGGTTGGCGACGCTGCCGGCGAAGTCGTTCTGGAAGAAGCTCAGGCTCTGCCGCACCACGTAGTTGTGCATCAGCCAGCGCGAGCGGTTGCTCAGGCCGGGCACGATGGCCTGGTTGACCAGCAGGTTGTGCAGGCCGACCAGGATCGGCCGCGCGATGACCGTGATGAACAGCATCCAGCCCAGTTCATTGGCGTGGCGCTTGAAGAAGTCGGCACCGGGCTGCTCGGCGACCATGTCGACGATGCGGCCCAGGTAATCGAACATCGCCACTTCCACCAGCGCCAGCAGCAGGCCGGCGATGAGCGTGGCCAGCAGCACCGGCCACACCGGGCGCAGGTAGTGCAGGTAGAACGGCAGCACCTTGCGTGGCGGCATGCGCCCGTCCACGGGCGGGAACACCGGAATCAGGGATTCAAACCAACGGAACATCGCATTCCCTCGCCATCAATAGCCGGCGAAGTATCCCACGCCGCGTGTGTACGCCAGCCGACGATGCCGCGGCGCCGCCCCTTACGTGGCCGGGGTGAACAGCAGGTCCTGGAAATCGAAGCTGAAATCGGTCAGGTCGGAGATCGGCTGCATGCGCACGTCGCTCACCTTGCCGTCCGGGTCCAGGTTGAAATTCACGAAGGCGTCAGCGTTGAGCGAACGGTCGTCCCAGCGCACGATGAAGGTGTCGTGCTGCCAGTGCTCCAGGCGCCCGCTCAGCTGCGCGGTCTTCATGAAGCGCAGGCGCAGGCCCTTGCCCTCGCTGCTGACCTGCATGTCGCCATACCAGCGGTCGCGGAAGGTGCCGGTGTAGCCGGCCAGCGCCAGCGACGGTTTGCTGCCCTTTTCGCGCGCGCTCTGGTGCTTGGCCCAGGCCTCGTCGGCCTTGTCCTGGCCCTTGGCCACGGCCTTGGCATAGGCGTCCACCCAATCGTGCTTTTCTCCGCCCAGGTAGGCATCAAGCACGCTCAGGGTGATCGCGTTGAATGCCGCACCCACTTCCTGGTTGGTCAGCACCACCACGCCCAGCTTCTCGCCCGGCACCAGGGTCAACCGCGAGACCATGCCCGGCCAGCCGCCGGTATGCCAGACAAGCTTCTGCCCACGGTAGTCGCTCAGACTCCAGCCTTCGCCATAGCCGGCGAAGTTGGCCCGCGCCGGTGCCAGCTCCGGCACGCTCGGCGCCGGTATCGACTGCGGGGTGATCATCCGCCACATCTGCTGCTGGCTCTTTTCGCTGAACAGCGCAGTGCCGTCGTCGAGCTTGCCGTCGGCCAACTGCACCCGCATCCAGCGCGCCATGTCGTGCGCACTGGAATAGATGCCACCGGCGCCGGCATTGTTCGACCAGGTCAGTGGCGCGACAGTGCGCAGGTCCTTGAAATCGTACTTGGCGTGACCGACTGCCGCCTTGTCACCCGGCTTCAGGTGGTCGGCGTTGTAGCGTGTGCCGGCCATGCCCACCTTGTCGAAGATGCGGGTCTGCAGGAACTGCTGGTAACTCATGCCGGAGACGTGCTCGATCACCTGCTGGGCGACCGCGTACAGGATGTTGTCGTAGGCATAGCTCTCGCGGAAGCCGCCCTTCAGCGGCACCTTGCCCAGGCGCTGCACCACTTCGGCGTTGCTGTAGGAAGTGGTAGGCCAGAACAGCAGGTCACCGGCGCCCAGGCTCAGGCCGCTGCGATGCGACAGCAGGTCGCGGATGGTCATCTGCCCGGTTACGAACGGGTCGGACATGCGGAACGACGGCAGGTGGTCGATCACCTTGTCGTCCATCTTCAACTTGCCCTCTTCTGCCAGCAGGTTCAGCGAGGTGGCCGTGAACGCCTTGGTGTTGGAGGCGATGGCAAACAGCGTGTCGGCCTGCACCGGTTCCGGCTTGCCCTGCTCGCGCACGCCCCAGCCGCGTTCCAGCACCACCTGGCCATCCTTGACCACGGCCACGGCGATGCCGGGCACGTCGAACTGCGCGCGCACGCGCTCGACGGTCGCATCCAGGTCCTGCAGCGGCGGCGGGGTCGCCGCGCTCGCCATGGTCGTGCACGCCAGCAGCACGGCACCTCCGATCCAGGTATTCATCCAGCACGATCTCCGAACAGGGGTAGCGGCCGTGTGCAGGCCGTCACCGGGGTTTCGCGGGATGGTAACGGTCTGCGGCGCACGCTGCCCTGTGCCATAGGAGGGGTGTCATGGGCGGGAACGGCCAACCGAGCAACGGCTCCACCATCATTCCGTGCCTGCGCTATCGCGACGCGCAGGCCGCCATCGAT
>DQIG01000367.1:9894-19733 GCA_003525885.1 Stenotrophomonas sp.
CATCGACTGGCTGCAGCGCGCCTTCGGCTTCCATGCCCAGGCCGTATACGCCGATGGCGATACGGTGTTCCATGCGCAGCTGACCTTTGGCACCGGCATGATCATGCTGGGCTCGGCCAGCAACCAGAGCGCGTGGAGCGAACACGCGGCCCTGCCCGACGAAGTCGGCGGCCGCCAGACCCAGAGTGCCTGCGTGATCGTCACCGATGCCGATGCCCACTATGCACGGGCCAAGGCCGCCGGCGCGCGCATCGTCATCGACATCGCTGACCAGGACTACGGTGGTCGTGGCTACGCCTGCGCCGACCCGGAAGGCTACCTGTGGTGGTTCGGCAGCTACGACCCGTGGCGCGCGGATCACGGCCAGTGACAGCCGCAGCGATCCGCTGCGGCATCGGCGGCTGGGTGTTTCCCGAATGGCGCGGCGGCGTGTTCTATCCCACCGGGCTGCCGCAGCGCGAAGAGCTGGCACACGCCAGCCGTGCGCTGCGTTGCATCGAGATCAACGGTACCTTCTACCGCACGCCGACCGCAGCGCAGTGTGCGCAGTGGGCCGCGCAGACCCCGGAAGGCTTCCGCTTCTCGATGAAGGCGCCCCGCTATCTGGTGCAGCGCCGCGACCTGTCCAGCACCGTGGATGCCGCCACACCGTTCCTGCAGGCGGCACTCGCGCTTGGTGACCGGCTCGGCCCGTTGCTGTGGCAGTTCGATCCGCGCCATCCGGCCGACGCCGATGCATTGGACGCGCTGATGGCGCAGCTGCCAAAGCAGCTGGAGGGGGTGCCGCTGCAGCACGCACTGGAGGTGCGCAACGCCGAGGCGCATGGCCCGGCACTGGTCGACGCCGCGCGCCGCCACGGCGTGGCGCTGGTGATCGAGGACAGCGACGAGGCGCCGTTGCATGGCGATGTCAGTGCTGGCTTTGTCTACGCGCGGATCAAGCGCAGCCAGGCGCACTTGAACGAGGGCCTGCCGGCGCCCGCGCAGCAGCGCTGGGCGGAACGTGCGCAGCGCTGGTCACGCGGCGAGCCGGTGGCCGATCTGCCCTGCCTGGCCCAGCCGGCCCCGGCAGAGCCACGCGAGGTCTACCTGCTGTGCATCGGCGCGGGCAAGGCACGCAACCCGGCGGCGGCGATGGCCCTGCAGCGGCGGGTGGACACTTCCAGCAATTCCTCACGCGGATAGCACTGCGGACTTCACCTTGCCGCACAATAGGCGGATGAGCACACCCGACACCCGCAAAGCGCTGTGGCAGATCCATTTCTGTGTCCTGCTGTGGGGCGTCACTGCCATCCTTGGCAAGCTGATCACCCTGCCCGCACTGCCGTTGGTCTGGTGGCGCATGCTGCTGGTGACGGCGATGCTGGCCCTGCTGCCGCGGGTCTGGCGTGGATTGCGCACGCTGCCCCTGCGGCTGGTGGCGGGCTACGCCGGCATCGGCGCGCTGGTCGCCCTGCACTGGCTGACGTTCTACGGCGCCGTGAAGCTGGCCAATGCCTCGGTGGCCGCCACCTGTATCGCGCTGGCGCCGGTGTTCACATCGATCATCGAGCCGTGGGTGGCCAAGCGGCCGTTCCAGCTGCGTGAGCTGGCGTTCGGCCTGGCGGTGCTGCCGGGTGTCGCGCTGGTGGTCGGTGGCGTGCCCGATGGCATGCGCCTCGGTGTGTTGATCGGCGCGATCTCGGCGCTGCTGGTGGCAGTGTTCGGCTCGCTCAACAAGCGCATGGTCAGCCACGCGGATCCGCTCACGGTCACCGCGCTGGAGCTGGGCGCCGGCACCCTCACCCTGACCCTGCTGGCGCCGCTGATGCCCTACCTGCTGCCAGCGCTGGCCAGCCCGCTATGGGTGGTCCCGAATCTGCACGACGGCATCCTGCTGCTGGTGCTGGCCGGGTTCTGCACGCTGCTGCCGTTCGCCCTGGCCCTGGTCGCGTTGCGCCACCTGAGCGCCTATACGGTGCAGCTGGTGACCAACCTGGAGCCGGTCTACGCGGTGCTGCTGGCGGTAGTGCTGCTGCGTGAGCAGCACGAAGTCACCCCGTGGTTCTACCTGGGCGTGGCGATCATCGTCGGCGCCGTGTTCCTGCATCCGCTGCTGAACCGCCGCAAGCCAGTGCAGCATCCGGAAATCCTTGGCACGGCCGAGGCGCGCAACATCGCCGATTGAGTGCATCCAAGCATGGCGTGGATCTACTGAACGCAGCGACGAGCGGGCGCGGATCAATCGGTCAGCGCTGCGGCCAATGCCAGGCCGGCGCATCCAGCAGGCCCTGCCCACTCAGCAGCGTGCAGCCGTGCTCTTTGTACAGATGCAGCGAATGACACCCCGGCGCCTGTTCCAGCGCCGCGATCAGGCGGCTGGCGTGCGACACCACCCATACCTGGCTGCGTGCACTGGCCGCGATGATCAGCCGCGCCAGCGCCGGAAGCAGGTCCGGGTGCAGGCTGGTCTCCGGCTCGTTGAGCACCAGCAGCGGCGGCGGGCGTGGCGTGTGCAGCGCAGCGGCCAGCAGCAGGAAGCGCAGCGTGCCGTCGGAAAGTTCGGCCATCGACAATGGCCGCAGCAGCCCAGGCTGGTGGAAGCGCAGCGCCAAGCGGCCATCCAATTCCTCGAAGCTGACCGTGGCGCCCGGGAAGGCATCGTCGACGCTGCGCGCCAACGCAATCGGGTCACCGATCTCGAGGATGGTCACCCACGCTGCGGCCAGGTCCCGGCCATCGTGGTGCAGCACGGGCGTCCGTGTCGCCATCGCCGGCTGCCGCGCGGGTGCTTCGGCATCACTGCGGAAATGGTCGTAGAAGCGCCAGCAACGGATGTACTCACGCAAGGTGATCGTTTCCGGCATGCGCTGCGGATCGCCGACCTGGGTGAACAGGCTGTCGAACAGTGACAACCGGTCATCGACCAGATCCCAGCCGCGCGCATAGCGCTGCCGCACCATCGCCCCGCGACGGTCAACCAGCAGGTTGGCGCTGCGCAGGAACGGCCCGGCCCAGATCGCCTCCGCCTTGATCTGCGGATCCAGCGCAAACGCCGAGCGGCTGGGCGGCGGGTAGCCCAGGTCGATGGCATAGCCGAATTCGTCGGTGGTGAAGCCCAGCTTCAACCCCACCGATTCCTGGCGTGGGCCGCCCTGCAAGGGGATTTCGCCGGCAGCAACCCGACGGTCTATTTTTTCCGGGCCCGCCCACAATGCCGAACCGAGCCCACCTTCGCGGGCCAGCACCGCCGCGACGCCGCCCTGCGCGGTCTCGGCCAACAGACGCAGCGCGCGGTACAGGCTGGACTTGCCACTGCCGTTGTCACCGGTCACCACATTCAGCTGCTGCAGCGGCAGCACCAGCCCATGCAGCGAGCGATAGCGGGCGATGGCCAGGGTCTGCAGCATGGTCGGCGTCCGTGGGAACTGGTTCGCCATGCTGCCCGGTTCTGATCGCAGGAGCTGCGACGCGATGTGAATCGGAAACAGCATCCACGCATGGCGTGGATCTACCTGGGGTGTTTCAGGCCGCCAGTTCCACCCGGTTGCGGCCATTGCCCTTGGCCCGGTACAGCGCCTTGTCGGCACGTGCCAGCGTGTCGTCCACGCTTTCACCGGGCTGGTGCTCGGCGATGCCGATGCTGATCGTCATCGGGAAACCCAGGGGCAGGTCGGCCACGGCCAGGCGCAGGAACTCGCACTGCAGTTCGGCGGTGCGCAGGTCGGTTGCCGGCATTACCGCCACGAATTCCTCGCCGCCGTAGCGTGCGGCCATGCCGCGGCCGGCGAAGTGCGAGCGCAGCAGTGCGCCCAGCTCGGCCAGCACCCGGTCGCCGGTGGCATGGCCCTGGAAGTCGTTGATGTGCTTGAAATGATCGATGTCCAGCAGCGCGACGCAGACCACGCCGCGCTGCTCTCCGGTCACCGCCACCGCCTCTTCAAGCGCCGCCGCCATCGCGCGCCGGTTCGGCAGGCCGGTCAGCGCATCGGTGCGGCTCTGCTCGGCCAGGTCGGCATTCTGTGCCAGCAGCACGTCCTGGTATTCCGACAGCAGGCGCTCGTAATCATCGCGCTCCAGCATGTGGTTCTGGATGTCGAGCGCGAAACGGCGCAGCTCCATCACCAGCATCACCTGCCGCGACAGTGCGGCCAGCGCCTCGGCCTTGTCGCTGGCCAGGTGCTGCGGCTGCGCGTCGAACACGCACAACGTGCCCAGCGGCAGGCCGTCGGAGCTGATCAGCGGCGCGCCGGCATAGAAGCGGATGTGGGGATCCCCCACCACCACCGGGTTGTCGTGGAAGCGGATGTCCTGCAGCGCATCCTCGACCACCATGATCTGCTGCGGTTGCAGGATCGCGTGGCCGCACATCGATTCGCTGCGCAGGTTTTCTGCCGCATCGATGCCCTGGATCGACTTGAACCATTGCCGCTCGACATCGATCAGCGTCACTGCCGCCATTGAGGTTCCGCAGACCGCCTTGGCGATCACCACCAGGTCGTCGAAGGATTTTTCACGCTCCGAATCGAGGATGCGGTAGCGGTACAGCGCCTCGAGCCGGAGGGCTTCATTGGCAGGCTTGTCGGGCTTGATCATGCAGCGTCACGTTCCGGCAGGTCACCGCGAAGTCTAGCCGATGCCGGTCAACAATCTACGCGACGGGTAGTGCCGGCCGTTGGCCGGCATCCCGCGCTCGTTCGATGCCTGATGCAGCCGGCCAGCGGCCGGCACTACCGCGCGTTACCAGTCCAGCTGCTTCGGCAGCAGGCCCTGCAGTTCCTGCTCGGTCAGGTTGCGCCACTGGCCCGGCTTCAGCGCGCCGATCTTGATGTTGTCGATGCGCACGCGGCGCAGCTGGGTCACCCGATAGCCGAACTCGGCGGCCATCAGGCGGATCTGCCGGTTCAGGCCCTGCTGCAGGGTGATGCGGAAACCGAACTTGGCGATGCGCGAGGTCTTGCACGGCAGCGTCATCTGGTCGTGGATGCGGACGCCACGGGCCATGCCGCGCAGGAATTCATCGGTGACCGGCTTGTTCACCGCCACCAGGTACTCCTTCTGGTGGCCGTTCTCGGCTCGCAGGATCTGGTTGACGATGTCGCCGTTGCTGGTCATCAGGATCAGCCCTTCCGATTCCTTGTCGAGGCGGCCGATCGGGAAGATGCGCTGTTCATGGCCGACGAAGTCGACGATGTTGCCCTTGACCGACGTCTCGGTCGTGCAGGTGACGCCGACCGGCTTGTTCAGCGCGATGTAGACGTGACGGCGGGCGCCGGGCTTGCGGGCCACGCGCGCGCGCAGCGGCTGGCCGTCGACCAGCACCTGGTCTTCCTCGCCCACCACCGCGCCAGTGCCGGCCGGATGGCCGTTGACGGTGACCCGGCGGGCGGCGATCAGGCGATCGGCCTCGCGGCGGGAGCAGAAGCCGGTGTCGGCGATATGTTTGTTGAGTCGGGTGGTCATCACCCTATTATCCGGCATCGCCGCCCGCAGCGCTTCATGCCAGGCCGGGTGGGTCGAGTTCTTCGCCGTCGAACACCCGGTTGCGGCCGGCGCGCTTGGCCACGTACATGGCATGGTCGGCCCGGCGCAGCAGCGCGGCAAGATCGTCCTCGCCCGGTCGCCACTGCGCCAGGCCGATGCTGGCGGTGACCTCCAGGCCGGGCACCTGCAGCGCCCGGGCCGCCTCGGTGATGTGCTGGCGCAGGCGATCCAGGCGCGCCGACGCCGCCTCCCGCGGCATGCCCGGCATCAGCAGCAGGAACTCTTCGCCGCCCATCCGCACCACCTGGTCCTGGCTGCGTACCGCAGCGCGCAATGCACGCGCCACCGCCACCAGCACCTGGTCGCCCACGGCGTGGCCATGGCGGTCATTGATGTCCTTGAACAGGTCGATATCGAGGAAACCGATCACCAGCGGGCCGCGTTCCCGATCGACCCGTTCCAGGTGACGGGCCAGCTGCTGCAGGCCGGCACGGCGGTTGGGCAGGCCGGTCAGGCCATCGGTCTCGGCCAGCTGGCGCAGTTCATCGCGCTGCTGGCGCAGGCGGCCCAGCCGCTGGTTCAGCGCATAGGCCGCCATCATCAGCAGCCAGGTCACCGCCAGCTGCAGGGCCTCCACGCGATATTCCAGCAACCACGCAGCGCGGCAGGCGTCGGCCAGGATCAACACCAGCATCGGCGCCAGCGCCGCCAGCCCCGCCTGCGCCCAGCGGTCACCGCGCAGCCGCGCCCACACCCCGACCATCAATGCCAGGCCACAGCCCACCAGGTAGGACACCTGCAGGCCCTGCGCCACCCAGGCCAGGCTGCCCCACGGCAGCCAGGGCACCAGCGCGGCCAGCACCAGCAATCCCCACAGCGCCAGCAGCTGGAACGGACGCGAACGTGGCAACAGGCGATCGCCGCCATTCAGGCGCCACAGCGCCGGCAGTACCAGTGCCTGGGTGGCCGCAGTCAGCGCCAGCAGCCACCAGGCACCGCGCTCGCCTACCGGCAACCAGGGTTCCGGGTAGCCACTGAGGCCACCGAGGATGGCCTGCCACAGCACCAGCACGGTGGTTCCGGCGATGTAGACCAGGAAACTGCGGTCGCGGGTGGTGAGGAACGCCATCAGTGCCGACAACGCCAGTGCGATCGCCACGGCAATGCAGGCTGCGCGCACCAGCAGGCGGGCGGTATCGTTCTGCTGCACGGGGCTGGGCGCGCCCAGCCGCAGGGTCGGTACCCATCGTGCCTTCAACGGCGTCTGCCACGACACCAGGAGCGGTTCGTGGCTGCCCGCCGGCGGTACCGCCACCAGGCCGATGCCTGCACGGAACCGTGAATCACGGGTACGGGCATCATGCATGTTGCCGCAGATTTCCCGATCACCATGCTGCACGCGGACTTCGCCCGCGAACACATTGAACACGTCCAGCGCCTGCGGTTCCCCCGACCAGCCGCCCGGCGGCGCAGGCACCTGCACCTGTTGCCGTGGACCGTCCAGCATGCCGGGTGTGCATGCGCGATGCGGAGTGGGTTCATCGGTGGCCGCACCGACCAGCAGGTAGTCGCGCCCGGCTTCGGCCGCAGCGGCCCACAGCGGCCACGGCATTGCCAACCACACCAGCAGCACGATCAGCACCGCTCCTGTTCCGTACTGCCACTGCCTGCCGCCCACGCCACGTCCTGTTCCTGCTTACGCCCGCGCCCACTGCGCGTCGCCCCTGGCGGGCATTATCGCAGCCGTGGCTGCAGCGCACGTGTAGACCAAAGTCGCCGACGGGCGTTCAGCCTGCGGCGGGCGGACCTTTCACCGCCACCAGGCGTACCGGCCGCAGGTCGGCCAGGGTCATCCGCTCCAGCGGCTGCGGCCGCTCGACCGCATAGCCCTGCAGGCCCTGCACCCCGAGCCGGGTCAGCGCGGCGGCGACTTCGGCGGTCTCCACCCATTCGGCCACCACCTCCATCTGCAGCTCGCGCCCCAGTTCACTGATCGCGCGCACGGTGGCATGGCTGACCGGATCGGTATCCATGTCGCGCACGAAAGCACCGTCGATCTTCAGGATGTCGGCCGGCAGCTGGCGCAGGTAGCCGAACGAGGACAGGCCGGAGCCGAAATCGTCCAAGGCCATCCGGCAACCACGCGCCTTCACCGCATCGATGAAGGCACGCGCCTGGCTGAGGTTGCTGATCGCAGCGGTTTCGGTGATCTCGAAGCACAGCTTGGAGGCCAGCGCGCGGTTGCGCTCCAGCAGGTCGCAGACAAAGGCGAGGAAGCCGGGCTCGGCGATTGACTGCGCCGAGACGTTGACGTTGCACAGGCCCAGCTGCCGGACATGTGCCGGGCACACCTGCAGGTGCCGGAACAGCAGGCCAAGCACGTGCCGGTCCAGCGCCACGGCCATGCCATAGCGCTCCACCGCCGGCATGAACTGGCCCGGCAGGTGCAGGCTGCCATCAATGCCACGCATGCGCACCAGTACCTCGTAGTGCAGGTAGGTGGGATCGCCGACGCGGGCAATGCGCTGCGCGTACAGCACCATGCGGTTCTCGGCCATGGCCAGGCTGACGCCCTGCAGCCGCTCGGCTTCCTGGCGCCGTTCCTCCAGCGCCATGCGGTTCTCGTTGAAGCAGTGCACGCGGTTGCGGCCAGCCTGCTTGGCCGCATAGCAGGCACTGTCGGCGGCGCTCATCAGCCAGTTCACATCCGGTGCCTCGGCGCTGACCTCGACCACGCCGATGCTGCAGCTCAACTGCGGGCTG
The DNA here is from genome assembly GCA_003525885.1 of Stenotrophomonas sp. Taxonomy (GTDB): domain Bacteria; phylum Pseudomonadota; class Gammaproteobacteria; order Xanthomonadales; family Xanthomonadaceae; genus Stenotrophomonas. Next base: position 18,121 of record DQIG01000367.1, read on the forward strand.
CCCTCGCTGACCGGGAACGTCGCCTGCCCCAGGTTACGGATCACCCGCTGCAGCACGCGCTTGGCCTCGTCCTGCCCGGCATGGGCAAGGAACACGGCGAACTCGTCCGCACCCAGCCGGCCCACCCAGTCGCCATCGCGCACCGCCGCCACCAGGTAGTCGGCGAAGCTGCGCAGCATCTGGTCGCCTGCGGCGTGGCCGAAGCTGTCGTTGACCAGCTTGAAATGGTCCAGGTTGATGTAGCACAGCGCGTGCGTGCCGCCTTCGCTGCGCACCTGCAACAGCGCGCGTTCCAGCAGCCGTTCGATCTCGCGGCGGTTGATCAGGCCGGTCAGCGGGTCATGGCTGGCGTGGTGCTCGATCTCGCGCGCCAGTGCATGGTTCTGGCTGACGTCTTCGATGATCGCGAACACCGACAGGCCACCGCCGGCGCTGCGCACACCGGTGCCGCTCCAGCGGCCCCAGACCAGGCTGCCATCGCGACGGCGGAAGCGCAGTTCGCTCGGGCGCAGCTGGCGGTCCCAATCGATGCGCCCCACCCCGTCGATGACCAGCTCGCCGTCCATCAGCAGGTCACCCAGCGACAGCTGCAGCAGCATGTCACGACGATGGTCGAGGATATCGGCCATCGCCTGGTTGGCCTCGATCACCTTGCCTTCGGTATCGAGCTTGAGCATGCCGACGTTGGCCTGGTAGAACGCCGCGCGGAAACGGCTCTCGTGTTCGGTCAGGTCCTTGCCGACGCGGCGCGCCAGGGCGACCGCCATCAGGCTGATCGCCAGCACCGACAGGCCTGCGACCATCAACGTGGCCAGCCTCACCAGCGTCGCCATCCGCAGCAGCGCCTGCGAGAACGCCTGGCTCTGCACCTGCATCCGCCGGTCGAGATCGCGCAGCTGCTGCAGGTAGTGGTCACGTGTGACTGCCGGCACCGGGCCACTGTCGTGCCGCAACTGCAACTCATCGACCAGGCGCTGCAGCGCCATCAGGTCGCCATCGGTCTTCCGCCACAACGCGGTCGCTTCGCGGAAGGCGCCAATGTCGCGTGCATAGCGGAACGAAAACACCAGGCGCGGGATGTCGGCGCGCGCGTTGCCACCCTGCAGGAAGCCCTGCCGGGCCTTCTCTTCATCAGGCTCTGCCTGTTCCAGCGCCAACCGCGCCTGCAGATCGCCCAACGGCACCTGCAGGGCCTGGCGTGCGTCGTCCAGGTCCTGGGCATCACCGCGCGCCAGATAGCGGCTGAGTGCGGCGGTCGCGTCCTGCTGACCACGCGACCAGTACCCTTGGCCGGCGATCCAGGCGGTGGAGGCCGCCTGCAGTTCCTGGATCAAGGCGGACAGTGCGACCAGTCCGATCGCCATGCCCGTCAACAACGCAAATCGCAGTCCCAGGCCACGGGTCATCGGCACCCGCCGGCTCTGTTGGTCCGTGCCACTCCTACCCATCCCGGATCCCCCCGAATGTGCTGCGGTGACAACCTCCTTTGGAACCGGCTCAGCCTAGGACCGGCAATGTGTTGACCATGCGAAAAAGGGGACGGAGGGGATTAAGTCGTTTTCGGCATGAGCGCATGGCCTGCCATATACGACTTAATCCCCTCCGTCCCCTTT